>JBBAJN010000007.1:47836-61506 GCA_040404045.1 Chitinophagaceae bacterium
TCTTCGGACCATCAACTGAAAATGTCCCGATGATCACCATGCCTTGACCGGCATGTTTAACGATGTCTAAATAGCGGTTGATCCTCGCTTCATCCGTTTGGAAATGGAAAGCAGCCCGATCATGCCAGAGATCGTAGGACTGCGTTGGCCGGAAGTCCAGTATATCCGCAACGATCCAAGTCACTTGGTCTGCGTGATCACCGAGGCGTTGCTTCGCCCTTTCAATGGCCGCTTCAGAAATATCCAATACAGAAATATTGGTGTAACCTTCTTCGAGCAGAAAATCGACCAGTTTACTGTCGCCCCCGCCAATGTCAATGATCCGCGCATCCTTGGGGAGCTTGGCCTTATAGATAAACTCCAGGGAGATGTCAGGCACGCGCTGTGTCCAGCTGACCTCATCGGGCCTCCTGGTGGAATAGATGGTTTCCCAGTGTTGTTTCAGCGCATGGTCCATACGCAAAATTTCAACTTTTGGGAGAGAAGAGCAGTGAGAAATGTCACATAGTGGAGGGTGCCCTATCGATATTTCTCCGTCTTTTCACTGGCCGGCATATCCCCTTTGGAACGGATCTGTATCTGCAGGTTGGTGATCCATTCGGGGCATTCGCGGTTTAGTAAACGCTCATTGACGGCGTGGTAAACCTTTGTGACCTGTTCATAGCTGCCTTCCAGTTCCGTGGCGAATGCCCTGACTTCGTAGGTTTGGATGCCGGCTTCCACAATGGCTTCAATAGCGATATCTACCCATTCATAGGGATGCCTGTCCTGCGCGAGCGGGATCACCTGGATCGTTGCGTTGACGATATAACTATGCATATGCAAATTTAGTTATCATACCCACCCCTGCGCTTGGATTTCACCTGTGTGGGCCAGCGCTGGCCATTTTGCTGGTTGCCGTTCGTGGGGAGAACAGCTCTTTCCGTTGAAGTCCGCTGGGGATCCTCACAAGCCATGTAAACAAGAATTGCCGTCAGGATGGCGTTGTTGCGCAGGTCATCGAATACGATCTTGTCGTACGTATCCCTATTGGTATGCCAGGTATAGCTGAAGTAAGACCAGTTCAACGAACTCAATGAAAAGCCGGGCGCGTTTACCGCCACAAAAGAGGCATGATCGGAACCGCCACCGGCTGGTGATCCGGGGAAACTTGTCTTGATCGAATCCTTATACTCTCCGGGCACGGCAGCAAGCCATCGTCCTAAATAATCTTTCGCATTGGCATACCCTGACCCGCCCATATTCACGACGCGGCCCGTGCCATTATCCTGGTTGAACAGCGCCTGCAGGTTACTCACGATCTCCGGATGATCCTCCACGAAAGCGCGCGAGCCGTTAAGGCCCTGCTCCTCACTGCCCCAGTGGCCAACGAGGATGGTGCGTTTAGGATTGGGATATACTTTCTTAAGGATACGCATGGCCTCCATCATCACCATCGTACCTGTACCATTATCGGTTGCGCCGGTAGCGCCATCCCATGAGTCGAAATGGGCCGACAGCATCACATATTCGTTTGGCTTCTCGGTACCCTTGATCTCCGCGAGGGTATTGAACGTGGGCACTTCACCCAGTTCTTTAGACTTTGCCAGTACACTGATCACCGGGGCTCTACCCGATTCGGTAAGTCGGTATACCAGACCATAGTCCTCGAGCATCATATCGATGGTGGGGATCTTTTTAGTGGAAGCATCGAAGATCTTGTTCACCCCGAAGCCCTGGCTCCAGTTGCTGCCAATGATGCCAGCTGCACCTGCTTTCTCGAGGGCCAACGCAAGCTGGCGGCTATTGTACCCTGTTTTGCTGATGCGTTTCCGCCAAGCCTCCGTAGCGGCCTGTCTTTCCTTTTGCATTTTTTCGAAGGATGCTTTAGTAGCGAATTCTTTCCAGTTATAGTCAGGCCGGCCCGTGGGCTGCTGCATGGAAACCAGTACGAATTTGCCTTTCACGTTGGGCAGCCACTGCTGGAAGGCCAGGGAGTCCGCCACATCGGCGAGGATAATGGTACTTGCCTTCACGGGCTTTTTGGTGGAAGGTGAAAAAGCAAGCTGGGTAGCCTCCAGCGACTTCACCCAGGGGCTGATCATGTCAACATGGGTCACACCGCGATCCCATCCCCTCCAGGTACCATAGTTCTCACGCCTGGCTTCAATGCCATATTGCTTGTATTGGGCGATGGCCCAGTCACTGGCTTGAACCATCTTTGATGAGCCTACCAGCCTGGGGCCAACGCCATCCATCAACTCATGACTCATGCGCGTGAGCTGCGAATTTTCTGTGGCCTCTTTAACGATGGCCGAAACGATCGGGTCTTGCTGTGCGAAAAGGGGAGCAGAAAAAATACTGGTCGCAACAGTTACAACCACAAGGGTCCGAGAAAAACGCATAATCAAAGCTTTAAGGGTGTAATGATACGGAAATGGCGCGAAAAAGAGATCGGTAAAACGTTCATAAAAGCGTCAGACCGGATAACTCCTTCCCGATTGTTTGAATACCCTGAATGATCTTTTCTGTTTGCTTTGGAGAGGGTTGCTTCTTGCCGCGGACATATTGAGAAAGTAAACTGGGATTCATCCCAATTCTTTCCGCCAGGAAACTTGAATTGAGCACCCTGTAAAACTGAAAAAACTGCCTTAAGTCAAGTCTGAGTTTAAGATTATCAGCTGTTACTTCCTTTCCGGTATCATTGAAAGCCAAATTCAGTGCTTCCAACAAGTTAGCGTGGAGTGAAGGAATGTCCTTACCTGTCGTAAACACATCCAGGTCCTCCACAAATGCAGAATATCCGGTTCTGGTTTTCTCGATAACAACCGAAATTTTCTTATTCAAACGTTTCATCAAATCAAAGTTTTATACCTGCTCTTTTAAATAACTTTTTCTGCAACCCTTTTCCAAGTTCCTGGCTACCATGATTGGGAAATATAATTATCCCTATCCTCGAAGCATGCTTGAGTTTCACATGTGAACCAGTTTGAGAAATTGGATACCAGCCATCCTTAAGCAATATTCGATAAGCTTCTGAACACTTCATGTTAAAGGTAAAATATTATTTACTTTACAAAAGCAAATTATTACCATTATCGGCACTTTGTTAAGTGAAAAAAAGAACTATAAGAGGGATTTTCACTATAAATAAACGTGACGTGAACACCCGGCGTATTGTAATCACAGAACGCTTAGCTTTGAAGGCATGTTCGAATTTCAACCCACAAATCTCAGGGATTCAATGGTCAGCCTCTCGCCGCTGGACGAGTCCGACTTCGATCAGCTCTATGCCGTTGCATCTGACCCTATGATCTGGGCGCAGCATCCCAACCCTGACCGATATAAAGAGGAGGTATTCCGGAATTATTTCAAGGGTGCGATGGAATCCGGCGGAGCATTCCTGATCAGGGATATGGTGTCGGGAAACATTATAGGGTGTACCCGTTACTATGATCATCACCCTGAAAAGAGTTCGGTGATGATCGGTTATACTTTTTTCTCACGGGTAGTTTGGGGTATGGGCCATAATGCCGCCACCAAGCAATTAATGCTGGACCATGCTTTTCAATTTGTGGAACAGGTCCTTTTCCATGTGGGTGAGCAAAACCTACGATCCCGCAGGGCGATGGAGAAACTGGGCGCCGAGCTGATCGGCATTGAAGAAGTGGCCTACTACGGCGAGCCTGTCAAAATGAACTGTGTGTACCGGATGGTTAGGGAAACCCGCTTCTGAAGTTCACTTAGTTTTTGTTTGGAAAGACCAAAGAAAAACTTACACCGATGGCATTCGCCGAGTACGTATAATTCGCGTTGTCTTTATACTTCATCAAGGTATATCGAAGTCCAACCCCACCATAGGCAAGTTCGAACAGTGGTCCTGTTGCAGGATCAAATTTGATATTGTCTCCAATACCATCGGCTTTGAACCTGATGGATTGGTGTGTTGCTACACCAACACCAAGCCGAAGCTTTCTGGCAACCATCCAATTAGCGGTAAGATGGATAGGGATCCTGGTAAGCCTTATATGCACATTATCGGCTGCTGTAGTCACGTACTTTATTCCTACCGTAGATCTGACGAGTAATTTGTCTGAATTGAAAAACCTGAACTGGGCACCAACAGCTATAGATCCACCCTGCCCCGCCTTCACCGATTGTGTATTACCATTGGTAAAGTACACTTCTGCCACCTCATCGCCACCTAATTCCAACGCAGCATCCACTAAAAAACGAACAGGCCGGGTAGCAACTCTGTTAGTGGTTTCCTGAGCAAGTATAGTACCGGATACGAAAAAAAAGAAAAACAACAGGCAGAGAATTTGTCTATTCATTCAGTAAAAATAAAAAAATACAAACTACCATTCACTTGTACGGATCCAGGTTTGAACCACACAGGATAACCAGCCCATCTACACCGGAAACGGGTCAACAAATTTTCCTTTCTTCTCAAATATTTCTACCTCATTATCCTGCAACAGGCATGAATCAAGATCGCTCACCATTTGCTCTTTATCCATGTCCTGCCCAATAAACACCAACTCATTCATACGATCACCCCATTGCTTACTCCACTTGCTTTCAATATATTCCTTATTGTAAACGAAATCGGGATGCTGTATCCTTTCGTTGTACGACATGGAACACCACCAGACCCCAGCCTTCTCCAATCGGGAAGATCCTCCTGCCTGGGAAAAATTCAAAGCGTCGTCAGGACGGGAGGCCAACCAAAACAAACCCTTGGACCTGATCACGCCAGACGGGTATTCATTGTTCAGGTAGTTCCATAACCTCTCTGGATGGAAAGGCTTCTGATTCCGGTACACAAAAGAACTGATGCCGTACTCTTCAGTTTCCGGCGTATGGCCCTCGGCCTCCAGTTCCTTCTGCCATCCTGCTGAACTTTGTGCTTCCTCAAAATCAAACAGCTTCGTATGCAAAATTTCCTTCGGAGCCACTTTCCCAAAATGAGCGGGAATGATCCTTGCTCCGGGATTAAGTTTGTGAACTGCTGCTTTCAAAAGACCAACAGTATGCTCATCCACCAAATCGGTCTTATTCAGGATTATAACATTAGCAAACTCAATTTGGTCAGTCAGGAGGTTTACAATTGTCCTGTAATCCCCTTCTATATCAGTAAGATTGCGGTCTTTCAATATTTCATTGGTGCCAAAATCCTTGAAAAAATTAAAACAATCCACTACGGTAACCATGGTGTCGATATAACTGAACCTGGAGAGGTCGATCCCTTTCTCATCATCTACGAACGAAAATGTTTGCGCAACAGGTACGGGTTCACTGATGCCGGTACTTTCGATAAGTAAATAATCAAACCGGCCCTCTTTCGCTAATTTTTCCACTTCAATCATCAGGTCTTCACGAAGTGTACAACAAATGCACCCATTGCTCATCTCCACTAATTTTTCATCTGTTCGCGACAATGTGTGTTGATCCTCCACCAGTCTGGCATCTACATTCACTTCACTCATGTCGTTAACAATAACAGCTACTTTAAGCCCTTCTTTGTTGTGCAAAACATGATTCAGCAAACTTGTTTTTCCAGCTCCTAGAAAGCCGCTCAAAACGGTAACAGGCAATTTTTTTTCCATATTCATTTCCATATTGTGAAAACCAGTTTGATGTTACTATTCAATTCTCCGGATCAATGGAACATTTACTGCATTGCCGGATATTCTGGATATGTCCAAGGATGAGCAGGCAAGAAAACACAACGCTGGCATCATGAAGCCAGTGATATTCTTCATGGAACAATGTTGAAAATAAAAATCCCATGAATGATCCCCAGAGCAATACCCCGGTCTTTACATTCTTAACGGATTCTGTTGCCTTATACACAGATCCAAATGCGATCAATATAAAAACATACTTGATATAGGGATTGGTGAACAAAACACTGCTTATAGAAATCAAAATGGGAGTAGCAATGCAATGAACCAGGCAAAACGAGGACCCTAGAATTCCAACGATATCGGCTTTACCGTGCTTGATCATACACCAGTTTTTGATTTTCCATACCCCCAAAGCTCGCGGAGCCCAAAGGATGGGGACGCAACAAATGGGATATATTTGCAACATTGTTGCAAATATAGGGAAATACAAACTATTATACTCCCAACTTTGGAGACGAAAAGATCAGGTTGCTAAGTAAATATTTGCGTTTGGTATCAGGTACATTAGGCAGCTTCCGTAGGGATGATGAATACATCGCCATTCCCAAACTGCCTTTCCGTGAACGCGATCCACTTTCCGTCAGTTGAAAACCTTGCAGAGGTCTAGTACCCCTACATAGCGGTAAGCCTGGACGCTACACCATCGTTCAAGTTTGCTTTCCAGAGATATCACCTTCAAACGAGAATTCTACCGTCCGGACTGAGCGGGGGATGCGATAAAAAATGCGGAAAGTACTGTTGATCAAAACTGAGCGAAGCAGCTGCTAATAGCGTAAAGTGGCTAGGATCCACATCATGATGCTTTTATAAACCGAAAACCAACTTGAAAAAGCGTTACCGGGAAACCGGCTATGTAAACGTTTCGCCAATTATTGAAATCTCTATTTGCGATCCACCGTGCCTTTCCGGTACGCATGCATGCTATGCAGGTGTTAAATGCAAAACTTCCGGGGCTGCCATGCGCCTGCTCCCACTCCGAAAAGACAGCAGGTAAACATAGAACAAATACAGAAGCGCCGGCGTATCGTATTGTTACACATACTTATTGCATCCGAAAAAAGCACAAAAAAATTGAGGTTTTCCAACAATTAACCAAGAAAAACACCGTTTAGCCCAAGATGTAACTCAATTAGTTATGTCATATCATATAACCTACCACATTATGATCAGGATATTAATGCTTGGCGTAGCCTTTATTTTTTTATTGGAACCAGTCTCCGCCCAGAACACCCTGGACCAGATTGGACTCGGCCCCTCAACACCTTCTGTTGGGGCATATAGCATAAGAAAACTTTCTTCGACATACACAGGACCGGCCATAAGGATACGGAGGTCCTCTGATAACACCGAACAGAATATCGCCTTCCTTTCCTCGGGAGACCTGGATACCGTAACCTTGAAAAGTTTCACCGGTACGGGTTCCGCATTTGTCAGCACATGGTATGACCAGAGCGGGAACAATAACCATGTGGTTCAGGCTGCAATGGCCAACCAGCCGCAAATCGTTGTTAATGGCCAGGTTATCAGGCAAAACGAAGTCCCGGCAATAGCATTCAATAATAGCCCGGGCAGATTTCTTATCCTCACTACAGCCACCAATATAGCCGGGCTAGCCAATACATCCATGTTCATGGCAGGTAGAATGACTGGAGGAAACAATACGCAGGATATACCCTTTGCTCTGGGTGCCGGTGGTTCCAGCACCAGGTCGAGGTTGTTATACCGTCAAGGAAATTCATCCACTATGGGTTATGGCACCTGGGCAAACGACATTCCTACATCCACGGTCACCTGGGACCTTGAGGGCAGCGCCCATGTATTCTCTGCAATACAGTCCGGGCAATCCGTAACCCTTCGCAGGGATCAGCAAACCTTTACCCAGTCGCTGCCGCTCGCGGTTAGCACAGTGGCGGGAAACAGCATTTCCATAGGCACCGTGGCATTCAGCCCCGCGACATATACTGTTGACATGGTGGCTGGTGAATTCATTGCTTTCGGAACAGCGCTGTCCACAACAGAACAACAGGCGGTACAATGCAGCCAAACCTCGTATTTTTCCATTGCCAACACCGCCGAAGCCAGCGCATCCATTGGCAGTAACAATGTGGCGGCTGCCTGTTTATATGCAGAGGAAACAGTGATATGGAACAATGGTGACTTGCTGAATACCTCTGCCCTGGGAAGCACTCTCAAGAGGGTGAACGAGAACTCAGGATGGAATGGGGGCGGAGCTTCCCTGAACAGGGTGCATGATAACGGTTATTTTGAATTCACGGCATCCGAGACCAATACGGCAAGGATGATTGGCCTCAGCAACAGCAATACGGACGCCAATTTCACTGGCATTCAATATGCCGTATTCCTGCGCAGTGATGGGGCATGGGAGATCTATGAATCAGGTATGGGAAGGGGGAATTTCGGCAATTACCAAAGCGGGGACAAATTCCGTATCACCGTTGAAAATGGCCGGATCAGATACTACCGGAATAATGTGCTGGTATTCAACAGCACCACATTACCCGCGCTGCCGCTGATCGTGGATGCCAGCATCAACACTACTGGCGGAACGCTTACAGAACCGGTGGTGGCTAACCTAACCACCGGCGATTTTCAACTCACCGTAGCAGGTGCAACTCCTTCCGGATATGAGTGGAGGCTCAATGGAAATCCACAGGGAAGCAATGCATCCTATTCCAACCCTGCGATCCAACAGGGTGATATCCTTGAAACCACGGTTGCATATACCGGCATCTGCGGTGTAACTTTCGTTCAGACCAACAGGATCAGGATCATCCCTGCCGCGCAACAAGATATCTTTAACATTACAGCCCAGGCCCTGCCATCATCCATTGCCTGCAATCTTGCAGAGACAGAAGTGGTTTGGGACAGGTCTACGCTCAATAATCTGCGCATACAGGGTTCGGACCTTTTCAAGATCCAAACCAACAACTGGGATGGCGGTGCAGCATCAGTAAACACCATACATGGAGAAGGATATATCAGCTTTTCAACCGATGAAATCAACAGGGCCAAAATGATCGGCCTGAGCAACAGTGCTGGTAACTCAAGCTTTACCTCGATACAATATGCGATCTATCTGCGCAGCGATGGCATTTGGGAGATCTATGAATCAGGAGCCAGCAGGGCCAACCTTGGCAGCTACCAGGTGGGCGACCAGTTCAGGATCGCGGTTGAAAGCGGATCCGTACGTTATTACAGAAATGGGACCCTTGTATTCTTCAGCCCTACGGCGCCATCACTCCCGCTATTGGTCGATGTTTCCCTGCACACCATTGGCAGTTCAGTAAAGGGACTGAAGGTTGTGAATTACTCCAATGGAAATTTCAGTGCAGGCATCGGCTCATCATTGCCCAATCCATCCGTCCAATGGTTCCTGAATGGAACACCTGTAGGGACCAATCTCACCTATACCAATGGTAACCTTCAACAAAACGATGAACTCTATTTCACCATGCAGCCTGGCGTGAACGGCTGTACAGGCATCACCTATAGTTCCAACAAAATCGTCAATACCACCAATGCCGCGGGCACCGGGATCAACTTCACCGTGAGCACCGTAGCCTCACCAGCAAGTTGCAGTATAGCAGAAGAAACGGTAAGCTGGAATATGCAGAGCCTTCGAAATGCCAGGGCTACAGGCAATAGCCTGGTTCGCGTGCAGAGTCCGGGATCATGGTCCGCAGGCGCATCATCTGTAAACAGGGTATTCAGTGAAGGCTCCTTCACCTTTACCGCACAGGAAACCAATACATCACGTATGGCCGGGCTCAGTTCAACCGACCCCGATGCCAACTTCACTACCATTCAGTATGCGATCTACCTCAGGAACGACGGTATCATGGAGATCTATGAATCAGGTATAGGGAGAGGGAATTTCGGTACCTACCAGGCGGGAGACCAGTTCAAGATAGCCGTGGAAGCAGGAGTGGTCAGGTATTACAGGAACGGATCACCGTTGTATATAAGCACCCTTGCCCCCACGCTCCCTCTATTGGCAGACGTATCCATCAACACTGTTGGTGGCTCCATTGGAGATGCACGTATCAGCAACTATACTGCAGGTAGTTTCCAGGCAACGGTTGATGCCGGCGTTACCAATCCTATATTCCAATGGTTTTTGAATGGAAGTCCGGTAGGAACCAATTCCAGCACATACAATAATGGTGCTCTGAGCAACAGTGACGTTGTTACCTGTGTCCTGCAGCCCAATCTGGCCGGCTGTTCATCGGACTCATATACATCCAACAGTATCACCATCAGGCAGGTGACGCCGGCGGGTATCAGTTTTGCCATCACCACAACGGCTGCCAGTTCCGGATGTTCGGTTGCCGAAGAGCAGGTGTCCTGGGACCTTGTAAGTCTGAATAATGTAGTGACCAACGGAAACGATCTGCGTAAAATTCAGTCCAATGGTCAATGGAATGGAAATGCATCGTCCCTGAACAGGGTCTATGATGAAGGGTATTTGGTATTCACTGCCACAGAAACCAACACAGCCAGGATGATCGGCCTCAGCTCAACCGATGCGAATGCGAATTTCTCCAGCATTCAATACGCTGTATATCTGAGGAGCGATGGGATTTATGAAATATACGAATCCGGCAACGCGCGCATAAATCTCGGTGCCTACGCAGCTGGTGATGAGTTCAGGATAGGTGTGGAAGGTGGTAGAATAAGATACTACCGGAACGGGAATCTGGTCTTTAACAGCCCCATAACGCCTACCCTCCCACTTCTTGCCGATGTGTCCATAGCCACTACGGGAGGCACGGTGACCAATGCCAGGATCTTCAATTACAGCCAGGGCGTCTTCAACGCCACAGTCAGCAGCAACATCACCAACCCGGTCTTCCAGTGGTTCCTGAATGGCAACCCTGTTGGATCAAATGCAGCCTCATATACCAATACAGGCCTGAACAATGGGGATATAGTTACCTGCGTACTGACACCTAACCTGGATGGATGCAGTGCATCAACCATTGCCTCCAATACCATCACAAACAGGCGCACCGCACCGGCCGGGATAGACTTCAGCATTGTTGCAGATGCAGCCGCTTCCGGCTGTATCGTGGCGGAGGAAACGGTCAGTTGGGAAAGGAACAGCCTGAACAATCTTTCCGTTACCGGCGGAGATCTGAGGAAGATCCAGAACAATGGCGTTTGGGATGGTGGTGCTTTCTCCATCAATAAAGTATATGCCGAAGGCTATATGCAGTTCAGGGCAGCAGACGTGAATCGTGCATTGATGATCGGCCTGAGCAATGCAAATATCGACAATAACTTCACCACTATTCAATATGCGCTGTTCCTGCGAAATGACGGCAGCTTTGAGATCTACGAATCCGGCATGGCAATTGGCAACTTTGGTCCTTATGCTGTCAATGATGTTTTCAGGATCTCCGTGGAGAACGGAAGGGTCAGGTATTTCAGGGGCAGCACTGAGATCTACCAAAGTTTGAGTACACCCACCCTGCCGCTCTCTGTGGATGTGTCCATCAACAACACCGATGGCAGGGTAACCGATACGCGTGTGGTGAACTACAGCCAGGGTACCTACAGGGCACTGGTGGGCAGCAGTCTCACTAACCCGGTTTACCAGTGGTTCCTGAATGGTAATCCAGTAGGCACCAACGCGCCTGCATACACCAACAACGCCCTGTCCAACAATGATGTGGTGACCTGTGTACTCACACCCAACCTGGGCGGATGTGATCTGACCAGCTATACATCCAACAGCATCACCAACAGGCAACAGGCAGCGTCAACCTCACTGGACTTCTACATCACCGCCGGCTCCACATCTTCAGCATGTACCGAAGCCGCGGAAGAGGTGGTATGGAGGAAATCTGACCTGTTGAACGTGACTTCCAGCGGTAATTCACTGGTGAAGATCCAGTCCAACGGGCAATGGAATGGCGGTGCCGCATCGATTAACACGGTCAACAATAATGGCTATCTGCAGTTCACTGCCGCCGAAACCACTACCTTCCGGATGATAGGCCTCAGTAGTGTCAATACCAACGCAAATTTCAACACAATCCAGTATGCTGTTTACCTGAGATCCGATGCTTCTTTTGAAGTATTTGAATCCGGTGCCAGTCGGGGTAATTTCGGGCCATACCAGACGGGGGACATTTTCCGGATCAGTGTGGAGAATGGCACGGTTCGATATGCGCGCAATGGCAGTATTGTTTTCATCAGTAGTATAGCTCCCACACTTCCCCTGGTGGCCGATGTTTCTATTAATTCCGTTGGTGGTACCGTCACCAATGCAGTAGTAGTGAATAACACCAATGCCGGCCTCTTCACTGCCATCACCCAGAACGCGGGAACCGATCCACTGATCACCTGGAGAGTGAATGGGTCCGTGGTACAGTCCGGTACGTCAACCAGTTATATCAACACATCGCTACCGGCAGGATCCGTGGTCACGGCAGAACTCAACCCTGCCTTGAACGGATGCTCTTCGGCACTATACCCTTCCAACAGCATTACGCTGAATGGTCCTGGTATGGCCACCAACTGGACGGGGGCAGTCAGTTCAGATTGGTTCAACCCGTCCAACTGGAGCAGTGGCGTGCCGGACCGCTTCAGGTCTGCGAATATTCCTTCCGGGGTACCCAATTTCCCCGTACTCACCTCCAACGCGAATGTATATGACCTGACGATCAACAACGGTGCAACGCTCACCGTGAGCAGTACGAACCAGCTCTTCATCTTCCGTTCATTCACCAACAACGGCAGTTTTATTGCCGGCCTGGGCAGGGTCACCTTTACCTCCTGTGGCAATGGCGGAACGGCGATTTCCGGATCGGGCACCACCAGTTTCCATAACCTGACCATCAATAATCCGAATGGAGTTTCCTTCAACAGTGGCAATATCTCTGTATCTAACAATATGAACTTTGTTAATGGGATCGTGATGCAGAATGCGAACCTGACCATCCTTAACGGCGGTACTGCAACAGGCGCCAGTAACCAGAGTTTCGTCAATGGTGTTGTCAGAAAGACAGGAAACCAGGCCTTCACATTCCCTGTAGGTAAGAACGGCTTCTACAGGCCCATCTCTATTACAAACCCGGCATCGGCTACCGACCAATTCAGCGCTGAGTACTTCAACATCCCCCAAACTGCCGGTTCAGCATTGCAGGCGCCCATAGTGCAGATAAGCGGATGTGAATATTGGCAACTTGACAGGACCGCAGGAAGCTCCAATGTAGGAGTCAGGCTCTCATGGGACCGTGCTGCATGCAGTATATATTCCATCCCGTCCATCTCTACCCTCCTAGTGTCTCAGTGGAATGGCAGCTTGTGGACAAACAGGGGTTCCAGCGCCGCAACCGGAAACAGTGACAATGGTTCGGTAAGCAGTGCCGGAACAGTAAACGCTTATGGCATGTTCACCTTGGCTACTTCATCAGTACTTACCATACTGCCTGTATCGCTGACCAGTTTTGACGCCAAAAAAATGAACGACGCAATACAGTTGAATTGGACTACCTCATCTGAAAACAACAACAGCCACTTCATCGTGGAACGTTCAGATGATGGTATGAACTTCTACCCGATCGGTTCAGTCAAAGGTCATGGCACCACCAGTATCCCACAACAATATGCATTCACTGACAGTCGCATCGCCGGACATACCAGAATATTCTACAGGCTAAGGCAAGTAGACTTCAACGGCAACGCTGAGTACTCGAAAGTGGTGAGGGTAATCCTTGAACAAAAATGGATCGAGACCTCTGTATACCCCAATCCAGGCAGGGGACAGTTCAACCTGAAAGCAGATTTCCGGAAGATCAGGTCTATCACCATACTCAACATGGCGGGCGCAGAACTGAGAAAACTTCCCTTACAACAGCATCAAGACGTTTCTGACCTAATGCCGGGTATCTACCTGATCCGCCTGAAAGGTGACGATTTTGAGCAGGTACTAAGGCTTATAAAGCAATAGTCCCAGTGACCTCCCCCCTAAAA
>JBBAJN010000008.1:0-19503 GCA_040404045.1 Chitinophagaceae bacterium
GGTCGGCGTAGATACCTACCACCACACCATGTTCGAGATGCTGGGCAACTGGAGTTTCGGTGATTATTTTAAGAAGGATGCCATTGCCTGGAGTTGGGAACTGCTGACGAAGGAATATCAGATACCGGTTGACCGCCTCTATGTTACGGTTTTTGAAGGGGATGTGAATGAAGGTATTCCCAGGGATGAGGAAGCCATGGAGGAATGGAAGAAATGGATTGCGCCGGAAAGGATCCTGATGGGAAACAAGAAAGACAATTTTTGGGAGATGGGTGATACCGGTCCATGCGGACCCTGCTCAGAGATTCATGTCGACTGCCGGACGGAGGAAGAGAGAATTGCCGTGGACGGAAAGGCCCTGGTCAATGCGGATCATCCCCAGGTCATCGAGATCTGGAATAATGTCTTCATCCAGTTCAACAGGCTCAAGAACGGCACACTAGAACAACTCCCGGAAAAGCATGTGGATACAGGAATGGGGCTGGAGCGGTTGGTGCGCGTGATACAGGGTAAATCCTCCAATTACGATACTGACCTGTTTACCAATACCATTGCCGAGGTGGAGAAGATCACCGGCGTGACATACGGCAACAGTGATTCGAGAAAAGACATTGCTTTCAGGGTGATCTCTGATCATATTCGCGCTATCGCGTTCACCATCGCCGATGGGCAATTGCCTTCCAATACCGGCGCGGGCTACGTGATCCGCCGGATACTGAGAAGGGCAGTGAGGTATTATTATACCTACCTGGATTGCAAATCACCCCTGTTGTATAAACTGATGCCGTTGTTGGCGAAGCAATTCTCCCACGTGTTCCCAGAGTTGCAGCAGCAGGTGGATTTTGTAGGCAAAGTGGTACATGAAGAGGAGGAATCTTTCCTGAGGACATTGGAAAAAGGCTTGAAGAAGATGGACGAAGTGATGTCTTCCGGTACCAAACTGATTGCAGGTCCTGCTGCTTTCGAGTTATTGGATACATACGGTTTCCCGATAGACCTAACCAGGCTGATCGCGCAAGAGAAAGGATTTGAAGTGGATGAAGCGGGATTCGAAAAGGAAATGCTGCAGCAAAAAGAGCGAAGCCGCGCAGCCACTGCACTTGAAGCAGAAGACTGGACCGTATTGGCCGAAGGCGGTACCAGCTTTGTGGGGTATGATGATATTAACATCAACACCCGGCTAAACCGTTACAGGAAAGTTAGTGGTAAAGGAAAGGAACAGTACCAGCTGGTACTGGAACGCACTCCTTTTTATGCTGAAAGTGGCGGACAGGTGGGCGATACGGGTCTACTTGATTTTGCCGGTGAGCAGATCGAAGTGACCGATACTAAAAAAGAGAACGACCTGATCATTCATTTCACCAACAAGATGCCGGCTTATCCAGCAGCCCTGATCAATGCGAGGGTGAATGCTGAGCGGAGACTGAACATCATGTATAATCACACCGCAACCCATTTATTGCATGCTGCATTGCGTCAAGTGCTTGGGAAACATGTGGCCCAGAAAGGGTCGTTGGTGAATGATGAATACCTGCGATTCGACTTCTCACATATCTCCAAGCTGAATGAAGACGAGATCCGTGACATTGAAACCCTCATGAATGAAAAGATCCGTGCAAATATTCCAGTGGTGATCCGGGAGATGGACAAAGAGGAAGCAATAGCTATGGGAGCCATGGCGCTGTTTGGTGAGAAATACGGCAGTAAGGTGCGTGTGGTGATCATCGATCCGGACTACTCGGTAGAGCTTTGTGGCGGGACACATGTGGTGCATACGGGAATGATCGGATTGGTACATATCTATGCCGAGTCTGCCGTTGCTGCAGGTGTACGGAGGATCGAGGCCCTGACGGGCCCTAAGGCGCTCCAATACCTGACCGGGCAGATCACCAAAGTCCGGGAAGTTGGGACCCTGCTCAAGGCAGCCGATCCTTTAAAGGCCATTGTAAAGTTGATCGAAGAAAAAGCCGCGCTGGAGAAAAAACTGGATAATCTGGAGAACAGGATGCTCGTGGGGATCCGCAATGAACTTTTGCAGAAAGATGAGATCATCAATAATGTGAGTTTCGTTGGGCAGATCGTGGAAGTGTCGAATGCTGATGCCTTGAAGAAAATATGTTTTGACCTCCGCAATAACCTTCACGATCACCTCGTGGTACTGGCGGCAAACATAGGCGGTAAACCCTCCGTTGCGGTTGGAATTTCAGATACCGTAGTAGCCGCGAGGCAGCTCGATGCAGGCAGGATCATCAAAGAGAAAGTTGCGCCCCTGATCAAAGGCGGCGGTGGCGGACAGAAGAACCTGGCCACGGCTGGCGGGCAGGATGCTTCCCAGTTGCAGCGCGTCATTGATGAAGTCAGGAGCCTGTTAGTGGACTAGACAAGGAGTTCCTGTTGAGAGTATTCTGTTTCCCGATGAGGGCCACGGTTTTTTGAAGAAGCAGAACCAGATCGAGGCTGACGAAAAGACGCTCCAGTTCCTCGATAAGTATGCAGGGCCAAAGCCTATCCGGATGAACCAAGGATCTTAAGCCTGCAACAACAGTTTCCATGACCATTTGTCTTTAACAAAATTTTGTGCGAAGGTTTTCGTAGAACCGGAATTTTCATTTAGATTTGATCTACTAAACATTTCGTACATTAAAATCTGCATTATGAACCGGAGTATTTTCATCGCCCTGATCGCCCTGTTTATTACTGGCGTGGCCATGGGACAGCAAAAGGAAAAAACAGAGCGCACGGAGGATGTGATCATTAAGAAAAAAGGTGGCTCAGAAGAGAAAATGACCATAGTGATCGATGGTGACCAGGTGACCATCAATGGAAGGCCAGTGACAGAGTATGATGGTGAAAACATCATTATTCGAAAAAAAGCACTCGAAGGCGCTATGGCTCCCCTCGCACGCACCGTGCCAAGAATGAGGATCATGACCTCTCCTGAATTCGGCGGAGAAGATTTTGATTTTAATTTCAACTTCGACGACAACTTCATGATGCCGTCAAATGGCAAGCCCCAGGCTGTATTGGGAGTGGTTACGGAGAAAGACAGCAAGGGCCTGAAACTCAAAGAGATCACAGAAGGTTCGGCAGCTGCAAAAGCAGGGCTCAAACAAGGGGATATACTCACGAAATTCGCGGGCACGGCAGTAACGGATCCGGAATCCCTCAGGGATCTTGTCCGCAGTAGGAAGCCGGACGAAGAAGTGGAATTGTCGTACATCAAGGCTGGTGAAAAGAAGGAGCGCAAGGTTAAAGCGAAGCTGGGCAGCCATACCCCTGAAGCACGGATGTTCCGATTTGTGCCTGGTGAGCCCCTGGCTCCGGGGGCACCCCTTGCACCCCTTGCACCGATGCCTTATGGAGAGACCTTTCCTGGTGCACCCACACCGCCGTTTCCCCCTTCGATCGACCGGCAAATGGAGCGGCAGTTTTTCCAATATGGAAAACCCCAGTTGGGCGTCCGGATCCAGGATACGGACGACTCTTCCGGCGTGAAGGTATTGGATGTGAATGAAGGTTCCCTGGCTGCCAATGCCGGAATTAAAGAGAACGATGTGATCGTGAGTATTGATGGCAAACGCGTAAAAGATACCGATGCGGCCAGGGCGGCATTACAGACGGCCCGGGACAAAACGTCCTACCCTGTAGTGCTGAACCGCGCCGGAACAGTAGTAAACACCGAAGTGAAGGTTCCGAAAAAACTGAAAAAGGCAGATCTGTAGATCCTGCAGGCATAAACGGCATAGTTATATGGAATAGGCAATCGG
Source organism: Chitinophagaceae bacterium (assembly GCA_040404045.1). Classification (GTDB taxonomy): domain Bacteria; phylum Bacteroidota; class Bacteroidia; order Chitinophagales; family Chitinophagaceae; genus Pollutibacter. Next base: position 3,768 of record JBBAJN010000008.1, read on the forward strand.
AGCAGGTCCGGTTGCCTATTTCCGTTGCAGCCCCTTGCGCTTATTTTCATAGTTTTGCCTTCTCATGAGTGAGACATCAACATATGAACTCGTAGTGGGTCTCGAAGTGCATGCCCAGTTGCTGACGGAGACCAAATTGTTCTCCGGCGACGCGAATGCTTTCGGTGCCGATCCCAACACCCATGTGAGTCCAATAACGCTCGGGCATCCCGGCACCCTCCCGAAAATGAATGAACGGGCCATTGCGCATGCTGTGAAGATGGGGCTGGTTTGCCATTCGGAGATCGCCCGGGTCAATTACTTCGCCAGGAAGAACTATTTCTATCCTGACCTTCCCAAGGGCTACCAGATCTCACAACACACTACCCCCATTTGTATAGGTGGCCATATTGAGGTCAGGTTGCAGGATCACGTGAAGAACGTTCGCCTCACGCGGATCCACCTCGAAGAAGATGCCGGTAAAAGTATACATGACATAGATCCATCGATCACCTGCGTTGACTATAACAGGGCTGGTGTGCCCCTCGTGGAGATCGTCACGGAACCGGATATGAACAGCAGTGAAGAAGCATTCGCGTTCCTGACTGAATTGCGTAAGCTCGTTCGCTGGATAGGTGTGTGCGACGGGAATATGGAGGAGGGTAGCCTGCGTTGTGATGCAAATATCTCCCTCAGACGTAAAGGTGATCCGAAATTGGGTACCAAAGTGGAAGTGAAGAATCTGAATTCCATCCGGAATGTGCGAAAAGCGATTGACATTGAAGCAGAGCGAATACAATCATTGCTTGACCGGGGTGAGGCCATATTACAGGAGACCCGGGGTTTTGATGCAGACCGGGAGGTGACCTATTCCATCCGAACCAAAGAGGATGCAGATGATTACCGCTATTTCCCTGACCCCGACCTTACGCCTTTCATCGTCACAGATCAACAAATAGAACAATACAGACGTGAATTGCCGGTACTGCCCGAAGAGTGGGTGAATAAATTGATCCGGGAATACCAGCTGACCGAGTATGATGCGCGGATATTGGCGGAAGACAACGAACTGGTGAATTATTTCTTGGCCATTACTGCAGAAACGAGGAATTACAAAGCAGTATCCAACTGGTTGATCGGCCCGGTCAAACAGTATTGCAATGAGAACAACCTCAACCTTGGCTCCATCCATATCACCCCCGTGCAATGGGCGAAACTGATCGGTATGCTTGACAGCGGAAAACTCAGTTTTTCCGCCGCTGCTTCTAAATTATTCCCTGTTCTTGTTACCCAGGCTGGCGCAGACCCTGAGGACCTTGCCCAGCAACTCAATATGATCCAGGTGTCTGACCAGTCAGATATCAACGCCTGGGCCGATGCGGTGATTAGCGCCATGCCCGACAAGGTCATTGAGTTCCGAAAAGGGAAAAAAGGACTGATCGGTCTATTCATGGGCGAGGTCAAGAAACTGTCGAAGGGGAAGGCGGATCCACGACTTGCCAACGAGATACTGCTTCAAAAACTAAATCAATCCTGATCATGAAAAATATTGCCATAGCCGTTTTTGTTTTCCTTGTTGCCGCCTGCAAAAGTAATGACCCGGCAAAAATGCAGGTGTCCGGAACCGTTAGCAATAACGACACCAGGCAGACCATATACCTCGATATACTCGAACTCGATGCTGCGGCCCCGCGGACACTCGATACGGCCGTGCTGGATGCCGGTACCGCCAAATTTCAGCTGGAGTCTGATATGGCAGCTGAGGAGGGGATCTACCGCCTGAGGTTTGAGCGGGACGGAAAGTTCCTGATGCTGGTGAATGACAGGAATGATATCCAGGTGAGTGCCGACTGGAAAACACTCAGCACATATTCCACCAACTCAGCCCACAGCAACGCTTTCAGGGATGTATTGGCAAATTTCAACAGCAGGCTTTCAGGCATTGATTCCCTGAGGGCTATCGCTATGAAATTGAAGGAGCCGCCGGCGAACGATAGCGCCGCCAAAGTTGCAGAGACCACATTTCGCGACTATGTTGGGCAGACAGAGAATTATTTACTGGGTTACGCAGATACAACACAAAGTCCTGCGATCGCATTATACATCGTAGGTCCATTGCTCCGCACCCAGATCGATGCCCAGCGTTTTGAGCCCGTGATGACCAGTATGTCCAAAAGATTCGGAGGCCACCCCATGGTCCAGAAGACTGTGAAGGAGTATTTTGACTACCTGAGCAGCCAGAAGGCTCCGGTGCAGATTGGGAAACCCGCTCCTGATTTTAGTCTTCCTGACCCCGATGGCAAAATGGTCGCATTGAGCTCTTTCAAGGGAAAATATGTGCTGGTGGATTTTTGGGCCAGCTGGTGCGGCCCGTGCAGGCAGGAGAATCCCAATGTTGTTGCCGCCTACAATCAGTTCAAGGATAAGAACTTTACCATCCTGGGCGTGTCGCTGGACCGTGCCAAGGACCCATGGCTCCAGGCTATTCAAGCCGACCAGCTGAACTGGGCTCAGGTAAGCGATCTGAAGTACTGGGACAGTATGGTGGTTCCCCTCTATGGTATCGATGGCATTCCTTATAATGTGTTGCTGGATCCCAGTGGGACGATCATAGCCAGCAACCTGAGAGGCCCCAATCTCCAGGCTAAACTCGCAGAGTTGCTGAAATGATTTCGCGCAACTGAAGAAGTAGCGCTTGACTAAATTTCGATAACCGGTTTTCCTATGCCCTGTCCTTTTTTGAGGTAATGGTCAGGAGCAATACCGGCAGCAGGATCAGGTTAGTCAGTGTTGCGGCCAGCAGGGTCAACGAGGTCAGGAGACCCAGCGCTTTGGTTCCTCCAAACCCGCTGAACATAAAGATCACAAAACCTGCAATGAGCACCAGCGAGGTATAGATGATGCTAATGCCAGTACCCCTCAGGGTGTGCATCACCGTTTCCTTAATATCGTTATTATACCTCGGCAGGTCCTGTTTGTAGCTGATCAGGAACCGGATGGTCACATCAATGGCAATACCCAGTGCCACACTGAACACCAATACCGTTGATGGCTTCAGCGGGATATTTGCCCAGCCCATTACGCCGGCCGTCAGGGCCAGCGGGATCAGGTTCGGGATCAGGGAGCAGATCAGGATCCGAAACGATTTAAACAGGTAAAGCATACAGATCGCGATCAGCACAAAGGCCCAGATGATACTGTCCCTCAGGCCGTTTATGATGAACCTGCTTCCTTCCAGGAAGGTTACACTGGTGCCTGTAAACTCCACTTTGTATTTCGTGCTGTCGAAATAATGATCCGCTCTTTTCTGTAGTGAGTCCAGCAGCAGAGGTAGTCGCTTACTCCCTATATCCGCCATGTTCACGCTGATCCGGGTCACCTGCCTGTTGCTGTCCATGAAGGCGGCCATCAGTTTCTGGAAACTGCTTTTGTTGGCAGCGGTGTCTTTTTTCACCCTCAGGTAATCCGCCAGGAAAGCACCGTCGAAACTGTTTGGTATGGTGTAGTTGTTGCTGTCGCCGTCATAAAATCCCTGTTTCGCAAATTTCAATCCCTCCACTAAAGACAGCGGCCTGGCCATTTCAGGACTCGCATTGATCTCGGCGCTGAAGGAATCTATCTTTTCGAAGATCTGAAGGGCCTTCATGCCGGCAAATCCATTTTTTCTTTTGGTATCTACCAGAATCTCCAGTGGCATAATCCCTTCGAAATTCTTTTCAAAGAACTTCAGGTCCCGGTAGATCACATCTGTTTGCGGTAGATCATCAACAATGAATCCCTGTGCTTTTAACTTGAATATGCCCGCCACAGAAAAAGCGATCACGGCAAATGATATCGCGTAAACAACTTTTTTATGGTTGAATACCCATACTTCGATCTTCGTTAAAATACCCGATAGCCATTTATTCTCGAGGTAATTCAGATGCCGTTGCTTGGGCGGAGGCAGGTAGCTCAGGGCCGATGGAAGGAGGATGAACGAAATGACAAATATGGCCATGATGCAGATCCCTGCAACAGCACCAAACTCTTTCAGGATCGCGCTTTTTGTGAGGGCGAACACCGCAAACCCGATGGCGGCCGTGATGTTGCAAAACAAGGTAACAATACCCATCCGGCTCACCATTTCAACGAGTGCCTCATGTTTGTGTTCTTTAGCCAGGAAAGAGGTATGGTATTTATTCAGGAAATAAATGCAATTGGGGATGCCGATCACTACAACCAATGGCGGTATCAACGCATTCAGCAAGGTGATCTTATACCCGAACAGCACAATAATGGCCAGCGAGAAAATTACACCGATGATGACCACGAGTAAAGAAAGCAGGGTTGTGCTCAGCGAGCGGAAGAACAGGAAGAGGATGACTGTCGACAATAACAATGACGCAAGCAGGAAGAACTTCATCTCATTGGCTATCCTCACCGCAATGTTACTTCGGATCATGGGCAGTCCACTGAGATGGACTTCGATATTGTTGGCCTTGGAAAATGCATATGCTTTCTCCGAGATCAACGGTACGATCTTATCCCGCTCCTTTGAGTTGAGTATCTCTTTTTTTATTCGTACGCCCAGTACCCAGGCGTTGGTTTTGGGGTTATACATAAGCCCCCTGTAAAACGGCAGGTTCAAAAATGCGGACCTCAGGCTGTCCAGTTCCTGTTGGCTGCGCACCTTGCCAGGAAAGATCTGGACAGGTTGCAATTTTTCGGTGGAATCGTCCTTCATGAGGGTGACCGCAGAAGCTACGCTGATCACCTCTTCCACACCTTGTGTTTCCTTGAGGTTCTGGTGAAACTCGAGGAACTTGTTGAAGAATGGTTCAGTAAAGAGATCCTCATTAATGAATCCAATGGTCAGGAGGTTCCCATCTTCCCCAAACTTCTCCTTGAACGAGAGGTACTGTTTATACTTTGGGTTATCTACGGGGATTGCCTTGGCAAAATCGTAGCTGAGTTCAACTTTGGAGGCGAACCAACCCATGACCAGGGTAAATATCGCCAGGGATATCAACAGCCAAAGCCTGTTGCGTAAGATCCATTCGCCGAGGTTTTTCCACATGCCCGCAAAGAAACAACATTTTACAGACAGTGGATTTCAAAATGGTATCGCCCGAAATGATAATTTTGGAGATGCAGAGATGGACGGGGTTGTTGCTTTTCACCATCGGCTGGGGTGCCCTTTCGGCCCAGTCGCCCCCACCGGTAGGCCAGTGGCGGGAGCACCTGCCCTGGAACAATGCCGTTAACGTATCCTTGTCCGGTACCGGGGTCTATTGCGCCACCCCCTATGCTGTTTTCCTGTACGATCCCGCCGATGAGTCATTCACCAGGATGTCTAAGGTTAATGGGCTTAGCGATATCGGGGTCAGTGCCATGACCCATGATCCCGTTTCAGGCAATACCGTGATCGCCTACCAGAACAGCAATCTTGATATCTGGAAAGGCAGCCGGGTGGTGAATATCCCGGACATCAGGATCAGCAGCACCAGCGGCAATAAAACGATCCATCGTATTGCGATCAGGGGCGACATGGCCTATCTGTCAACAGGATTGGGAGTGATCGTCATCGATATGAAAAAGAACCAGGTTCGGGACACGTGGAGGATCGGGAATGCAGGTGCCGAGGTGTCCGTTTGGGGACTTGCTTTTTCAGGAACCCGCGTTTTTGCGGCTACGGAAGAGGGTTTGAAATCGGCACTTCTTACCAGCGACCCTTCAGATTTCCGGAACTGGCAGATTCTGCCGCTTCCGGCAGGACCGGCACAGCATGTGGTTGCTTCGGGAAACAGGGTCTATGCCCTGCTGGGGCAATCGGTCTTCTCTTCCACGGGGGGTAATTTCTCGTTGTTTTACCAGCGCCCGGGCATCAGTTCCATCGATACCGCTGGACAAGGCTTACTGGTATCCGAGCGATCCGGAAATACGGGCCGGGTTGTACACCTGGATGCTTCTGCCAACCCGGTACGCATTTATCAGTCGGCAGGACTTTCTTTTCCTAAACAGGCCGTTCTCGCGGGCCAGGACTGCTGGATCGCAGATTTCAATAACGGGCTTTTCCGGGCCGGCGTAGCCGATGCAGAAAAAGTATTTCCCAACTCGCCCATTAATATAGCTACTGGCCAGATGCATTTCATTGACAGGTCCCTGTGGGTTGCGGCTGGCACCGTGAATGAGGCCTGGAATTATACATTCAACCCCAACGGCGCTTATCGTCTCAAGGATCAGTACTGGGATGGTTACAACAGGTACGTGAATGCCGGCCTGGACAGCCTCTATGATTTCATTACTGTGGCCGGTCAGCCTGCTACAGGTTCTGTCTACCTGGGCTCCTATGGAGGGGGATTGCTCGAGATTAAGAAAGACAATTCCCTGGTGATCTATAAACAGGCATCCCCTTTGGCTGCTGCAGTGGGTGATCCGGGTTCTTACCGGGTAAGCGGCCTGGCTACTGACCGGGAATCGAACCTCTGGATCTCCAATTACGGCGCACCCCAGAACCTGCTGGTTAAAAAAGCCGACGGCAGTTGGAAAGCGTTCACCATTCCATTCTTCCACGCAGAGAATGCAACGGCAGGCATCACGATAGACGACCTGGGTCAAAAATGGATCGTCTCCCCCAAGCAGAATGGTTTGTTTGTTTTTAATTCCGGCAGCAGCATCGATAACACGGGGGACGACCGATGGCGATATTACAGGCAGGGCAGGGGGAACGGTAACCTGCCGTCGAACAATGTGTACTGTGCGGTCAAAGACAAGAACGGTTTTATATGGGTGGGTACCGATAAAGGGATTGCCGTGATCAACTGTGTTCAGGAAGCCGTAAACAGCAACTGCGAAGCCATTCTCCCTATTATTCAGGAGGATAATTTCGCAGGCTTCCTGTTTCGCGATGAAGAGGTGCTGTCTATGGCTGTTGACGGGGCCAACAGGAAATGGGTTGGCACCAGGAATGGCCTTTGGCTGGTAGCAGCGGAAGGAGATAAGATCATTTACCGTTTTACCAAGGCAAACAGCCCCCTGCTGGCTGATGAGATCAGTTCAATGGCCATCGATCCGGTCACTGGTGAAGTGTTTGTCGCCACGTCCGCCGGGATCTGTTCCTTCAGGAGCACGGCGACCGAAGGTGAAACAGGCGGCAGTAACGTACTTGTATACCCGAATCCGGTGCCGCCCGGCTTTGGGGGTACCATAGCGGTGAGGGGTCTGCCGGTGAATGCTACGGTGAAGATCACTGAACTGGATGGAAGACTGGTCTACCAGGCCAGATCACTTGGCGGGCAGGCCATTTGGAATGGCAGGGACTATAAAGGCAACAGGGCCTCCAGTGGCGTTTACCTCGTCATTGTATCAGACGAACAAAACGTGGAGAAACTGGCTACAAAAATTTTCTTTCTAAAATAGTATGCTGCACAAAACCAAGGGCCTGGTATTGAGATCGGTGAAATACGGGGAGTCGAGCCTGGTGGTGTCGATTTACACCGAGCTTTTCGGTATGCAGTCGTACATGGTCAACGGCGTCAGGACGGCTTCCGCAAAACAACCCTACCGCGCCAATCTTTTCCAGCCCGCAACCATCCTGGACCTGGTGGTTTACCAGAACGACAGGAGCAGTCTCCAGCGGATTCGGGAGTTCAAATGGGCTTTGATCTATAATGACCTCTACCGGAACATTCACAAGAATACAGTGGCTTTATTCATCACCGAAGTATTGCAAAAATGCCTGAACCAGCCCGAAGCCAATCCCGAACTGTACGAATTCCTGGAGGATGTGTTTACGCAACTGGATGAAGGGAATCCGGCCGTCACGGCAAACTTCCCTCTGTATTTCCTGCTGCACCTCGCCCATTTTTTCGGATTCAGGATACAGGATACATTCAGCGCCGGGAATACCATACTGGACCTGCACGAGGGCAATTTTGTTTCGCGCAGGCCGCAGCATCCCAATTACCTGGAAGAAGAGCTGAGCGAGATCACTTCCCATCTGCTGAAAACCCAGCATCCGGAGGAACTCATCGAACTGCGGTTGAACAGGGAGCAGCGCAAAGCATTGCTGGACGCCTATCTCTCTTACTATGTTTTTCATCAGCCCGGGTTCGGCAACCTGAAGTCGATCCCCGTGTTGCACGCGCTTTATGAAGTCTAGCCCCTGGCAGCGGAATCCGGTTTTTGCAGAATCTTTGACCCAGCCATCCAGGTGGGCTCGATGCCAAGCGTTTCTGCTCCGTTGGTAGTAGCCCAGGCGAGTACCGTTTCAACCGGTATGGAAGGGTAACTGGCACGAATAGTCGAAATTTCGTGTGAAATTTTAAGTTCCGTGTTGCTGCTGTAGCTGTCTGTGCCGATCACCATCCGGCAGCCCGCATCCATAAACTGGTGTAATGGGGGCAGTTTGTTCTCTATGTAGAGGTTTGCATTTACGCAAAAGCAGTACACCAGGCTGATCCCTGCTTTCTTTGCGTAGTCATTCGCCCACTGGATATCATCTTCGGGCATGAAAGTATTGTGCACCAGCATGATTTTCTGGCCCCTGTTAAAATACGGCAGGTATGACCGGATACTGGTTTTGCCTGTTACCTTAAATGGTGAAGCTTCAATGCCGAACAGTTTATACAATTTCAGGAATTCGCTTTCACCGGTTTCGTAGAGATGATCTTCGGCCGGGGTCTCCTGGTTGTGGATCGATATGAGTTGGCCCTCTGTGGCATCGTTGATCATTTCAAAAGCGGTTCTGCTGACGGTGTAAGATGCATGGGGACTCAGTGAAGACCGCCCTGCATTTTTGTCTCTGAACCCGTTAAGTACAGATCCATAATGTGCCAGCCTCTCCTGTGCTGACGCATCAGTGATGCTCAAGACCTCTATGAAGTTCTGCCAGTGCATGCCTGAATGGACCTTGGCATGGAGGCTGTCCATGGTGTTGCATATGTCGCCAACGGCTATGATGCCGTCTTCCTTCATTTCCGTGATGGCCGCCTCCATGCACTGGTTTTTAACGGCTTCATCCGCGTCCCTTTTTGTGACCACCTGCAACAGGAACGGCACCAGGCCGGTATGCCGGGGTACCGCGTCTTTCAGGTGCGAGAGCTCAACATGGCAATGGGCGTTGACGAAACCGGGGGTGATCAGTCCGGGTACATATTGCACATCTTCTCCCGCGTCTTCGCGGTTTATGATGTCTACCTTTTGTCCCTTCACATTCCGAACCAGTACTTTTTCTCCGGTCCAAAGGTTTTGACCGTCGAACAAATGATCTCCCTGAACTTTCTCGTATCCCATGGTCCTATTTTGTAACTTTGCGCACCTTTTAATACCAGGCAAAAGTATGATAGATAAACTGGAAGCGATCAAGGCAAGGTTTGATAACCTGGGCGTGGCCCTGACCAACCCGGAGGTGGTGAGCGATAACAGGAAGTTCACCCAGATGAGCAAGGAGTACCGTAGCCTGGAGCATATTGTAAAGGCCTACCATGATTATGTCCGGTTACTTGATGATATCGATTTCAACAGGGAGGCCCTGATGGGTGATGATATGGAACTGCGTGAACTCGCCAAACTGGAGACCGCAGGACTTGAAGAGCAGAAGGGCGAATTGGAGAAGTATATCCGGAACCTGCTGATCCCCAAGGATCCGCAGGATGATAAGAATGCCATCCTCGAGATCCGGGCGGGCACAGGGGGCGATGAGGCTTCGCTGTTTGCGGGTGACCTATTGAGGATGTACCTGCGGTATTGTGAGAAAAAGGGCTGGAAAACTGCCATACTTTCAGAAAGCGAAGGAACGGTTGGTGGTTACAAAGAGATTCAGGTGGAAGTGGTGGGTGACGATGTATATGGAACACTCAAATTCGAGAGCGGTGTCCACCGTGTTCAGCGGGTTCCCGACACCGAGGCCAGCGGCAGGGTGCATACCAGTGCAGCTACCGTGGCCGTAATGCCGGAAGCGGAAGAGGTGGACGTGGAAGTGAAGGACAGTGAAGTTAAAATGGATACCGCAAGGAGTGGCGGCGCCGGTGGCCAGAACGTCAACAAGGTGGAAACCAAGGTGATCCTCACGCACCTTCCTACCGGGCTGGTTGTTACCTGCCAGACGGAACGTACACAGCTCGCAAACCGTGAGAAAGCTATGCAAATGCTGCGCACCAAGCTGTATGAAGAGCAGGTGCGTAAGCAGGAGGAGGAGATCTCCAGGCACCGGAAAAGCCTCGTTGCTTCAGGCGACAGGTCAGCCAAGATCAGGACCTATAACTTCCCCCAGGGCCGGGTGACCGACCACCGGATAGGGATGACACTGTATAATCTCGGGGAGGTGCTGAACGGTGAGATCGGCACGCTGATCGACGCCCTTCAATTCGCCGAGAACGCAGAGAAACTTACCCAACAGAATTAATATTGTTTCATATTCCTGTAGTTTAGTTTGAGGTAACAGTTTGTTTTTAACTTGATGGTATAAACACAGTATTATGCTTGATCAGTTAATGAATTTACTACAGGAGAAAGGCCAGCAAGGTGTTGTAAACAACCCAGCAATTCCAAACGAATACAACAATGAGGTGCTCGGCGAGGCCGGTAATGCCATTACCAGTGGCCTGCAGCAAGCCCTTGCCGGTGGCGGGCTCTCCCAGATCATGAAAATGTTCGGCCAGGGTGGTTCAGGCGGCGGCATAGCTTCGCTGTTGAGCAATCCCATGGTACAGAACATGGTCCAGTCGTTCACCGGAAAGCTTACCAACCAGTTTAATGTTAACCCGGCCCAGGCCCAGCAGGTAAGCGCGAACCTTATTCCGGAAGTTTTGTCCGGATTTGCCGGAAAGGTGACCGATCCGAACGACAGCAGCATCGATATAAATGGCGTTATGCAGTCGCTTGCGGGCGGGAATGCCGCCGGGATCGATTTCCAGGGTATTCTGAGCAAGTTCCAGGGTCAGGGCGGTGATGCAGACGGAGATGGGGATGTGGACCTGAACGATATAATGGCTAAGCTTTCCGGTGGCGGTGGCGGAGGCGGAGGTCTGATGGACCTTGTGAAGGGATTTATGAAGTAAACGGGATAACGACCCGGTCCTATTCACAGAATATTAGGATATTCAGTACAACTTTTTCATCCCAGCCTTCGTTTATATATATGTAGTTCTTTTCAGGAATGGCGCCAACGAAGTGATAAAGCATTGTAGCAAAAGATTTGAGCGTTGGGAGAGACCGGGACCTTTATCATTCTGTTAACAGGATGGGAGTAAACCCTGGCACCTGATTTGACGTCTTATATTCGTAATTAAACAGACAATTTTCTCATAAGCAGTTAGTTTTGGTTGCGGCCCCTATTTCCATAGGGGCTTATTTTTTGTCCCTACATAAACCATCCCCAAAGCGGCACCCGCGGTGTCTGCCAAAATATCTGCCAGTTCAAAGGCCCGCGTGGTAAAAAGGTCCTGGTAGAATTCCATCCCAATCCCATAAGCCGTTACTCCCAGGAACATCCCAAGTAAATGTGTTCGGCGCAAGGCTGTTTTGCCCGCAAGGAATCTGGCCCATAAAAGAAAGAGTACCCCAAACAAGAAAACATGTACAACCTTGTCGAGGTGCCTGAGCCCAAAGATTGGGACAGATTGAATATTGTCGGTTCTGACGGTGAGTAAAAAGAAGATCAGGCCCGTCCAGATCAGGGAAGGCCAGGGTTTCTTTAATAGCCCGTTCAACATATGTACGATTAACCTACAAGTGCTTTGTATGCAGCCGCATCCATCAGGTTGCCGTATGAGGAGATGTCCTTCACGGTCATCTTGATCATCCAGCCTTGTCCGTAAGGATCCTGATTGACCAGTTCAGGTTGCGCGTCCAGCTCTGCATTTTTTTCTGTAACGGTTCCGTCAAGCGGCAGGAAAAGATCGCTTACGGTTTTTACTGCTTCCACCGTGCCAAATACTGACTCGGCTGCGAGTTCACTTCCAATGGACTCAATGTCAACGTAAACAATATCACCCAATTCGCTCTGGGCAAAATCAGTGATGCCTACTGTGGCTGTAGTTCCTTCCAGAAGTACCCATTCGTGGTCTTTTGTGTATCGCAGATTATCGGGAAAATTCATATGCTGACATTTAGAGTAGCAAATATGGAGAAAATAGTTCGACGTAAGAAAATTATTGGCATCACCTTGTCCTTTTGACCAAATTGGCTTTAATGATCCTGATGTCCGTCAACGGTCTGTTATCGGGGCTGGTTTTGGCCCGCGCGATCTTATCAACAACGTCAAGCCCGGACACCACTTCCCCAAAAACGGTGTATTGCTGGTCGAGGTGCGGGCTCCCTCCAATGGTCTGGTAAACGGCGCGGTGCTCTGCGGGGAGTTTACGCCCGTTCAACCGGTAAGTTTCAACGGAATCCAACCCGGCAGGGGTGAATTTCTTACCCTGGACTATGTAAAACTGGCTTCCACTGCTCGCTTTTTGCGGGTTTACCGGGTCAACCTGCCGGGCAGCTGCCAGTACGCCCTTCCTGTGAAACAGCGAGGATCTGAATTCTGCGGGAATGGTGTAGGAGGGACCACCATTGCCAAGGTTTTCTCCGGGTTTAGCCCTTTTAGAGGCCGGATCGCCCGATTGTATCATAAAGCTGCTCATCACCCGGTGAAACAATACACTGTCATAGAATCCCTGCTTGACCAGCCGGATGAAATTGTCGCGGTGCAGGGGAGTGGAATCCGACAGCCTGAGCCGGATGGTGCCGCTGTCGGTCAGCAGCGTTACATCTTTCTTCCTGTCTTTTTTTTTGATCTTAATATCCGCCTGACCCATCACTGCGCTGTGCAACAACAGCAGGGCGATCACTGAAAAGATCCGCATATCATATCACCTTGTTGTTCTGGAAATAAAGCAGCACATGGTCTTTGATAAAATCTTCCTGTTCTTTCAGGGGCATTGCGGGAATATGTTTCAACTGCCTGAAATGCGGCCACCCATCGCCGTCAACGCCTTCGAGCTCATAATAGCCACTGGCCGACAGTACGGAGCAAACAGCAATATGCATCAGGTCCTGCTTCTGTTCTTTGGTGAATTTATCCCGCAAGTCCCCGAACTCCTGTATGCCGATCAGGAACAGGATAGTTTCCATATCGGGTTTTTTCCCAAACCGCTCCATCAGTTTTTCTTCCAGCTTCCACCACCTTGCCTGCAGGTCATCTTGTATGTACATGACGCAAAATTAACGATTAGGCCGGACCGATTATCTTTGCGGAAATTATTTCGCATGTTGCAGGTGAATCTGATCCGTAAGCAGAAAGAATGGGTTTTGGAAAGACTGGCTGTCAAGCACTTTAAAGAACCGGGTTTGGTGGATCAGATCATCGGGCTGGACGATAAGCGGCGGAACCTCCAAACGGCCAGTGAACAGCGTCTGGCCAGACGCAATGCAGCGTCCAAGGAGATCGGCGCATTGATGGCGCAGGGCAAGAAAGATGAGGCTGAAGCACGCAAACAGGAGGTTGCCGATCTGAAGGCCGAGATCGAAGGGCTCGAAAAGGAACTCGCCGCCGCCGATGCAAGCCTGCACGACATGCTGGTAAAGTTGCCCAATCTTCCGTCTGAAAAGGTTCCGGCAGGTGCTTCACCAGAAGACAATGAATTGGTCAGACAGGCTGGAGAAATACCGGTTTTGTCCGAAGGATCGGTACCCCATTGGGACCTGATCAGGAAATATGACCTGGTGGATTTTGAAACGGGTGTAAAGATCACCGGCAGTGGGTTCCCATTGTTCAAAGGGAAAGGCGCGCGTTTGCAAAGGGCACTGGTGGCTTATTTCCTTGACTATAACACGGCAGCCGGCTACACGGAGTATATCCCGCCCTATATGGTGAACGAAGCCACTGCCTATGGCACGGGCCAGTTGCCCGATAAGGAGGGCCAGATGTATTATATGCCCGCGGACAATTTTTATATGATCCCTACTGCCGAAGTTCCGGTTACCAATATATACCGGGATGAGATCTTGAAGGAATCTGATCTCCCGGTGATGATGACCGCCCACTCTCCCTGCTTCAGGCGGGAGGCCGGCAGTTTTGGAAAAGATGTTCGGGGCCTGAACCGCGTGCACCAGTTTGATAAAGTGGAAGTGGTGCAACTGGTTCACCCATCACGCAGTTATGAAGTGCTGGAAGAGATGGTGCTCCACGTTGAAAAACTGGTTCAGTCGCTAGGGCTGCCCTATCGCATACTTCGCCTATGCGGTGGCGATATGGGATTCGCTTCTGCGCTTACCTATGATTTTGAAGTGTACAGTGCTGCGCAGGAGAGGTGGCTGGAAGTGAGTTCAGTATCCAATTTTGAATCGTTCCAAACCAACAGGATGAAGATCAGGTTCAAGGACAGCGAAGGCAAAACCCAACTCGTGCATTCGCTGAACGGCAGCTCTATGGCCCTGCCCAGGATCATTGCCGCCATTTTGGAGAATAATCAAACCCCCAACGGGATCAGGGTGCCCGATGTGCTGAGGCCCTATTTCGGAATCGATATGATATCGTAAGCGGGTCAATCACGTTCTTCAACATCTTCCCTGATTTTTTTTACCCTGGGATTCATCACGGCATACCATGCCGGGGTGACCAGCGAAAGGATCATCATGCCCGGATATCCGGTGGGCATTTGCGGGGCGCCATCATGGTGGCGAAGCACCTGGTATTTCCTGCTTGCAACGTAGTGGTGATCACTGTGTCTGGATAATTCAAACAGTACGATCCTGCCGATCACATGGTTGCTGTTCCAGCTGTGTTCCGGCATGGTCCTTTCGTACTGGCCATTTTCTTTCATTTTTCTTTCAAGGCCGTAGTGTTCTATATAATTGACGGTTTCCAGCAATAGAGCGCCAACAAAAGCGGCTGCCAGGAAGATCAGGCATGCCTTCCACCCAAAGGCAACCCAGACCAGCGCGGTAAATGCAGCCTGGACCAGTTGGTACCGGAGCATTTCATTTTTCCAGTGAAGCACTGGCAAGCCCTTTTTTTTCATCTCCCTTCCTGCGATCTGCCATGCAGACAGGTAGGAGAAAACCATACTGCGGATATAGAAGGCATATACAGATTCCCCATATCGCGCACTTGCAGGATCTTCCGGTGTAGACACCCTCCGGTGATGGCCCTTGTTGTGTTCGATGAAGAAGTGCATGTACATTGACGTTAGCAGCAGGATCCTGGCGAGGAACTGCTCGCGTTTATCTGAACGATGGCCGAGTTCGTGGGCTACATTGATGCCGAATGTCCCGCAAAGCAACCCCATCACAAGAATCTTTCCCGCCAGTTCCCAGCCATTGAAGCTGTTTTGCCTGACCGAATCCAGGAAGACAAACAAGGCTGCATATTGCAGCAACACTATCGCATAGAGCCAGATATCATAAATGCGGTCCTGCCTGGCGATCTCTTCTTCAGCCGCTTCCATATTGGCATCATCCGGCTGGAAGGCAATCTCCGCTATGGGGATGATCACCCAAACCAGTACCAGGGGTAGGATGATGATCCAGCCCTGGCCCTTCAAAGCAAATATGGCTGCAACAAAAACAATAAATGGCGCAGTGTATTTCAACGACTTCGCGTTCATAGCCTAATTTAATCTCTTTTTTATCAATTTAGAACGGGTCCCTCTTAAACCGGACGAGAACAATGCAGTCCAATCTCAAATTCTGTTATGCCTGCCGATCTCACAAATAATCTTCATCTGTTGCGGCGCACCGGATTTGGTCCTGCTGCTGAAGACCTCACCAGCCTGTCCATGGACCGCAA
>JBBAJN010000008.1:19513-53177 GCA_040404045.1 Chitinophagaceae bacterium
GAAAAGCTCTTTACCGGGAACTGGTAAAGCGCTCATCACCAGCGCCTGCGACCATGAAAGTGGCTGCTGTTGAAGGATTGGCGAAGGAGATGGGAACCCGGATGCAGGATCTCAGCAGGGAGCAAAAGCAGCAGATCAGGAAGCAGAATAACGAGGGTTTGAAAGACCTAAACCTGTTGTGGCTGAATGAAATGGTCCATTCAAAAGCACAGTTGAGGGAGAAGATGGCATTTTTCTGGCATGGCCATTTCGCCTGTCGCCAGATCAATGTTTTTTTCCAGCAGCAATTGTTGGATGTGATCCGCCAGAACGCTTTGTCTGATTTTGGCACCCTGCTCCGACAGGTGTCCAAATCCGCGGCCATGCTGGCTTTTCTAAATAACCAGCAGAACAGGAAGAAACAGCCTAACGAGAACTTTGCGCGCGAAGTCATGGAGTTGTTCACCCTCGGGCGCGGTCATTACACGGAGCAGGATATCAAGGAGGCTGCCAGGGCATTCACAGGGTGGGGGTTCGACCTGTCGGGCCAATTTGTTTTCCGCCGGCAATTCCATGATGAAGGCAGTAAAACCATTTTTGGGAAAACAGGAAATTTCAATGGCGATGATGTGATCAGCATGCTCCTTGAGAATAAGCAGACTGCCAGGTACATTACCTCGAAGATCCTCAGGTTCTATGTCAACGAACAGGTTGATGAATCCGTGCTGACACCATTAAGTGAAGCATTCTACCGATCCGGGTACAACATCGGTAAACTGATGGAAAGCATCTTCCTGTCCGATATGTTCTATGAGCAGAAACACATCGGCACAAAAATAAAATCGCCAGTGGAGCTGATCACGGGAATAAGGCGGATGATACCCATGGAGTTCAACAATGGGCAGTCCCTGCTGCTGTACCAGCGGTTACTCGGCCAGGTATTATTCTTTCCGCCAAATGTCGCCGGATGGCCGGGTGGCAGGAACTGGATCGACAGTTCTTCGCTCATGTATCGATTAAGGCTGCCGCGCTTGCTTCCCGAAATTGAAACACTCGCGCTAAGGCCCAAGGACAATGATGACGTTATGATGGGTCAGACGGAAGCCTTGTTACCTAAAAAGAAAGGGATCAATGTGCGTGTCGACTGGCCCGCATATATTGACCGGTTCAGTGACCTGCCCAGGGAGCAATTGGGAATGGCTATCGCATCAGGCCTCCTGCAGCCAGGTACGATCGATCTTGAAAAGCTGAATGCATTTGCTGACAGCAGCAGCAGGGAAGCCTATATCAGATCGCTGACCATACAGGTGATGAGTACACCAGAATATCAATTAATGTAAAGAAAAAGACCATGCTGATAAAACGCCGATCATTCATTCAGATGGGAAGCCTGGCCACGGGAACACTGATGGTTCCCAGCTTCCTGAAAGCTTTTGAGAAACCAGCTATGGTGCCACCTGGGAATAAGGTAGTGGTCGTGATCCAGTTTTCGGGAGGTAACGACGGGTTGAATACCGTAGTCCCTTTCAGAAATGACGACTATTACAGGCTTCGCCCTTCCCTGGGGATCAGAAAAGAGGAGGCCCTCGCTATCAGTGATGAAGCCGGGTTGAATCCTTCGCTTACCCATTTACGTGAGTTGCACGGGGAGGGCTCGCTGGCAGTACTGAACGATGTGGGGTATCCCAACCCGGACAGGTCCCATTTCAGGAGCATGGATATCTGGCATTCCGCCAGCGACAGCAGGGAGATCATTAACACAGGCTGGCTGGGACGTTACCTGGATGCACAGTGTAATGGCTGCAGCAGGCCCACGCAGGTGCTGGAGTTGGACGATATGTTGAGCCTTGCATTAAAAGGCGAATGGTCGAAGGGCCTGGCCTTCCAGAAGCCAGCCAACCTGTATGGTAGCAGCCAGGAGAAATTCTTCCGCGAGCTCTCGAGGTTGCATGGTGACCATTATGAAGATACTTCGGTGGACTACCTCTATAAAACAATGGCCGATACCATCTCGTCCGCAGATTATATTTTCAGCCAAAGCAAAAAGAGTCCTTCCACGAAACAGTATCCTGCCACCCAATTGGGTCAGCAATTGAAAACGATCGCAGGACTGATCTTCAGCGACATCAACACAAAGGTTTATTATGTATCGTTAGGCAGCTTTGATACCCACGTTAACCAGGCTGCGCAGCAAAAGAGATTGTTTACAGAATTCAACGATGCCCTGAAGGCTTTTACGGGGGATCTGAGGATCAACAACCGGTTCAACGATGTGTTGACATTCACCTTTTCGGAGTTCGGGCGGCGGGTGTCACAGAATGCCAGCGGCGGAACGGATCATGGCACCGCGAACAACATGTTCTTCATTTCCGGAGGGCTGAAGAAAAAGGGTTTGCTCAACGCGCTTCCGGACCTGCAGAACCTCCAGGAGGGAGACTTGAAACACAAGGTGGATTTCAAGCAGGTGTATGCCACCATCCTCAAAGAATGGCTGGGAGCCGACGACCAAAAGATCCTCGGCTCATCCTATCCATACCTTGATTTTATTTAGGGCAGGTGCTCCTCTTTTTTCATGCCGATCCTCAACAGGGTATAGGCCATCAGCAGGAATACAATTGTGCCTAAGAGGTAATATCCGTTCTGCCCGAGGCTTTCGGAAAGCGCATGTTCAAAATTGATCTTGCTCAACCCGGCACTGATGGTCTCATTCACCGAGAGGAAGGCCACGATCACCCCGGCCAGTGCGCCGCCGGCTACCAGTCCGGTTGCGAACAGGTTGCCTTTTCTGAGGTCCTCTTCTTCCTGCACATCTGTTTTTGCATCTTTTTTATGCTTACGATCTACCATGCCCCTGATCGCGCCACCAATAAAGATGGGGAGTGTGGTAGATAAGGGCAGGTAAATGCCGATGGCGAAACTGAGTGCCTTGATGCCGCAAAGCTCCATGACCACGGCGATGGCAACCCCTACCAGTACAAACTGCCAGTCAAGGTTAAACGAAAGGATCCCCTTGATCAGGGTGGCCATGAGGGTAGCCTGCGGGGCAGAATATTTTTCTGTACCGATGGCGTGATGTATTCCCTGCGACAGCATTTCCTGGGTGGGCGTGTCGAGTACTTTCACGGTGAGTCCAATAGCGAGTGATGAAACAATGGCGCCCACGAAAAGGGCCAGCTGCTGGTATCTTGGAGTGGCCCCAACGATATAACCAGTTTTCAGGTCCTGCGATGTGGCGCCTGCATTGGCCGCTGCGATGCAGATCATACCGCCTACTACCAGGGCCATAGGTTCGTAGAACTGGCCTGTCCAACCAACCGAAATGAATACCAGGCAGGTACCCATAATGGTGGCGATGGTCATGCCCGAGATCGGGTTATTGGATGATCCGATAAGTCCAACAATACGCGATGATACCGTAACGAAGAAGGCGCCAAATATGACCACCAGTACGCCCAGCAACAGCTTACTTAAGATGCTGTCCCCCGGAATCTGCGGCAGGATGGTCATCAGCAGGATCAGTGCAATACTTCCGAATCCAACGATCTTGATGGAAAGATCCCTTTCCGTTCTGGCTACTGCAGCCGCCTCGCTACCGCCTTTCAATGAGCTCACGCTTCCTTTGAATGAGGAGATGATGGTGGGGATGGTTTTAAAGAGGGTGATAAATCCTCCCGCTGCCACGGCGCCGGCACCAATCTGGCGCACATAGGCACGATAAATAGCCACAGCATAATCGTTGAAAACATGGTTGGCAGGATCCCATCCGCCGGGTCCGCCCGCTGTATTGATATCTTTCAGGTAACCCAGTTTTATAAGTTGGGTAGCGATCATGTCAGAGGGCACCAGGGTGGCCAGCAGGGGATTGAAAACAAACCAGGTGAGTACGCTTCCCGCTACCAGGATACCAGCGATCTTGGGTCCGATGATATAACCAACGCCCAGGTATTCGGGTGTGATCTCTCCGCTTACTTTGGCGGAGGGGAAGAATTTATTGGCCTGCCTGGTCATGAACTCAGGCGTCTCTGCCACGATGTGCAATATTTTCTGCAGGAAGGCATAACCGGCGGCCACGCCCACACCCAGGAAGGCGGTGCGTGCAAAGTTGCCTCCTTTTTCGCCAGCCTTCAATACGGAAGCACAGGCAGTGCCCTCAGGGTAGGGAAGGGTATCATGCTCTTTCACGATCAGCGCCTTGCGAAGCGGTATCATCATGAGGGTACCCAGGATACCGCCAAAAATGGCAAGGGTGAGGATCGTGAAATAATTGAAGTAGTCCGCGCTTTCGGGCGCGCTTAGGAAAAGGAAACCGGGAAGCGTGAATACAACGCCTGCAGCGATACTTTCCCCGGCGGAACCGGTGGTCTGGATAATGTTATTTTCGAGAATGGTGGTGCGAAGGAATAATTTGCTGAGGGCGATCGACATCACCGCGATGGGTATGGATGCAGAAACCGTCAGACCCGCCTTCAGGGCGAGGTATACGGTGGCGGCACCGAAGATGATACCGAATGCAGAACCGACCAGTACGGATTTGATGGTGAATTCTTTCATGTTCGTTTCAGGGGAAACAAACGGCTGGAATTTTTTATTCGACATGACAGCAATTTTGGTGCGGGAAAGATAGGGAAAAAGCGTCAGGCGGCGAGCAATAGGCGCATAGCGATTTGTACTGATCCCCGGCGTTCCTGACCCCTACTTCATGCCGTGCATCATCCTCAGCAGCCACCTGTTCAGCACGAAAAGAATGATGGCGGCAGTGCCGGCCAACATGACGAACAGCATGAAGAAATCGTACAGGTTATTGATCTGGTAGCCCATGACAGAGCTGAACTGGTAGGGGATATCCAAATCCTTCAGTTTTGAGACCTGATCAGCAGTTGCGGGCATAGTGCCGTTCAGGATAGCGGGGAGGTCAATCCCTTCTTTCCCCGCCTTAGCGAACTCTGCCGGTCCGGGCGGATATAACGCGCTCAGTTTTCCTGCTACAACATTGGCTGCGGCGTTCGCCATGAACCATACTGCCATGAGCAAAGAGGCGAACCTGAGGGGTGCCAGTTTGTTTACGAGCGACATCCCGATGGGCGAGAGGCAGAGTTCACCCCACGTGTGGAGGGCATACATACCGGTGAGCCATATCATACTCACCTTCACATTGGGAGCTACGTCTTTTACCCCCAAAGCGATCCAGGCGTATCCCACGGCCAGCAGGAAAAGTCCGATGGACATCTTCATGGGTGAATTCGGTTCCCTGTTCTTATTGCCCAACTTAATCCATAAAAAGGCGAACAGGGGCGCAAATGCCACTACAAATGCAGAATTCAAAGATTGGAACCAGGATGGAGGTATGGTGTAGTTCAGCAGATCGATGCGCAAATCGGTTTGTTCCGCTGCAAAAAAGGATAATGATGCTCCTGCCTGTTCAAACGCGCTCCAGAAAAAGATCACGAAAAACGAAACCACAAAAATGGCGATGATTCTTTGCCGTTCTTCCCTTGTTAATGCTTTGTCAGAAAAAATGACATAGAGTATGAGCGCAAGCGAGGCTAAAAGCAGATAGCTGAGATCAAAGATCTTTTCCGCATGCACATATAAAAGGCCAATGGCCATGGCACACAGTGCGATCACAGAAAGTATGGATACCAGCGATGTTGGATGTTTTATTGGAGATGCTGCATCTGCCATGTGATCGGGCACCACGCCAATCGGCTTTTGGTTACTATCCACCAGGTATTTGTCTTCGAACAGTTTCAGGGTAATGGCACTCAGGATCATGCCGATCCCTGCAGCAAGGAAGGCCCATTTGAAATCTGAGGGATTTCCGGTATTACCAACAAGGCCGCACACAAAAGGCCCCAGCATCCCGCCAACATTGATCCCCATGTAAAAGATCGTATAAGCAGCATCAGTCCTTTTATCATTGGCAGGGTACAATTGCCCTACCAGGGAAGAGATGTTGGGTTTAAAAAATCCGTTGCCCGCGATCATCACGCCGAGCCCGGTATAGAACAGCAGGGTTGAGATATCCGGGGAAGATTGATATAAGCTCGCGCAGAAGAACAGAATGAATTCAGCAATGGCCATGGTGATGGCGCCAAGCAGTATCGATTTTCGACTGCCCCAGTATCTGTCTGCCATAAACCCGCCAATGAGAGGAGTGAGATAGACCAGGCTGGTATAGCCTCCATACATATTGGAAGCAAAGGGTTTCGAGAACATCAGGGCATCGGCCATAAAATAAACAAGGATGGCCCGCATACCATAGTAGTTGAACCGCTCCCACATTTCAACGGCAAATAGTACATAAAGGCCCCGGGGATGTTTCTGTGAAGTGCTTGGCATGATGTCTTCTGTTGGCAATGAAAATAGGTAATTAAAAAAATTAACCCGTTAAAAAAAGGGAGAAATATATCTTCGTGGCAGATTCTATTGATCGGGCATTATAAAGTATTTACCAGGAAACATGGAGCCACTAAAAATTCTTTTGTTAGGTTCAGGAGGCAGGGAGCACGCTTTAGCATGGAAACTGAGCCAAAGCAGTTTATGCGGAAAGTTGTTCATAGCGCCGGGAAACGCGGGCACAGAGTTGTGTGGAGAGAACGTGAACATCGCCTACAATGATTTCCTTGCCATCCAGTCCCTTTGCCTGCGCGAGCACATCGACCTGGTGATCGTGGGGCCGGAAGAGCCGCTGGTGAGTGGTATTTGCGATTATTTCAAGTCTGATGCCGCACTTCGAAATATTGCACTGATCGGGCCTTCAAGGGAAGCTGCCCAACTGGAAGGCAGCAAGGCATTCGCCAAAGCCTTCATGCACCGCCATAATATTCCAACTGCTTCATACCGTGAGTTTGATCTTAGCAATTACGAAGAAGGGGTTGAATACCTGCGTTCTCTTCCCATCCCGATCGTGTTGAAGGCAGACGGGCTTGCAGGTGGAAAGGGTGTGATCATTTGCCAGAACCACGTGGAGGCCATGGCCGAGTTTGAATTGATGATCCAGCAGGCAAAGTTCGGAGATGCCGGGAAGAAGGTAGTTGTGGAAGAGTTCCTCAAGGGCATTGAGCTGAGTGTTTTTGCGCTTGTTGATGGTAAGTCATACGTGTTGCTGCCGGAGGCTAAGGATTATAAACGCATCGGCGAGGGCGACACGGGTCTCAATACCGGTGGGATGGGCGCGGTTAGCCCTGTTCCTTTTGCGGACGCTGTTTTCATGGAGAAAGTACGCAACAGGATCATTGAGCCTACGGTAAAAGGACTCCAGCAGGAGAAATTTGATTATAAAGGTTTCGTTTTCTTTGGGCTGATCAGCGTGAACAATGAGCCTTTCGTGATAGAGTATAATTGCAGGATGGGCGATCCGGAAACGGAAGTGGTGATCCCGAGGCTCCAGAACGACCTGGTGGAGCTTCTTATGGCAGCCTCACAGCAAAGGCTATCCGAAATAGAGGTGAGGATCGATCCAAGGGCGGCGGCCACAGTGGTAGCCGTAAGCGGCGGTTACCCCGGGAATTATCAGAAAGGGTATGAGATTGACGGACTGGATATCCTCAGCGAGGACGATGTGATCATCTTCCACTCCGGCACCGCAAAGGAGGACGGCACTGTGGTCACCAATGGCGGGAGGGTGCTGGCAGTGACATCTTACGGTGAAACAGTATCGAAAGCAGCGCAGCGTTCTTCGATGATCATGGAGTTCCTGGATTTTCACGGAATGTACTACAGGACCGATATCGGGTACGAATTCCTGTAGATGTTAAACACTATTTGTCCTCAATTGGAGAAATAGGGCTGAAATATTAACAGTTCCACCAATAAATCGATATTAGGGCCGTTGTTTATTCGGATTAATTCGCCAATTTTGCCTCCATTAATGACTACCCAATATCATCTGTACAATGGGACTATTTAACTGGTTTACCCAAGATATTGCTATTGACCTGGGCACTGCCAATACACTTATCATACATAACGACGAAATTGTAGTTAACGAACCTTCCATAGTTGCGTTGGACAGGAATAACCCCAAGAATGTGCTTGCCGTGGGGAAGAAGGCCCTGATGATGCACGAAAAGACCCACGAGAGCATTCGCACCGTAAGGCCCCTTAAAGACGGGGTTATCGCGGATTTCAACGCGGCCGAACTAATGATCCGGGAAATGATCAAGATGATCTACCCGAAAAAGCCCTTGTTCCCGCCCAGTTGGAGAATGATGATCTGTATCCCGTCCAGCATAACCGAGGTAGAGAAAAGAGCCGTGCGCGACAGTGCGGAGCAGGCCGGGGCAAAAGAGGTATACCTCCTCCATGAACCGATGGCTGCGGCGCTGGGTATCGGGATAGACGTGGAAGAGCCGGTTGGGAATATGATCATTGATATCGGCGGTGGTACTACCGGTATTACCGTGATCGCCCTTGCAGGTATCGTATGCGACCAGTCGATCAGGATCGCGGGCGATGAATTTACCGCAGATATCATGGAAGCCCTCAGGCGCTACCATAGCCTGCTGATCGGTGAGCGTACCGCAGAACAGATCAAGATCCAGATCGGGGCAGCGATGAAGGACCTGGAGACACCCCCGGACGATATCCCGGTGAACGGCCGTGACCTCGTTACCGGTATCCCCAAACAGATCATGGTCAGCTTCCAGGAGATCGCAGAAGCGCTTGATAAATCCATTTTTAAAATTGAAGAAGCCATCCTGAAGGCTTTGGAGACCACTCCACCGGAGCTTGCTGCCGACATCTACCGTAGGGGCCTGTACCTGACTGGTGGCGGAGCCTTACTGAGGGGGTTGGACAAAAGGTTGAGCCAGAAGATCAAACTTCCTGTGCATGTGGCTGATGATCCGCTCAAAAGTGTAGTACATGGAACAGGCATTGCCCTCAAGAATTACTCGCGGTATCCCTTCGTGATGAGATAATTAATGCGTAACGTTTTTCTTTTCATTGCCCGGTTCAGCAACCTGCTGTTTTTCCTGTTATTGCAGGTGGTTGCACTGAGCATGTTGTTTCGTTACAATAAATTCCACCAGGCTGCTTATATGAATGTGGCTACCGAGGTCACCGGCAGGGTCTATATCAGGTACAACAACATTGAAACATATTTCAGCCTTCAGAAAGAGAACGAGAAACTGCGGCAACAGAACGCTGACCTCCTGAATGCGCTGAAAGAGGACTATGCAGTACCGGACAGTTCGGCACAACTGGTCACCGATTCCTTCCGCGTAGACTCCCTCGAGCAATACCGAAAATTTCTGTATCTCCCGGCTAAGGTCATTGGCAATACGGTTGATGCCCAAAACAATTACATGACCATTCACCGGGGATCAAAGCAGGGTGTGGGGGTGAATATGGCCGTGCTGGGTCCTGACGGGATCATTGGTAAGGTAGTCAGCGTTAGTTCCAATATGTCGGTCGCCATGAGCCTCCTGCATCGAAAGAACAGCGTGGTAGCACTCCTAAAGAAGGGCGGTGGCTTTGGGGAAGTGATCTGGGACGGCAAGGATCCCCGTTTTGTTACCCTGAACAATATACCCAGGACCGTGAAAGTTCAGAAAGGAGATACCGTGGTGACCAGTTCTTATTCAGACATCTTTCCCCCGGGGAAGGTGGTTGGGTATGTATCCCAGGTACTTGAAGACAAAAGTACCAGCACCTACAGCCTGAAACTGAAAACCGCGACGGATTTCTATTCTGTGCAGCATGCGTACGTGGTCAAAAACCTTCAGAAAGCTGAAATGGATTCACTCATGAAAAAGATCCGGAAAGACTGATGAGCAACCTCCTGCGAAATATCATCCGGTTTGCATTCTTCATCCTGTTGCAGGTTTTTGTACTGGACAAGATCCCGCCATTGCACCAGTTTGTGGTACCCTATCTCTATTTCCTGTTCATTCTCTGGTTGCCTTTTAAAATTCAACGGGGTATGCTCACTTTCATGGGTTTCGTTTTTGGGCTCACCCTTGACTTATTTACGAAAACCCCCGGACTCCATGCCGCGGCCTGCGTACTGATTGCCTATATCAGGCCCTTTTTGATTGGCATCCTGATGCCCAAGGAGGCTACAGAGATCGGTTATTCCGAACCGTCCATCACCAGCATGGGTTTCATGCCCTATGCCGTATATGTGTTGATCCTGACTTTGCTGCATCATATCTACCTGGTATTCCTCGAATGGCTGCAATTCGGGAATTTCTGGTATTTCATGGGTAAAGTGTTTGCTACTTCGGCTATCAGCCTTTTGCTGATCCTGATCACGGAAATGCTGTTCGTCAGGAAGTCAAAATACCGTACCAACGTGGCATAGTTCGGACCCTTCTGTTATTTCGGAATCTGAATCAGAATAAACTATTAATTCCATACATGCCCACGTAGGAATTCTCAGGGTCTCCTGTATCTTTACATATCTACCATGCCCGTTTTTAATCAATCCCGTCAAACGGTAATCCGACTGATCATCCTGGCTGTCTTTGTTGTGCTTATAGCCAGGCTTTTTGTATTGCAGGTCATGTCGCCCCAATATAAGCTCCAGGCCAGGGATAATGCCGTGGACAGGAAGACCATTTACCCGGACCGTGGTTTGATCTTTGATCGCAAAGGCAAACCCATTTTAGAGAATACGGTGACGCATGACCTCATGATCCTGCCGAACCAGCTAAAAGGGATCGATACGCTCGGGCTTTGCCAGGCCATGGGGATCGATACGGCCGAATTCAGGCAGCGCCTGATCACTGCCATTATACGGAACGGCCGCTATCGGCCCTCAGTTTTTGAGGCTTCATTGCCCATGGAGAAGTTTGTGAAACTGCAGGAGAACATATACCGGTTTGAACCCGGATTTTATTTGCAGGATCGGCCTATCAGGTCTTATCCTTATAAAGCTGCCGAACATGTACTCGGTTATATCGGGGAAGTGGATTCAAACATCCTGAAACGGACCAAATACTTCTACCAGTTGGGGGATTACATGGGCCTTACCGGTATAGAGCGATTTTACGAAACGATCCTCATGGGCCAGCGGGGTGTTCAGTACCGCATCAAAGACAATAAGAACAGGCTGGTTGGCAGTTATGAGAATGGCGCTTTCGATACCTCAGCCGTTGCCGGAAGGAGCCTGCAAACTTACCTTGATATCGATGTGCAGGTGCTTGCTGAGAAAATGCTGGCCAACAAACTCGGTGCAGCCGTAGCGATCGATCCCAGGACGGGCGGTATCATTGCTATGGCAAGTGGCCCTACATACGATCCCAACCTGCTTACCGGTTCTGAAAGAAAGAGGAATTTTTCCTACCTGCTCACGGATACGGCAAGGCCTCTGTTCAACCGGGCCATTAAGGGTCAGTATCCCCCGGGCTCAACCATCAAGCCCATGGGCGCACTGATCGCGCTCGATGAGGGCGTGATCACACCCGAATATGGCTTAGGCTGCGGGGGTGCTTATTATATGTGCCGCAGACCTATTAAATGCACACATGCTGGCGGTGGACACGCAGCCAACTTGCGCCTCGCACTTGCGAATTCCTGTAACTCCTATTTTTCGCATATCTACCGCCTCGCCGTGGACAATCCGCAATATGGAAATGTGAAAGACGGATATTACAAATGGAAGCAGTACATGAATTCATTTGGAATAGGAGTTAAACTCGGGGTTGATCTTCCCAGTGAAGACAAAGGCCTTATCGTGGACACATCTTTCTACAACAAACTATACCGCGGCTCGTGGAACTCCTGTACCAATGTGTTTCTGGGTATAGGCCAGGGAGAGATGCAGGCAACACCCCTCCAACTGGCAAACCTCATGGCCATCATTGCCAACAAAGGATACTACTATACGCCTCATTTTGTGAAAGATATTGATGGACAGGGCGATGCTGATACGATACTTACCCCCTTCAAAAAGAAGCACGTGGTGACCCAGATTCCTGAGGCTATGTATGAGGTGGTGCAGTTGGGATTGCAGGATGTGGTCACCAGTGGTACGGCCAGGGTAGCGCAGATGGAAGGGATCAATGTTTGTGGCAAAACCGGTACGGCAGAGAATTATGGTATCATCAATGGGAAGAGGGAAAAGCTGCCCGACCACTCCTGGTTCGTTTGTTTTGCACCTCGGGAGAATCCCGTGATCGCCGTTGCCGTAATTGTTGAGAATGCAGGTTTTGGTGCAACATGGGCGGGCCCTATAGCGCGCATGATGATGGAGAAATACATCAATGACACCCTCAGCGCGAAAAGCAAACTTGACTCTGTCCGCATTGCCGGGAAGGAGATCATCTTACAGGTTGTAAAGCAGAAAAGGATGCGCCTTGATTCCATCCGCCGTGTAAGGCTTGCCCTGGAGATGGGCGACAGCTCTGTGTTGCACAATGCATTGCCGGCAGCGCCCATTGCGCCGAAGTTGGACCAGAATATTGAACGCAGGAAACCGTCGGACACAGCTCCGGTGAAAAAGCCGGCCCCGGTCAACAAGCCTAAAGACAGCGTGCCGGTGAAAAAGCCAGACAGTAACCGAGCCGAAGCAATGATCAGGAAAGAGGACCGGGAAGCCTGGGCTAAAACAAAAACTAGCGCGTGAGAAACAATACTGAGATATCAAAAGGGATAGACTGGATTCTGGTCCTGCTTTACCTCACGCTGTCGATCATAGGTGTGATTAGTATTTTTGCCGCAACCTACCGCAATGAAGACCTCATACAGGGATTTCTGTCCATGCGTACAGATTACAGCAGGCAGTTGATCTATATGCTTATAGGCCTTGTGCTGGGTGTATTCATTTTGCTGACGGACAGTAAGTTTTTTACCGCCACCGCTAATCTGTTTTACTTCCTGGGTCTATTGCTCCTGATCCTGGTATTCCCATTCCACACAGAAGTGAAAGGTACTAAGTCGATCATAAGGTTCGCCAGTTTTCAACTTCAGCCTGCCGAGCTTTGCAAGGTTTTTGTGAACCTGGCACTCGCGAAATACTTGTCTAGGATCGATACCGATTTTACAAAACTCCGCTCCCAATTAGTTGCTACTGCCATTGTGATGGTGCCAGCCGTCATCACCATCCTCCAGAGCGAAACAGGACTAGCCCTGGTTTATTTCTCTTTCTTTCTGGTGATGTACAGGGAGGGCTTACCAAGCGTTGTTCTGATCGTTGGATTCTCTCTTGCCGTGCTGGTGATAGCTACCCTGCTGCTGGAGCCGAATATGCTTGCGATCATACTGACCGTGATCGCAGTGGTTGCCATCTACCTCATGCGACGGCAGATCCGGCGGGACAGGACCATCCTGATTGGCATTGCGGCGATTTGGTTCATCTGTGTGGGTATCCAGCGTTTTGCCGTCCCGTTCTTCTTCAACAATGTGCTGAAGCCTTACCAGGTACAGAGGATCTATGCCACTGTTGGCAGGGATTTTCCAATTGATCCGGAAACCATGACGGAAGAGGACATTAAAAAGATCGAAGACAAGAAGAAAGCCAGTTCATATAATGTCAAGCAAAGCAAGATCGCGATAGGTTCAGGTGGTTTCTTGGGAAAAGGTTTATTGAAGGGAACGCAGACGCGTTACGATTTTGTTCCCGAACAGAGAACCGATTTTATATTCTGTACCATAGGCGAAGGTTTTGGTTTCGCCGGCAGCACGGTATTGCTCCTTCTCTACCTCATTTTACTTTTCAGGATCATCATCGTAGCCGAACGACAACGAAGTACATTCAGCAGGGCATATGCTTATGGCGTGGCGGCCGTTTTGTTTTTTCATGTGGCCATCAATATCGGTATGACTGTGGGACTTGTTCCCGTCATCGGGATTCCGCTTCCCTTATTGAGTTATGGCGGTACCGCGCTGATCACCTTCACCGTATTGTTGTTTATAATGATCCGGCTTGACGCAGACCGACAGATGGTACTTCGTTAGAGATGGTGGTTATTCCCCCGCAGTTGGGCATCCTGCTTTCTGGCGCTATTCTTCCTACCTTCGCTGTATGAGAATTATTCCCCTCTCTGAAGGCTCGTTTACGATAGATCAGACAAAAAGATTCGTACCATTTGATGCGGACAGGCACAACATGAGCAGCAGGCCATCAGGAAGTCTGCTGGTTGAGATCCAGCCTTTCCTTGTCATCACATCATCCGATATAATTTTGTTGGACACCGGTCTCGGGTTTCATAACCAGGACGGAAATCTGCAGATCCACCAGAACTTATTGGATAATGACATCAACCCTATGGAGGTAACCAAAGTGCTGATGAGCCATCTTCACAAGGATCATGCTGGCGGGGCAGGATTGGAGAACAAGATTCTCCATCATTATAACGTGAGCTTTCCTAATGCAACCTATTATGTGCAGCGGAAAGAGCTGGAATATGCCTTTGAGAAAGGGGCTCCTTCCTTTCAACCCCTGGAGCTGGAAGTGTTTAAACAGATGGAAAAGCTGGTTCTTCTGGACGGAGATGGAATGATTGACGGGTATATCAGTTATGCGCAGACCGGTGGGCACAGCCCGTTCCACCAGGTATTCTGGATCGAAGGCGATGGGGAGAAAATTTTCTTTGGTGGCGATGAGGCGCCACAATTACACCAGATGAAAAGCCGTTTTATAGCTAAGTATGACCATGATGGAAAGAGAGCCATGGAGCTCAGGCAGAAATGGTGGCAGGAAGGAGATGGCTGGACCTTTCTTTTTTACCACGATATCAAAACGCCTTTTTTAAAACATAGCATATCCACTTGAGACTATCCTGGTTCATATGTATTTTGTTGCTCACCCATCTACGCACAGCCGATTGTTATGCCCAGGCAGATGTTGACACCGCTGCCAGAAAAAGGGATGCCCAAATCGTATTTCTGCTTGATGTCAGCAACAGTATGGCCAGGGATAACAAAATGAAGTTGCTGAAGAACTCAAGTGCTGAATTGTTGAAGCTGCTTGATAAGGACGATATGATCAGCCTGATGACATTTGGGGACCTCGTGAATCTTGTGTATCACACTACCTCTTACCCGGGCCCTGACTCACTGTTAAAAGTTATTTCAAAAGTAAGATCCACTGCCTCGGCAACAAATATCAATGGCGGGATCTTTGATGCATATGACCTGATCAAAACGTCAACCAAAGCAAAGGGTAAGGATGCGAAGCGAATGGAAAAGAAACGAATGAAAAGCGGTCCGCAGCAGGATTATCTTTCGCGCGACAACCATGTATTGCTGATCACAGACGGCCTTTTTGAGCTGAACGAATTTTCAAAACAACTGGTTTGCGATCATCCCTATATCCAGCTTACCTGTGTGATCGTTGGAAAGGGAAAAGCGGCTGAAGAGGCTGTGAAATATGTACGTGAAGAACTTCAACTCAAGGTGATTACATTGATAGATGAAGAGAAGGACGTTAGCAGGCTGGCAGAGATCCTGGAGGGCAAATAAAAAAGGCTAGCCCTAGAAAGAGCCAGCCGTTGCTAACCTATGAAAAACAC
The DNA here is from genome assembly GCA_040404045.1 of Chitinophagaceae bacterium. Taxonomy (GTDB): domain Bacteria; phylum Bacteroidota; class Bacteroidia; order Chitinophagales; family Chitinophagaceae; genus Pollutibacter. The sequence goes on from JBBAJN010000008.1 coordinate 34,951, forward strand.
CGAGATAAAAGTACATATTTTTAAATAACATAGACTTGCCGCAAAACAGTTTATGTAGCATTTTACTAGTTTTTTAGATTAGTTGCCCTTATTTTGACGTTTCTCTGACATTTCGCGTCTTTGCTGCAATTCTCTTTTTACCATCTCCCTAAACCTGAGTTCTGCTTCGAAGAGCTTGTTGGTACGGTCGGCTGATAGTATACGGTTGAAGTCGTTTTTGTATTTTTTCCGGATGTCCAGCATTTGCTGTTGCCGATCAAGTACATCCACATCTCTGTTGTGCATGGTACCCCTCATTTCTTCCGCATATTTGTTATATACCGGCCAGAATTTCTTTGCTTCGGCAGGAGTCAGCGCCAGTTCCCTGGTCAGGAATGCGATCTCGAGGCTTTGGAGGCGATTCTCCCGCATGGCCCCCCCGGCTCCTGGTTGGGCAAAAGATGCAAATGGCAGGGCCAGCACGATAAATAATATAATTTTTTTCATATGGTTTTAATTCAGGGTCTCTATTCGTAAGGAGGGATTTTCAATAAGAAATTCGCTCAATTCCTTGTCATTTACCTCGTCAATAAGGCTTTCGAAGTCAATTTCGTCCAACCCGGCCAGCGATAGCGGTTCGGCCTGATCATCATCAGGGCTGGTCAAAAGATAGCTGTTTAGTTCAGATGCATTCAGCTTGGGCAGTTCTGCTGAAACATTTACGGTCGGTAATGCTTCCTGCTGGTCATGATTAACCAGATAAAACAAGGAGAATAATCCCACCAGCGCTGCCATGGCAGCTGCCGCATAGAGTATCCTGTTTCTTTTTACAGGGTACATGGGCAGAACCGGGGCCAAGGGCTTTTCTGCAGCCGGGGGAAGGATGGTTTCTGAAAAATAGCCATCTGGAATGGTAAATGGCATTTTCCTGGTTAACCTGGCGGCCAGCAAAGGTGAAATTTCTTCCAGCTCCACTGAAACATCCTGATTTTCCTCCTTTCTGATCCTTTGCATCAACTTCTCAGGGAATTGGGCAAAATAGCCTTCGGGTACGGTAAAAACGGGCGTAATAGGGAGTTTTTCAACTACCGGGCTGATGGCCTTTAATTCAGATGATATGTCTGCTTTCTTCAGCATGGTTGTTAGTTAGACGATTATTGATCATAGGGGTTTAACCGTTCAGGATATATTCCTCTATTTTTTTCACTGCATGATGATAGCTTGCTTTTAATGCACCCTCCGATGTTTCCAGCACCCGGCTCATTTCCTCATAACTCATTTCGTCGTAATACCTTAAGCTGAACACCAGTTTCTGTTTTTCGGGTAATTTCTGGATGGCGAGCTGCAGTTTCCATTCGATTTTCGAGACGTCGAAGTCCTTTTCGGCAGCCAGTTTTTCGGATAGCGCCAATGACACATCCTCATAGGATATGGATGCTTTCTTTTTTTCTTTTTCCAGGAAGCTGAGCGATTCGTTTGTGGCTATCCGGTAAAGCCAGGTGTAGAACCTGGCATCTTCCCGAAACTGATCAAGTCCCCGCCACACCTTGATGAACACGTTTTGCATGACGTCGTTCGCATCATCGTGGTCCACTACCAGTCGTCGGATGTGCCAGTAGATCTTTTCCTGGTATTTCCTGACCAACAGGGTGTATCCTTTCTCTTTCGTTTGGGGATCACGAAAAAGCGACAGCAATTCATTATCGTCTGGAAATGAAGCCATATGGCTAAGTTAAGGCAAAGCTTACTTGCGCTGGCGTACCTTTTCAACGGCCGCAACGATATCGGGCGTATCGAGGCCGTATTTTTTGAGCAGTTCAGTAGGTTTACCGCTTTCGCCAAAGGTGTCGTTGGTTCCGATCATTTCAATCGGAACAGGGCAATGTTTACCTGCTGCCTGTGCAACGCTGTCGCCCAGACCGCCGATCACATTATGCTCTTCAACTGTAACGGCACATCCTGTTTTTTGCAACGACCTGACAACTGCTTCGGTGTCAAAAGGCTTGATGGTGTGGATGTTGAAAAGATCAACGGTCAATCCCTGTTCTTCAAGGATCCTTCCGGCTTCAATCGCTTTCCAGACCATGTGACCGCAGGCGAAAATGCTCACGTCCGAACCTTCGGAAAACTGTTGTGCTTTTCCCACGACAAACGGTTCAGTGGGGTCAGTAAAAATGGGCCATACCGGCCTGCCGAAGCGCAGGTAAACGGGCCCGTCATAAGAAGCGATCGCTTTGGTTGCGGCCTTGGTTTGGTTGTAGTCACAGGGAACGATGACGGTCATGCCCGGAAGCATCTTCATTAAACCGATATCTTCCAGGATCTGGTGGGTGGCTCCGTCTTCACCCAGCGTGAGGCCTGCGTGGGAGGCACATATCTTCACATTCTTGCCTGAATAGGCTATAGACTGGCGGATCTGGTCGTAGACCCGGCCCGTAGAGAAATTTGCGAAAGTAGTTGTATAAGGAATCTTGCCGCCGATCGTTAAACCAGCTGCGATGCCCATCATATTGGCTTCTGCGATACCCACCTGAAAAAATCGTTCAGGAAAGGCTTTTATGAACGCATTGAGTTTCAGAGATCCTGCGAGGTCCGCAGTGAGGGCTACCACATTTGAGTTTTCCTGGGCAATTTCGAAAATACCATCTCCAAACCCGCTGCGGGTATCTTTTTGGCCTTGAACCTGGATATCTTTCAGCATGGGCGCAAAACTAAGGAAAATAACGTTAGAGCAGAGGTAAGGCTAATTAAGTTGAAAATTCCTCCCTGTATAAAACTGCTCATCGTTTTTCAACTTTTGCTCCCACTGCCAGGCGGAGCGCATGATATCTTCCAGGGAATATTTTGGAACCCAACCAAGTACTTTTTCTGCCTTGTCCTTGTTTGCATAAATGGCGATCACATCGCCTGGTCTCCTGGGGCCGATCACGTAATTCAGTTCAACGCCTGAAACTTTTTCAAAGGCTTTGATGGCTTCGAGAACGGAAATGCCGTTGCCAGTGCCCAGGTTGAACACTTCGCAGTTCGATTCTCCTTTGTTGGCCATCAGGAACTGAAGGGCCAGGGTATGTGCGTGCGCCAGGTCGCAGATGTGTATGAAATCCCGAACGCAGCTTCCATCCCTGGTTGGGTAGTCGTTTCCATACACCTGCATCTGCGGGATCTTACCTATAGCGGTTTGCGTGATCACAGGTGTGAGGTTCTGGGGTTTGTCGATATTGTATTCGCCGATGAGGTTGGTTGGATGTGCTCCGGCGGGGTTGAAATACCTCAACAGGGCAGAACGGGTAGCGGACACCTTGGCAAAATCCCGGATCACCCGCTCGCCCATTTGTTTGGTAGCTCCGTAAGGTGATTCAGCTGTTTTTTCCGGTGACTCCTCCGTGACCGGGATCTGGTCAGGGTTGCCATACACGGTACAGGACGATGAAAACACAAAATAGGGTGTATTGTATTCCTCAATGCACCTCAGCAGGTTGATCAGGGAATACATGTTATTCTCATAGTAGCTTAAGGGCTTCACTACAGATTCGCCAACAGCCTTGAAAGCGGCAAAATGAATGACACCAACGATGTCGTCGTTCTCGGCAAAAATGGCATGTGTATCATCGAAATTGCAAAGGTCAACCTTATAGTTCTTCACTTTTTTGCCGGTGATCTTTTCAACCCCCTCCAGCAGCCTTGAGGTAGAGCGGGAATTGTTGTCTACCGAAACAACGTCAAAACCATTCTCAATCAGGTCCGCGATGGTATGGGATCCTATATATCCGCATCCCCCTGTGACAAGAATTTTCTTCATGATATGTTTTCAGTTCTGTTAAGAGACAAGATTCATCAGGTATTCACCGTAACCGCTTTTCATCAAGGGTTCGGCGATCTTTATAAGCTGTTCTTTATTGATAAAGCCTTTTTTGTAAGCGATCTCCTCTATACAGGCAATTTTTATACCCTGCCGCAGCTCGATCACCTGCACAAATTGTGAGGCCTGTATCAGCGAATCAAAGGTTCCGGTATCCAGCCAGGCTGTGCCCCTGTCCATGATACAGACGTTGAGTTTCCCTTTCTCAAGGTAAACTTTATTAATGTCTGTGATCTCGTATTCCCCACGGGGAGAAGGCTTCAGGTTCTTGGCTATCTCAATGACCTGATTATCGTAAAAGTATAGCCCGGGAACGGCATCGTTGCTTTTGGGTTTTTGGGGTTTTTCTTCGATGCTGATCACCTTGTTATGGTCGTCGAATTCTACAACACCATATCTTTCAGGGTCACTCACATGGTATGCATAAACGATACCGCCTTCGGGGTTCGCATTTTTTTCCAATTGTTCGCCGAGTCCATACCCATAAAATATATTATCTCCCAGCACCAGTGCCACACTATCGTCCCCAATGAACTCTTCTCCGATCACAAAGGCCTGTGCCAGTCCGTTAGGTAATGGTTGCTCTGCATAGGAAAAATTAAGACCCAGTTGGGATCCGTCCCCGAAGAGTTTCCTGAAATTCGGAAGGTCATGCGGCGTGGAAATGATCAGGATATCCCTGATTCCTGCGAGCATGAGTGTTGACAGCGGATAATAGATCATCGGCTTGTCGTACACAGGCATGATCTGCTTGCTGATGGCATAAGTGATAGGGTATAGTCTCGTACCTGATCCGCCTGCTAAAATGATTCCTTTCATGATCTATTGATATTACAGCAGATGCAAAATTAGACAAAAACCCGCGGCTATCCTGCTTAAAATTGTGGCAGTTTCGAAAACCCGGGCTTAGAAGAACAAACTGCTGATATAGTAAATGATAGCGGCCATGATGGCACTAACGGGAATGGTTAGTATCCAGGCCCAGAGCAGGTTAACCGTAACGCCCCAACGAACTGCCGACAGTCTTTTTGTTGCGCCAACTCCAATAATGGAACCGGTGATGGTGTGGGTGGTACTGACGGGGATACCCAGTTTTTCAGTCATAAACAGGGTGATGGCACCAGCTGTTTCTGCGCTCACACCTTCCAGTGGGGTTACCTTGGTGATCCGGGTACCCATGGTTTTTACGATCCTCCAGCCTCCGCTGAGGGTTCCCAGGCCAATGGCAGCATAGCATGCTATGGGCACCCAGTTGGGCATCGACTTCAGATCGGGGATCTGTCCTCCTGCAACAAGTGCGGCAGCGATGATACCCATTACTTTCTGGGCATCGTTACCACCATGCCCGATGCTGAATGCGGCAGACGATAAAAGTTGGAGCCGCTTATACATGTTACCTGTTTTATAGGCACTTGGAGGATCCTGAAAATGATTGATCAGGTAGGAGACACAGAAGATGCCCGCTGTTACAACCAGTCCCCATTTGATCACTTCGTTGAAGGGGATGAATGTCACGGATAGGAATACGGTCAATACGATGATCAGCAACTTGAGCCAGATATTGTGGATGATGGTGACAATGGAAATGAATGCGGCAATCACCATGCCCATCAGGGGGGCAATGAAAATGAATGAAAGCGTTTTTGTGATCTTCTCCATTTCGATGCTGGTCAGGCCAGCATGGGCGATAGCTGCGCCGGCAAATCCACCGATCAGGGTATGGGAAGATGAAGAAGGGATCCCGAACCACCAGGTCAGCAGGTTCCAGATGATCGCCGCGATGAGCCCGGAAAGGATCACTGGCAATGTTATCGCTTCGGCGTGGACCGTTTTGGCTATGGTATTGGCCACGTTATGGTCCTTGAAGATGAAAAAGGCGATGACATTGAAAAAAGCTGCCCACAATACTGCCTGGAAAGGGGTAAGTACCTTGGTTGATACAATCGTGGCTATTGAATTGGCGGCATCATGGAAGCCGTTTATGTAGTCGAAGATCAGCGCAAGCGCAATAATAATGATTAGAAGCGTCATGGTTGGTAGGTGGTGGAGTCGTTGACCTAATGCCCTTTGTCCTTAAGCGTATTTAATGATGATAGACTCGATCACATTGCCTGCATCCTCACATTTGTCGGTAGCATCTTCCATTACCTGGTAGATCTCGCGCATCTTGATCACTTCCTTGGCGTCATCCACTTCGGCAAACAGTCTTTCAATGTTCTGGTCAAAAAGATCATCCGCCTGGTTTTCGATGCTGTTTATCTTGACAATGGCTTCCGTGATCTGGCGAAGATTCTTCATGTTCCGAAGCTCTTTCACCGCCAGGCAAACCTGCTCAGCACTAAGTTCGATCAGCTCCGCGAACCTCCTAAGTCCGTTATCGTCCTGATGAATATGGTAGAACATGATCTTCTTCGCAGCGGCATATATATGATCCGCAACATCGTCCAGCGCTGTGGCCAGGTAATGGATGTCCTCACGGTCAAATGGGGTGATGAAGTTCCGGCTGAGTTCGGTGAAGATGCGATGGGTAGCCTCATCATTTTTATGCTCCAGGTCCTCGATCTGCGACATAATGGCCCCGCGTTTTGATGAATCGGTTTCGTTGACCAGTTGCTTCAGGATCCCTGACATCAGCAACACCCTTTCACTTGAATCTTCAAACAGCGAATAGAAAATTCGATCTTTTGGCAGGAATATCTTGAGGAACGTATTGAGAGCCATCACTAGAATTTCCGCAAAAATACCTTTAATGGCCCTGCAATCTTTTTTGACCCGACAGTTAATGATTTCTTAACATTGGAGTTCGGCAGAGTACTGTTCATTTGCCCCTAATCAGTTGAAAAGACTAATTCCTATACTATTTTTATTCATGTTCTCCGATCAGGCTGCCCGGGGGCAGTTCCTCATGGATATGATCGATACTACCAAGGAATTGGGGAAGAACAGCAGCGCCGACAGGCTGAGCCATATCCGTATTTCGGGGTATATGCAGCCTCAGTTCCAGATCGCCTCCGCCGAGGGAGCCGACAGTTATAGCGGGGGGGACTTTGCCCCCAATGCAAAAAACCGTTTTATGCTCAGAAGGGGGCGAATTCGATTTGATTATGCGCGGACAGACGCCGAGAACCGCAACCAGATGCAATTTGTGTTTCAATTCGATGGAACGGAAAGGGGGGTATACATAAGGGATTTCTGGGGTCGGTTCTGGGAGAATAAATGGGAACTTTTCCACTTTACCACCGGTATGTTCGCAAGACCGTTTGGTTTTGAGATCAACTATTCATCGGGCGACCGGGAAACACCGGAGCGGGGTAGAATGTCCCAGACCCTGATGAGAACCGAACGGGATCTGGGATTTATGGCCAGCCTGGAAAAAAGGAAGAAGACCAGCGGCTGGAAGTTTTTTCGCATCGATGCCGGTATTTTCAACGGGCAGGGACTGACCGCTCCCAACGAATTTGATAATTACAAAGATTTCATCGGGCAGCTGGTGATCAAACCCCAGAAAATAGCGAATAATCTGACCCTTGGCGGGGGAGTTTCGGCTTTGTATGGCGGCCTGGTTCAAAATTCGACCTACAGTTTCAGGATGACTGAATTATCTGGCCTGCCCATGTTTGTGGCTGATTCCCTGACCAGTATGGCAGGGGATAAACTGCCCCGACAATATTATGGTATCAACGCACAGTTAAAGTATAAAACCGGGTGGGGGTTTTCAGAGTTAAGGGGTGAGGTCTGGAAGGGAACGCAAACGGGCACCCGGCAAAGCAGTGAAACCCCAAACTCAGTGACGATCCTACCCGATGGAAAATTTCTTCCTTTCTATGTCAGGCCCTTCAAAGGAGGATTCGTTTATTACCTGCAAAACATCGTCAATAATAAGCATCAGGTTATGTTGAAGTACGACTGGTATGATCCCAACACAGCGGTAGCCGGGAAAACCATCGGTAGTGCAGGCACTAATTTGGGGGAAGCTGATATCAGGTTCTCAACGCTGGGAGCGGGCTATCTGTATCATTTCAACGAGAACCTGAAAGTGGTGTTCTACTACGAATGGGTCAGGAACGAAACCACCTCGCTGGTTAATTATACTGCTGACAGACCGGACAATATCTTCACCCTCCGCACCCAGTTCAGGTTTTAGCCAGGTAACGTTTTGTTAATATTGGATTAACAAGTCGGTAATGTAGCCGTCATTCTTTTGCACTACAAATTGAGATCATGCAATTGGGACGACTACTCTTACTACTTACATTATTACTGCCATTTTCCCTAATGGCGCAGAACCTTACCCTCAATGGCCGGGTGGTGAACGATAAAAACGAGCCAGTGGCCAGCGCTTCCATTCTGATCAAACCATTGGGCAAAACGGTGGTGAGCAACGTGGAGGGTCGGTTTACGGTAGCCCTCGAAACCGGGAAGAAATACCAGCTTGAAATTTCTGCTGTTTCCTACAAGACCAAAGAGGTTACAGACGTGGAAGTGGGTACGGGGATCGACAACAACCTGGAGATCACCCTGCAGCCCGCTGCAAAGGAAATGGAGGGAATCATTATCCGTACAACCTCCAGCCGAAAGCAGGAGAGTACCGTAGCGATGTTGAATTTCCAAAGGAACAACACGGCATTATCCAGTGTGCTGGCTGCCGATTTCATCAGGGCCACACCCGATAAGAATACTGGTGAGGTGCTCAAGCGTGTTTCCGGGGCATCTATCCAGGATAATAAATATGTGATCGTACGCGGCTTGAGCGACAGGTACAACCAGGCCCTCCTGAACGATGCGCCCATGCCCAGTTCTGAGCCTGATAAGAAAGCATTTTCTTTCGATATGATCCCCTCTGTGATGATCGATAACATCATCATCAACAAGACAGCCACACCTGATCTGCCCGGAGAGTTCGCTGGCGGATTGGTGCAGGTAAACACCAGGGATATCCCATCAAAAAACCAACTTTCAGTTGGTCTTTCCATGGGCTTCAATTCCCAGTCCACGTTCCAGGACTTCACTTCCAACAACCGTAACGGTTTGGCATGGCTTGGTTTTGATAATGGCAACAGAAGCCTTCCTGCAGGCATACCTGATGTGGCCGGCTACAGGAGCCAGACCGATGAACAGAAGATCGCAACCACAAAAACATTTAACGATGATGTTTACGGGGAAGTCACCCGCAAAGCAGTGCCGATCACAACACTCAACCTGACCTGGTCCAACAAGTCGCAATGGAAGAATGGAGCAACTTTTGGTACCATCGTTTCACTATACCACAGGCAAAGCCAGGTTGTTTTCGATGAGGTGGAAAGGGGAAGGTTCGAGGAAGCAAGAACCCCTATTTTCATAGGCACGGAAGTGCAGAACAGGTTCTCTGTGAATGCGGGTGCATTGGCCAATTTTACATATGTGAAAGGGAAGAATAAGATCTCGTTCAAGAACCTGTTCAATCAACTGTATGACGACAATTATTACAGCCGTTTGCTCGAAAACACCGGTCGCCTGCAGAATGTTTCGCTCAGGTCATCTTTCCTGAACCAGCGCTCGTTGTATTCAGGACAACTGGAAGGAGATCATGTTGTGTCCAAATCAGGTATCCGGTTCAAGTGGAACGGTAGTTTCTCTATGAACAATAAAACCCAGCCCGATTTCAGGACCGCCCAGTATGTGCGCAGTTTCACTGATCCAAATGGGGATTTTGAGCTGGATGATGATGATACCAGGCGTTTCTATTCTACACTGAAGGATTACAACGCAGGAGCCAACGGATCACTGTCTATACCTTTCAGCCTCGGCAATAACAAGCAGACGCTTAAACTGGGTGGTGGTACACTGGTGAGGTTCCGGGATTTTAAGGCGCGCGTTTTCAGGTATGAGCCCGCGTCTTCTTCAACTGATCTGTCTATCCCGTACGACCAGGCCTTCCTGAACAGCAATATCAACAGCAACGGCCTGTTCCTCGATGAGCAGACCCAGAATACGGATCAGTATTTTGGTATCTCAGCGCTGAACTCCGGCTTTGCCATGCTGGATAATAAATTCGGTGATTTCCGGATCATCTGGGGACTGAGGGCTGAGTTTTTTGAACAATTTCTTCGTTCAACGGACCTCTCGTTAAAACAAATCATTATCAACACAGAGAAATGGGATTTCCTGCCATCGGTAAATATCACTTATTCTCTGAATGCCAAGAATCAGATCAGGGTGGCGGCGTCTAAGACCGTTGCCCGTCCTGAATTCCGCGAGATCGCTCCGTTCCAGTTCTTTGACTATGAGCAGATCTGGGGTATTGCCGGTGATGTTGACCTGCAAAGAACCGCCATCCTGAACGCCGATCTGCGATATGAGTATTATCCAAAGTCTGGTGAGATGATTTCTGTTGGCCTGCTGGCAAAGCAATTTGACAAGCCCATAGAGATCCGTATGGACCCGGGAAGTAACGGTGATCGCTGGTTATTCAATTATAGCAATGCTGATAAAGCGAGCTTGTACGGCGTTGAGTTTGAGATCAGGAAAAGCCTTGATTTCATCAGTGAGAAATTAAGCAAGCTCACCTTCATTGGTAATGCTACGATCCTGGAGTCTAAAGTGACTCTCGTTACAGAAAGCATCACCAACGTCAAGACGGAGCAGGACAGGCCACTGTTCGGACAGTCGCCCTACCTCATCAATGCAGGTTTCCAGTACATCAACAAATCATGGAACATGACCGCCCTGTACAACCGCATTGGCCCAAGGCTGGCCCTTGTTGGTGATCCGGTGGGTGCCGGATTCTACGATATCTACGAGAAACCAAGAAACCTGGTGGATCTGCAGGTGTCTAAGAGATTTTGGGAAGGGAACGGCGAATTGAAATTGACCGTTTCTGACCTGCTGAATAATCAGTTTGCATTTTATGATAACCTGACGTCAAAAGCCGGGTACGATTTCAACGGTGATGACAGGATCAATTATGCATACCGCCCCGGAACAACGGTTACGGTGGGATTCACTTACAATTTCGATCTGAAAAAGAATAAATAAAACATAAGAACCCTCTTATTATGACAACGCTTAAGCAAACCTTATCGGTACTGATGCTCTTTGTTTTTGTAACCTCTTGCATCCAGGTGGACATTAATGATTCTGCCAGTACTGGCGGAGGCGGGACCAATCCTGATGATCCCAATACCACCAAGATTCTTGTTGGTTCCTATGAAAGGAACATTACGCTTGCACCCGGAACCTATACCTTAAAAGGGTACGTTTATTTCACAACAGGAACAACCTTGAAAATTCCCGCAGGAACCATTATCAAAAGTGATGTGTCCCAGAAAGGAGCCCTGATCATTGAAAGGGGTGCAAAGATCGAAGCGGAAGGCACTGCCAGCAGTCCAATTGTGTTTACCTCTGGTAGGCCGGCGGGTACACGTACCCGTGGTGACTGGGGTGGAGTGATCCTACTCGGCAATGCGCCGACAAACCGGCCCGCTTCACCCGCGCCATTGATCGAAGGAGGTGTGGATCGCAGGTATGGCGGATCTGTGGTCAATGATAATTCAGGTATCATGAGGTATTGCCGTATTGAGTGGGCAGGTATTGCTGCAGAGCCGGGTTCGGAGATCAATGGTCTGACCCTTGGCGGTGTTGGTGTTGGAACAACTCTTGAGTTCATTCAGATCTCCTACGCCAATGATGATGCGTTTGAACTGTTCGGTGGTAATGTTAACATGAAGAACCTGGTGTCCTATGCGACATCTGACGACGATCTTGATTTTGATTTTGGATACACTGGCAGGATCCAGTACGCAGTGGTTCAGAGGAGGCCGGAAATTGCCGATACTGACGCAGGTAACGGAGTGGAAGCCGATAATGATGGATCCGGAACAGCTGCCCTTCCTTATACCCGTCCGGTTCTTTCCAATATCACGTGGATCGGTCCTAATGGAGATGCGGCAACGCAGGCCAACCTGAATTTTGCCAACAGGTGGAGAAGGGCAGTGCGTTTTGAAGTCAGAAACTCGATCATGATGGGTTTCCCCAGAGGTGGATTTTCTCTGGAAAGTGCTTCAACAGCTAGTGCGTTTAGAACAGATACGTCGGTTTTCAGGAATAACCTGGTACATTCCCTTGTTGATCCTTACAGAGTTGATGCATCTGCCGGCGGGGTCATTACAGCCGCTGAGATCAGGGCAAAAGTTGAGTCCACTGGTACTACCACCTATGCGAACGCTGCTGAAATCCAACTGGAAGCGCCTTTTAACTGGGATGCGCCTAACTTTATGCCTAGAGCCGGTTCTCCTGCTTTGACCGGCGCGAACTTCGCTGGCATGGATGCTTTCTTCACCCAGGTTACTTTCCGTGGTGCTTTTGGAACAACGAACTGGACAACCGGATGGGTGAGCTATACGCCGCAGACAAATCCATATTAATTGATTCCTTATAGAGAACGAACAGCCGCAGCAATGCGGCTGTTTTTATATTTTAGCATGATGAACACCAGATCTCTACTTGTCATTTGCTCAGTATGTGTTTTGCTTGCCTGTGCCAATGAAAACAGAGGTGGAAAAAGCCAGGATTCCGCACGTGTGAGTAACAGGGAAGATGTTTTCAGATCCGGTATATCAGGTCCGGTTGATGTCCTGTATTTTAAGAAGCCGTATACAGATTCTGTTCGATATACCAGGTTCTACACCCTCGCCCAAACAACGGACACAGTATTTTTCTCCAGCCTCAGCAGGGCCATTCAACATCCGCCGCAGATATTGGACGGGCCCCGAAAATGCCTGTCGGACGGCAAGATCCAGATCCCCTTGGGGGGTGATTCCTTTAAAGTGATTTATTTCTCCCGCCAGGGAACCGGCTGCCCTTATCTGTACATGATCTTCAATGGATCATTCCATTATTTCCCCATGCCGGAAGATTTGAACAATTTTTTGGTTGAACTTGAAAAGCAGGCTAAAGAGGTCTGATCATTTTTGCCTGGTCAGCATCGGCTCGTAAGCGAAAGCGATCTGGTAGGGCGCATTGGCAAGCGAAGGAATGCTTTCGCCCAGTTTCAGGTCATTTTCCTGCGGAGTGGGTTCGCAGATGGTGAATTTACGGCCGTTGTACTCGATGGTTTTGCCGAGTGACTTGTCAAAATGTACGGCAATACTTACATGCTTTGGATAAACCACCACAATCATCGGCAGATCGTATAATTCTTTCACGAGGTAATAGAACAGGGAAACCCTGTCTTCACAATCACTGTAATCGCTCAGCAGTGTCATTTCTGGGCTATTGATCTTCTCCATGCCATATTTCTGCGTATCCGGCTGGAAGAGAAACGAATACCGGGTGAAATGCATGAGAAACTCCACGCCATCCCTTGCGTTAAGTCCCCGAATGTATTTTTTGAGGGCAGGGATCAGTGAATTATAAGTGTCCCTGCTCATGGGGATATTGAAGTGCTTTTCGTAGTCGGTTGCCGGATAATTTTTGAAATAGGTTGAGATGGATGGATTGAGTTTGATCTTGAAATGGTACTCTGAATTGTTATAGGTGAAACGAAATTCTTTTTCACTGGTGTTCTTTTTCAGGTCCGGTATGGAACTTACTGAATAGGAAAAAGCATTCCGGGCAGCAGGAATGGGAACATCGATCTTTCGGAATGTATGACTGTTAAAATCAATGTTGCCAAAATCATGGTAGTTCAGGCAGACATAAGTTTTCTCCCCTTCTTTCCTGATGGGTATGTTATATACGTTCTCCGCTGACTGCACATAAAAAAGGATTTTGTCGCCGGAGTAGGTGAGGATGGCATCATAACCGGATAAAGAGAGCAGGTGCCACTTGAATAAAGTGTACAAGGTATAATCCGAAGTTTTGGGTGCCAGTTGATCAGCTGCCCGCCTGATGATCTGGTAATACAGCCAATCATCCAGCCGGTGCTTATCCTTGAACTGAAGAAGATCCTGTACCAGTTCCCGATAACCGGAATCACCCATCTTGCGGCAATAGGATTCGATCTGCTCCTTATTGGCAGGATGTTCTGTGTCAATCACTACCGGAACCTCAAACCGGTGTTCCATCACATCGCCGAAACAGTCGATCGAAACATGGTCCACCCGTCTCTGCCCAAAAGCAGCAGTTACAAAGAGTAGCATGGTTAATATGGTGGCAGTGCAGCGCATTTATCCTAAAACGTTCCTGATCAGCTATTCTTATCCTGAGTTAATGATTCCGTAACCTTTTGTAAACATCCTGTTTACCTGACCCCGCTATTTTTATCAGCATCAAAGAAATCACCCCCCTTTCGGAGATACATCTGTTCACAGTCCTTAAGCAAAGAGTAGTAACCGTCCGCCCCATTCCTGGGGCGGTATTTTTTTAGTTCTCTGTGTTAACTAATTATTAAGTCTTTGCTAAAGTTAGCAAATTCAGTGGTTTTCTCCTATAAAAACCTGGAAATATTGGCCGGATATGATGATTTGTTAATCAGAATGATACAACTTGGTAACATGGGCGGGATATATTGCCCCCTGTTTTACTGATATGAAAAAGAGACTTATCGCCCTTACCTTGATCCTGCCTTTGTTCGCCCTGGCCCAGAAAACCGTGCAGGTGCTGGAGGTTCCCGGGAAAAGCAGTTACACTGCTATCCATAACAATCAGTTTGCTGTACTTCCCAGCGGGCGCTATGTGAAGCCCGCGGGTGATCTGGTCAGGATCACCCACGATCCGTTTGGTATGGCGGTTTCACCAGATGGTTCCAAACTGGTCACCCTGCACAATGGCGTGTTTTCTATCATTAATTCCCGCGATCTTAGTGTCACCCGGGTTCCTTCTTATGATAAGAAGATCCCGTCCCCCCTTAGCCATGGATCCTTCCTGGGGGTGGCTATCGCAAAGGATAACCGGACCCTCTACCTGAGCGGAGGCGACAACGGGGCGGTGGTCGTGTACGATATGCATTTGATGACGAGGACCGATTCAATCTCCCTCAATGGCAGCATCGGGGGTGTGGAGTATGGCGACAGCTTCACGTCTGACCTGGTGCTACTGGATAACGATAGACTCCTGGTGCTTGACCGCGGTAATTTCAGGATGGTAGTGATCAATACACGAACAAGAGCCCTGGAGGGTACCGTGAAAACAGGTCGTCAGCCTTTTGGGATCGCGTTAAGTCCTGATAAGAAAATCGTTTTCGTTGCCAACGTGGGTATGTATGAATACCCTTTGATAGAAGGTGCCACACCAGCCAATTATGATTCCATGCTGATATCCCGACATCCCTATGGCAATGGAACAAAAGAAGCGATAGAAGGTACTGTTGTAGAAGGCAGAAAGATCCCGGGGGTGGGTTCTCCGTTGCATGAAGATGCCATGTGTGTTTTTGCCATCGACCTCGCCACACTGAAGGTGACAAAGAAATATAAGACGGGTTATCAGGTTGGCGAGATCATTGAAGACGCAGAAGTAGTTGGCGGGGCCAGTCCGAATGCTGTTGCTGTAGGCAGGGATTTTGCGTATGTCAGTAATGCGACCAATGATATCATATCGGTGATCGATTATAAGCAGGAGAAGGTCGTAAAGCAGATCCCTGTGATGATCGATGAACGTTTGAAGAAATACCGCGGGGCCATTCCATTTGGCGTTTGCCTGAGTAAGGACGAGTCAACCCTCTACGTGGCACTGCTTGCCGCCAATGCCGTTGCAGTCATTGATGCCAGAACGGGAGTTACGAAAGGACTTATACCAACCGGTTGGGGGCCCTCAAGGGTCTTGTTGTCACCTGATGAAAAGGATCTCTATATCATCTCATGCCGTGGACTGGGTGCAGGACCAAACGGTGGAGATGGATTTGTTGCGCCGCCGCAGGGTACTTATGTGGGTGATATACAATTGGGCAGTTTTCAGAAAGTGGAAGTCCCTGGCGCGGCAGAACTCGCAGCCCTTACACAAATTGTTATACAGAATACTTTCCAGGTGAATAGGGTGGTGGATGATGGCAGGAATCCGTTGCCGCCATTGCCCGGCATGAGACAAAGCCCGATCAAACACATTGTTTATATCACCAAGGAAAACAGGACCTATGACGAAGTGCTGGGTCAACTCACAACAGGGAAGGGCGATTCATCATTGGCGCGATTCGGATTGAGGGTGGAAGTGAATAAGGGCAGGTCCTCGGATATTTCACCCAATCACCATAAGATCGCTAAGCAATTTGCTTTTTCTGATAATTTTTACTGCGACAGTGACGCGTCCATTCATGGTCATCACTGGATGATGGGCGTGATCCCGAATGAGTGGGTGGAAACCAATTCCAGTGTTGATAAAACTGCCAAACTTTTTTCAAAGGCGCCCGGCCGCAGGTTCCCCGGCTCCACAGGAAGCATGGACCCTGAAGACTATGGTGAGATCGGCGGACTGTGGGAGGCATTGGAGCGGAAAGGCGTGTCGTTTTACAATTTCGGGGAGGCCAACGAAACGGCCCATGTTCGGGAAGAATGGAACGATACGGCAACAGGTGCGGCACATGGTGTAATGGTCCCGATGCAGAAGGCATTGTATAGCAGAACCAGTCATAATTACGCGGGATATAATACCAATATACCAGACCAGTTCAGGATGGACCAGTTTGAAGGAGAATTCACCAGAATGTGGTTGAAGGGTAAGGAGAAGATGCCCCAGCTGATCGCTATCCAACTCCCGAATGACCATACCTCTTCACCGCGGCCTGAAGACGGTTACCCTGTCCGCCATTCATATATGGCTGATAACGATCTGGCATTGGGCAGGTTGTTGCATTTCCTCTCCCGCACTCCTTACTGGAAAGATATGCTGGTGATCATAACGGAAGATGATCCGCAGGGCGGTGTGGATCATGTAGATGCCCACAGGAGTATTCTGATGTTTGCCGGGCCATATGTAAAGCGGGGTTACACTTCGCATACCCACGCCAATTTCGGGTCTATCCTGAAAGTGATCTACAATATGCTGAATGTGCCATATGTGAACCAGTATGATGTTACCGCATCGTTGTTGTCAGATTTTTTCACGCCTGAACCGGACCTGACCCCTTACAAGTTCGAGTTCCCTGACAAGGCTGTGTTCGATTGGGATAAAGCGATGAAGAAATACAATAAAACCACGGACTGGAGAAAGATCATGCAGGGGCCTGCCATGGATGATGCTGAAGAAGCCAGGCAGGTGCATTACAAGAACGACTAGCGTGGTTTGGTGGGGTTGATACGGATGGTAAGTATGTTCATTTTTGCATAGGCATAGGCCTTGTCTCCCGTTCCCCAGATCGCCTCGCCGGATGAAGGGTATCGTATTCCACCTTCTTCCTTGTACCCGTGTACCGGTGTGCTCCACCTTACTCTGACCAGCTGTTGGTCTTTGCCAACCATGTACCTGTCGTCTGATATAAAGTTGACTAACTCCCCTTTGTTGTTGAACTGAAGTATGGCTTTTACCCTGATGCCATTGTTGTTAAAAGCCAGCTCCGCTTCATGGTCATCCGCACGTAGCCATTCAATTCTTTTGTCAATTAAAGACGCGGGTGCAAGAAGGCACATATCATTCAGGTGGGTGACAGTTTCAGCAGTATTCATTTCGTTACCGGCAAGACTGCTCACGGGGAACAGCGACAAAGCCCTGATATCCATCGATGCGTGTTGATCCCTGAAACGATGATACCCTGCCACTGGTATGCCCTTCATGGTAGCGTTCATAAAGAAGTACCTGGCAGGGTTCCTGATCCAGGAATGTTGAGTGGCTTTGAATGCCATCCATGGCGCATCAGCGCCCGATCTGATGCTTCCTTCAAAGGTGGAGAAAAAATGGGTGATCTTTTGGGTGTGCCCGGTATATTTCAGGTATTTCCTGACCACCTCAGGGAGGAACTCAAGGTCAGCGCCACTGAGGGCGCCTGTGTCAGTTTGTTCATTCTTGAATGAAGTTGTCACATCGATCCTGTAAGCTTTTTTGAAACGCCATGCTGAGAAAGCCAGGAAGATCGCTGCCAGCAAAATGACATTTGCCAGGGTGCCGAATTTTGCATCTTGCCAGAAGCGGATCACCATGGCCTGAGAGATGAGCACTGCAGGGAGTGCAAACATCCACCATTGAAGTTTTTCCGCGACAAGCGCTACCGCTGCAAATAGAAAAAGCAGTGCGGCCACCAGCCAGAGCAGGCCGTGAAAAGTTGGGATCTGCTCTTTTAACTGTCTGATCCATTCAGGCTTTATGGATTTGAGGAAGCCGAGCAGGGTGACAAGTCCATGGAGCAGCAATAGCAGAACGATAAAGGTGCGCATGGTAAAAAGTTAGTGGGATAAAATTAGCATTTCATCCACGCCTGAACGATGATTGGGGTCATATCAGAATCTGAGCGAGGTCCTGATCCACAGGTGTCGGCCGTACCCGTCAA
>JBBAJN010000009.1:0-50404 GCA_040404045.1 Chitinophagaceae bacterium
AAGAGAAGAATCTCCTGGTACAGGGTTTACCTTCCTCCATTGAGAAGCAATTTGCCAAGGTATCTTTCTCCAAAAGTGTGACGCCGCTGTTGAAATCGCGAAGGATAGATTTTGCTTTGGTGTTTGCCGTTAACCAGAACCAGCTGACGGCTATTATGCAGGATGTATTGCCGGCTATGCACGCGGAGGGAAAACTATGGATCGCATATCCAAAAGCCACCTCTAAGATCGTCAGTGACCTGAACAGGCAGTGTACATGGGCTTGTTTGCGAACCAAGGGGTTTGAGTCCATTCAAGAATCAGAGCTTGATCATGTCTGGACCGCTGTCAGGTTTGGCAAGAAAGGCGCCCTGGTTGTTCGCGAAGAGCTCGCTATATTGGAATAACTTTTCCCGCGACGAAACTGTGCCGAAATACCCCAAAGGTCTGGCGCATTTCCCCTATTTCATGATCACCGTTCCCATTTTCTTTGCCAGGTCCATTTCCAGGAGTTTCAGGTGATGGTGCGTTTCCACCAGGTTATTGAGTATGGCCGGGTCATGGCTTTTCTCCATGTCTTTCTGGTTTTCTGTGATCAGTCTTTTGATCTTTCTAAGCTTCAGGTAATTCATGCAGGAGGTGACTTCGGTTTGATAGATCTCATCCCTTGACGGAACGGGCCTGTCAAAATGCTCACTCCAGTTGGGGCTGATCTCAAAAGCGGAATTGTCCATCAGCGAAACGGCCAGTATATTCAGTTGTTCGTTCTCGTGATATAGAAAACTTTTGGCCGTTGGCTCTATGCCGGCCTTGTACCACTGGCGGTAGACTTCAACGATCTCCAGCAACTGCTTGTTGTCGAACATTTCGTTCAATCCGTTCTCTTCCATTTCTTCGAAAATGAAATCAGCTACGGTACGTGTGTCATCCCATGGTTTGATGCCGAACTCCATGAGGGAGCGAACCATGGCTCGTTCCTGCAGCTCATCCCGGAACATCAGCTCGAAGCCTTCTTCCTGTTCCGGCGGCAGTTCTGTTTCGGCTTTGGCTTCGGCTGTTGCCTGTTTTTTCTCTTCAACCTGGAGCCTTTCCCGGATGTTCTTGTTCACCAGTGCCGTCAGGCCTTCTTCGTCGATCTTCAGTAATTCCGCACAGCGATGGATATAATCCTGCTGCTTGGTGAAGTCCTCTGCTTTATTGATCCGCGAGATGCTCTCTGCGATCTGGTTCACCACAGCAGATTTCCGGGTGGGGTCATTGCCTGCGTCTTTCAACGCTATTTCCAGTTGGAACAGGATGATGTCTTTCCGTTCCTTCTCAATGAAGTTCTTGAAGGCAGTTGAACCGATCTTCTTCACATAGCTATCCGGATCCTCATTGTCCGGGATCAATACCAGCCGCACGTTAAGACCTTCCTCCAGGGCCAGGTCCAGTCCCCTTGCCGCCGCTTTGATTCCCGCGCTATCGCCATCATAGACGATGGTAAGGTTCTGGGTGTACTTCCGGATCAGCCGAAGTTGGTCAATGGTAAGCGCTGTTCCCCCGGAGGCTACAACATTTTCAATACCCGCCTGTTGAAGGGAAACAACATCTGTATAGCCTTCTACCAGCAGGCACTCGTTCTGTTTGTCAATGGCCTGCCTGGCGAAATACATTCCATAGAGCAACTTGCTTTTGAAATAGATCTCATTTTCAGGCGTGTTGATGTATTTGGGTGCGCGGTCATTCTTACGAATCAGCCTTGCACCAAACCCAAGGATCTTACCACTTTGGTTATGTATCGGAAAGATGATCCTGCCCCGGTAGTTGTCCACCAATCGGTTATCCCGCATCGCCACCAGGCCGCTCTTAAGCAGGATATCTGAGCTATATTGTTTTTCCAGTGCCGTTTTGGAGAAGGCCTGCCCATCCTCAGGGCAATAGCCCAACTGGAACTTCTCAATTGTTTCGTCGTGAAAATCCCTTTCCCGCAGGTAACCCAGTCCTGCGATTCTTCCCTCTTCCTCCTCGAGCAGTTGTTTTGAGAAAAACTCCTGGGCAAACTTGTTCAGGATAAATAGGCTATCAGCCGTTTGCTGCTGGAGTTTTTGCTCCGGGTTCCGGTATTCTTCCTCGATCTCAATATTGTACCTCGCTGCCAGCCATTTAAGCGCTTCTACGTACGAATATTTTTCGTGCTCCATCACAAAGCTGATGGTGTTGCCAGAGCGGCCGCAACCAAAGCATTTGTAGATCTCCTTGGAAGGGGAGACGGTAAATGAGGGCGTTTTTTCGTTGTGGAATGGGCAAAGACCGAGGTAATTGGAACCTCGTTTCTTTAGTTTCACAAAGCTTCCTACGATCTCGATGATATCGATCCTGTTCTGAATCTGCTGTATCGTCTCCTGGGGGATCATTAAGGGGGGCAAATTAAGAAAGGGTTTTCAATAAAACATTGAATTTCACGTTACAAACAAAGTTGAGCAGGCGGGTGTAGCGTATATTTGATGACATTAAGCCGTTCCAGCCCCTGGAATACAAAGAATTACCCTTGCCTGAACCAATTATGAACGGATGCAGCTCTTTTTAGGAAAATTTAAAATAGAGTTCAAAAGGATCTTCGGCGACTATTTCTTCCTGTTGCTGTTGCTCACCGGTATTGCCGTCAACTACTATTTTGAAATGAAGGTGAACCGGGCCATTAAGAAGTTCACCGCCGATCACCAGACCATCCAGGAACGCCGGGCTGATGCCGAACAGATTTTTGCGCTGGGAAAATCAATCAACGATTTCGAGTACCTGGTCAGGAAATATATGTCTTCAGGCGACTCCACCCTGATCACTCGGATAGCGGAAGAAGAGAAGATCCTGAATCGTTCGATCGTTTTGGCCACGGAGAAACTGCGCCATGCAGCACCCGCCGATGAGGTGCTCGCACTCAGGATCATCCTCCAGAAGAAACTGGCTTTCGAGCGGTCGTTGCTGGATGCGTACCGCCAGAAGGGTAGCTCAGAAGCCGCTACACTTGCCCTGTCCGACGAAGCCTTATACCTGAACAGATCCCTGTCAGAGCAGTCTGATAAAATATATAATACGGCCCATGATACGATTGCGAAACTGGACAAAAAACTGGAAGCGGACCGCGTAGCGATTATATCGCTGGACTACGCCGTGCCCCACCTTACCTCCTTTATCTTCCTGGTGATCGCCGGTTTCATCCTGTACAAGATCCTCCAGGCCATCAGGCTCAACCGGAACTTGCATGAAGCCGTGGAGAATGAGCAGAAGGCCCAGCAGGTCAAGGATCAGTTCATGGACAATATGACCCATGAGCTTCGGAGTCCGCTTAATTCTGTTTTGGGGTATACCAACTTATTGTTGCGCACACCCCTGAACGGCGATCAGTCTAAGTTTGTAAAATCGATCCGCACTTCCGGTGAACTTCTGTTGAATATCATCAATGAAGTGCTGGACTTCTCCAAGGTTAAATCCGGTTACATTCATTTTTCCAACGATCCATTCAGTTTTTGCGAACAAATGAACGCCTTGTCCGATATCGTTCGTGACAAGATCACAGAGAAAGGACTGGCCTTTGAATGCGTCGTTGACGATGAGATCCCGGATACACTTAAAGGTGATCCCGGAAAACTGTTGCAGGTACTGCTCAACCTCACCTCAAACGCGATCAAATTCACTTCCGAGGGAAGTGTAACGGTCAAGGCCACCTGTAAAGAGAGGACCCAGGACAGGATCACCATTTCCATCAGCGTTTCGGATACTGGTATAGGTATTCCGCACGACAAGTTGCCGCATATTTTTGAGAGATTTTTCCAGGTGGAAGGTGGTGCCGGAGAAACCCATGGTACGGGCCTGGGGTTGTCCATTACACGCGAGATGCTGGCCCTGCAGGGTGGTACCATCAGTGTTGAAAGCGAAACAGGGAGAGGCTCAACCTTTCATGTAGAGATCCCTTACGACATCAAGAGTGAAACTGATGAAGAAGGCAAGGATGGCCTTGAGGATGAAAATATGCGCCTGCAGTTGCCCTATTCCATGAAGGTGCTGGTGGTTGACGATAATTCCATGAACCGGGAACTGGTGGCCTTTATCCTTCGCGATTTTGGGGTTAAGTATACCCTGGTACCTGGTGGCCATGAGGCCCTGAGCCTTCTGGCCCGCGAGCAATTTGATGTGGTACTGATGGACCTGCAGATGCCCGGTATGGATGGTAAAGAGACCACGCGACGGTTGCGTGAAGACTTGAAATGCGAGGTCCCTGTAGTAGCCCTCTCAGCCTATGCCCAGACAGAGGAGAAGCAGAAATGCCTGGAAGCAGGCATGGACGCCTATCTGACCAAGCCGGTAAAGGAAGAGGACCTCTTTGAAACACTTGAGATCTATGCACCCGCAGCAGCCCCGGTTAGGGTGGACATGGAGTACCTGAACAAAATAGCCAGTGGAAACACTGAATACATCGAAACAGTGATCCTTAAAGTAGCAGACAGGCTACCCCGCGAGATCGAGGAACTCAAGAACGCGATCTGTGAGAATAACCATGAAAAGGTGAACACACTGGCGCACGACATGAAAACAACTTTCGCCGTGCTCGGCGTAAGCCCTGCGGTTGCCGAACCGCTCAGATACCTCGAATCATGGAAGATGAGCACCAAGAACATCACCGAGGCCATCAGGATGCTGGAAATTGTTGAAACCGTTGGCGGTGAAGTAACCTTCCAGATCCTTGACAGTTTTGCCAATGCGGAACCTAACCCGGACGACCAGCAGGTTGCCTAGTTGAAGAAGATCTCATCAACGAACACCCATGCTTTTTTCCCTTTTTCATTATGCCACTTGGGGAGCTTTTTCACGCAAGTCACCTTAATCCTGTAGTATTGGTAAGTTCCGTTGATTGGAACCCGTTGCATCTCGATCAGGTCGAAAATGTACTTGGTGGGTTGTTCGGGTACCATGCTGGCCACCAACTTCAGGTTGGTGGAATCATTACCCGCCCAGACTTCTATTTTCTCCGGTGGCATGATATGCGGCCCGGTTTTCCTCAAGGTGCTGATCACGATCTCGTTCACCTTTTTAGGCTCTTTGAAACCGCAGAAAACGCCCATGTCCACTGCATTGTAACCGATCCAGTTTTGGGTGGTCTGGTTGATATCGCCCTTCATATTGTCGAACAATGAAGTGTCTTTCTTGGCCATGTATTTGGAATCCGGTCTGTTCAACAAGCGGTACTGGAAGGGCAGGATCGACTTGGCAAAAAGACTGTGGTCCGTGGTATCACTGGTGAGCCAGCCTTGCCTGATGGCGATGGCCCTGACCCTGGTAGCTTTCGAAATGGTGAATGGCTTAGCGTACAGTGTGGAGGTCAGGCTGTCCGGCTTGGACCCGTCTGTAGTATATTTGATTTGTACACCAGCCATCGGGTGTTTGAATACGATGGAATCATTGGAGCCCATGATGAACTTCTCTTCATCGGCAAGTTGCGGCGGGGTAAGTTGCAGCAGTTCATTTGGATCAGGGATATAGCCAATGATCCATTTAACCCCGGGATTTTTGGCCTGCAATTTCACCACCATAGCACTGTCAACAATGGTATTCCAGCAGTACACATTCTTCAACGATGGAATCGAACTGGCCAGGTATTCAATACCCTTGGCGTCGATTCTGGTATTGGAGACGGATATGGAATGCAGGGCCCCATCCTTTGGCAGGTGAACAAATCCTGCACCGGTTATATCGGATCCATTGATATTCAGGATCTCAAGTTCGTTGAATTTCTTCAGCCATTGCAGGTCTTCATCTTTCACCGGCATATTGCTGCAATTGATTTCAACCACCTGCTGACTCAGCTTCTCAAGTTCCTTTAACTTCTCAGCCTTAAATCCGGAACGTATCAGGAAGCGGACCTGGAGGGCAGGGGAGCCAACCGCAACAGGTGTAATGCTGCAATACGGTGATCTGATCTCATTGATCGTTTTAGGATCTGCTGCTTTGAATCCATAAGATTTCGTAGCACTCTTCTTTGGAATATGGCTGGCCAGGAATATCCTGAATGAATCCGTCTCAGGATAGTCCATAAACCTTTTTTTGGTGTCGGCGCCATGTTTGATCCACGCATACAACAGCTCTTTCTCTTCTTCTGTCACTTGCGTTTTTCCTCTCGGCGGCATATGCTTTTTATCATCTTCCGGCAGATCAAGTCGTTGTAGGATATGGCTATTTAGCGGATCGCCGGGGATCCAGACTTCGCCGTTCTTTCCGCCTTTCATCAATGCCTCTACCGAGGTCATAATGAGCTCGCCTTTTGATTTCTTATCGTTATGGCAGGAATAACATTTAGAAGCCAGGACAGGCTCTATCAACGCTGCATAAACTACGGAACTATCGGTAATGGCTACCTGCTCTTGTACGAGTTCGGCTGAACCCTGTAAAAAATCCTCACCATGGGTCAGTACCCCGCCGAAATGGCTGCCGACGATGAGGACGGGTACCGTTACCAACATCAGTACCGCGCGCAACTTATCTGAGCCTTCTGAGGCTTCCGATCCGTCTGACCGCACCATGATCCATACCACTAAACTCAGCACACTGACCGCTACGCCCAACCACTGGTGTTTTGTAAGCAGTTCCTTATCATATCCTCCTTCTGTAGATAGGAAAAGCCCCATCAGCGCAGTGAACACTGCCGTCAGGGCCGAAAGGAAGAACAGGGTGTGGAATATCTCTACCTGATGAATACCCAATGGTTTCCTGGACAGGTAGATGGCTATTGTCACCAGCATCAGGGCTAGTGGGAAGTGCAATATCATCGGATGTAGCCTTCCGGTGTACACCAGCCAGGATGGTAGTTGGAGTTTTTCAGAGAACATCGACAAGAATACAAGCAGTACATTCAGGCATATGACTGAATAGAAAGAAACGGGTCGTAATAGTTTCATGATGTTGTTTAGGCCATTAATCCTTCAATGAGTTTACCTTCTACATCGGTCAACCTGTAACGCCTGCCGAGGTGTTTATACGTCAGCTGCTCGTGGTTAAGACCCATAAGGTGCAAAAGGGTAGCATGGAGGTCGTGTACCGAAACAGGGTCCCTAAGGACGTTGTATCCGAATTCATCCGTTTCACCATAAACGATACCCTGCTTGATACCACCGCCCGCCATCCATATGGAGAAGCATTTCGGGTGGTGGTCACGGCCATAATTATCTTTTGTGAAATTGCCTTGCGAGTAGTTTGTCCGTCCAAATTCACCGCCCCAGATCACGAGCGTTTCATCCAGCAGGCCACGCTGCTTCAGGTCGGTGATCAGTGCTGCAGAAGCCCTGTCCACGTCTTTCGCCTGGCCTTGCATCTGACCCACCAGGTCGCCATGGTGATCCCAGCCCTGGTGATAGAGTTGCACGAAGCGCACGCCGGATTCAGACAGTTTTCTGGCGAGCAGGCAGTTGGCTGCATAGGTGCCTGGAACCAGCGCATCGGCTCCATACATACGGATAATATGATCAGGCTCCCGGGTGACGTCTGTCAGTTCGGGCACAGCTGTTTGCATGCGGTAAGCCATTTCATACTGCTGTATCTTATTCAGGATCTCAGGGTCTCCAAAATCCTTAAAGGCCATTTCGTTCAATTTACCGATCTGGTCCAGCATGGACCTGCGTGATATATTATCCTGCCCTTCCGGATTTTTCAAATAAAGCACGGGATCTTCCCCGCTGCTGAATACCACACCCTGGTGGCCCGAATCCAGGAATCCGTTGCTCCAGAGTTTGGAGTAAACGCCCTGGCCATTTCCTTTTCCACGGGACAGCAAAACGCAGAATGAAGGCAGGTTTTTATTCTCACTACCCAGACCGTAGCTCAGCCATGAACCCATACTCGGGCGATTGCCTTGCTGGGCACCGGTTTGGAAAAACGTCAAAGCAGGATCATGGTTGATGGCATCGGTGTGGATCGTTTTCACAATGCAGATATCATCCGCGATCTTGGCGATGTTGGGGAACAACTCACTGATCCATGCGCCGGATTGGCCATGCTGGGAGAAGGCGAACTTTGACCCTACGAGCGGGAATTTTTCCTGCCCTGCAGTCATACCCGTAAGCCGTTGACCCATACGAATGGAAGCCGGCAAATCCTGTCCTTCCATTTTATTGAGCAAGGGCTTGTAGTCAAAACTTTCCAACTGCGACGGCGCTCCATTTTGGAACATATAGATCACCCGTTTCGCTTTGGGTGCGAAGTGGGGTAAGCCCAGGGGAAGGCCATCCTCACTCGCGCTGCCTCCCTTTAAAAGTCCGGGTACCAATAGTGATCCGAGACCAACTGTGCCGAGGCCAAGACCTGCACCCGTCAGGAATTTCCTGCGGGTGATTTGCATCCTGAATTTGTTAAGATCGTTTTGCATTAGTATTTGTTTCCGCTTTCGTCAAGGTTATAAAGTGTATGTATGAGCTGCATCATGGCTGCAGTTTCTGCTTTGTCGACCGTCTCGTTCTTTTTGTATTCACCATGCGACGTGAACTTACTGGCGCGTTCCGGTGTACCGGCGAAATCCTTTTTCTCTTTCTCAAAGTATTCATTTAACATCCGGAGTTCCTTGCTGGTAGGCTGCCTGCAAAGCACCAGCCTGAACACTTCCCTGACCTTTTCTTCAGTTGGCCTTTTATCTGCCGCATATTTTTCAGCCAATACCCTTGCCGCTTCGAGAACCTGCGGGTCATTCAACAAAACGAGGGCCTGCAGGGGAGTGGACGTACTGGTCCTTGCTACCTCGCACTGATCCCTGTTGCTGGCGTCAAATACCAGGAGGGCAGGCGGCGGTACCGTTCTCTTTATGAATGAGTATACCGTTCTACGGTACAACATATCCCCATGGTCCTGCACATATTTGGCCAGCTCTCCTCGTCCCGAGGTGCTGGATTCCCAGATGCCCTTGGGCTGGTAGGGTTTAGAACTTGGTCCGCCGATTTCGCGAACCAGTAAACCACTGGTGGCAAGTACCATGTCACGTTGCTCTTCGGCGCTCAGTCGTTTCCTGGAGAACCTTGACAGCCAGATGTTCTCAGGATCAGTCTTCCTTTTATTCTCATTTAATTCGACCGACTGCCTATAGGTGGCAGACATGACGATCTGCTTAACGAGGCGCTTGATATCCCATCCGTTTTCTGCAAAATCCACCGCGAGCCAGTCCAGCAGTTCGGGATGGGAGGGTAGTTCACCCTGCATGCCGAAGTCGCCTGCAGTCTTTACAATCCCGCGGCCGAAAAATGTTTGCCATACCCGATTTACATATACCCTTGAAGTAAGCGGATTCTCTTTTGCGAAAAGCCATTGCGCCAGTCCCAGCCTGTTGTTGGGGTACTTGGCGCTGTCAAACGGCAGTACCGAGGCAGGGGTGCCCATGGCTACCGTGTCAGCTGGCATGTCGTATGCGCCTCGCCTCAACAATCTTGTTACCCTGCGCTGCACCGTATCTTTCATGACCATCACCGTAACTGGTGCGGTGTCTTTCTTATTGATGAACTGCAATATGGAATCGATCTGCCGATTGGTGATCTTTATATTGGGAGGATCACCGGGTGACGCGAGGTCAATCGTTCCTACAATACCCTGCTCATCTACCTGGTTAAAGAACGCAAAGGTGCTATAGTAATCTTTCTGGGAAATAGGATCGTACTTGTGGTCATGGCATTTTGAGCATTCATAAGTGAGCGCCAACATAGCCTTGCCGAACGTGTTTGTCCGGTCTGTAACATATTCTATACGGTATTCTTCGGGGATTACGCCGCCTTCCTGGGTGATCTTATGGTTACGGTTGAAGCCGGTAGCCATGATCTGCTCAAGGGTTGGGTTATCCAGCAGGTCACCGGCAAGTTGCCATTGAACGAACTGCTTATAGGAGTAATTCTTATTGAATGCATGGATCACCCAGTCTCGCCAGGGCCACATGGTGCGGTAGCCATCGTCCTGGTATCCATGACTATCCGCATACCTGGCCACATCCAGCCAGGATACGGCCATCTTTTCACCATAATGCCGGGATTTGAGCAGTTCATCCACCACTTTCTCATAGGCATTGGGCGAATTGTCTTTCATGAACCTGTCCTGCAGGTCCAACGATGGCGGAAGACCGGTCAGGTCAATGCTGACCCTCTTGAGAAGCCTTTCTTTATCCGCTTCGTCGTTGGGGGCGTAACCCTTTTTTTCCATGGCGGCCAGTGTGAACCTGTCTATTTCATTGCGCGTCCACTCGTCATTCTTTACGTCAGGAAGCGGGCTTTTCACGGGTGGCAGGAAGGCCCAGTGCTTCTTATACTTGGCACCCTGGCTGATCCATTTTTCGATCAGCTTGATCTCCATGGGGGTAAGCGACAGGTTGGAAGATGGTGGGGGCATCACGATGGAGGTATCTGTAGTGCTGATGCGCATGAAAAGGTCCGATTTCAGGGGATCGCCGGGAACGATCACATGCCCCGAAGGGTCATCCTTCAAGGCGGCATAAGCCCCTTCTTCGGTATCGAGGCGAAGGTCAGCTTCCCGTTTTCCCCCATCCGGTCCATGGCATTTGAAACATCTGTCGGACAGGATAGGCCGAATATGGAAATTGTAGTCTACCACATCAGGAAGACCTTCCGCTTCACCGGCACCGCCGCTTTTATCCTTCAACACGAACCATGCTCCGGCGGCAATAAGCGCGAAGAGGGGCAAGGAAATCAAAAGCAGTTTTTTCGCAGACAGGTTGGACCTTGACAACATCAACTCGGGGGTTTAATATGCTAATTTACGTAAATACATGCTGATATCTGTCATTTGTCGATGAAACATTTGCTGTTAAAATCGCCGCTTTTTTATTGAAAGTTTGTATATAAATTTAATAGAGGTTCTAATCCCTTCGAATTCAAACCTCGCGGGCCTTTAATCGTAAATCACTTAAAACTCCTCCCCATGGTGCAGACAGACCTCACACAGCTAAACCGGGAGTGCAACTCCTGGAGAGAGATCCTCAGAGCCCAACGCACAGAACTAACGGATTTTCGGGCCAAACTTCAACAGGCAGTAGCGAGACCTTTGAATCGAACGGAATTGGCTCAGATTGAACACTACGACAATCAGATCGAGATCCAGTTGAACAACATCAGCCACCTGAAGCACGAGATCAAGGACCATGAACGGAATGCAGCCTGGGAACTTGGGCGCACTTCCGGCAATGTCAGTGATACTGCATGGGCCCGGCACGAAACCCTGCTGGACCGATACGAAAGCCTGGAACATACCCTCAGCGACCTGAAACAGGAATTCGCCGGCTTTATGGGTAAGCTCAGCTGATTTTTCCTACCATATTAAATCTTAAGTCATGGCAGATTTTGATACCTCACATGTCAAAAATATTGTCTTGCTCGGTCATGCGGGTACCGGTAAGACCACGTTAGCGGAATGCATGTTATATGAAGCAGGACTGATCAGCAGGCGCGGAACCATCGCTGAGCGGAACACTGTGTCTGATTACCATCCCCTGGAACAGGAAAGGGGCAACTCCATATTTTCCAAACTGTTGCATACTAAATGGCAGGGTTATAAGATCAATATCACAGATACCCCGGGGTTCGACGATTTCTCCGGTGAAGTGATCTCTGCGCTGCGTGTAGCCGATACCGGCGTTATGCTGCTCAATGCTGCAGAAGGCGTGGAAGTAGGCTCTGATATCATTTGGGAGTATACCGAGAACTTTAAAACCCCCATGATCATTGCCGTCAATAAGCTGGATCATGAAAAGGCTGATTTTGATGCCACCGTTGCCCAGGCAAAAAATCATTTTGGTCCCAACGTCACGGTGGTGCAATACCCGCTGGAACAAGGACCGGGATTCAATGCCATCATCGATGTGCTGAAAATGACCATGTACCGTTTCCCTGCCACGGGCGGCAAGCCTGAGAAATTGCCGATCCCGGACCAGGAAAGGGAAAAGGCCGGTAAACTCCATCTGGAACTGGTTGAAGCAGTGGCGGTGAATGATGAAACGCTGATGGAGCATTACCTCAACAAAGGAGAGCTGGATGAAGATGAAATGCGCCAGGGTTTAAAGAGATCATTGATCAACCATGATCTGTTTCCCGTATTCTGCATCTCAGCTGAAAAGGATATGGGCAGTGGCCGATTGATGGGTTTCATAGACAATGTTTGCCCAAGTGCCAATGAAATGCCACCTCAAACCACGCTCTCCGGTGAGTCACTTCCTTGTGACCCCAATGGACCCGTATGCATCTTTGTATTTAAGACGATGTCTGAACCCCATGTTGGTGAGCTGTCTTACTTCAAAGTGTACTCCGGCACGGTGAAAGTGGGTATGGAGCTGGTGAATGAAAGCACATCGGTATCTGAGAAGATCCACCAGTTGTTTATCGTTGAAGGCAATAAAAGGCAGAGTGTTCAGGAATTGGTGGCCGGGGATATCGGGGCCACATTGAAATTGAGGAATACCCATGTCAATAATACACTTCATGCCAAAGGAAGGCAGGTGGAATTGAAACCGATCAACTTCCCGGCGCCCAACATGACGGTTTCAATAGAACCTGTTAATAAGGGGGAAGAAGAGAAACTTGCCCTTGCCCTGCATAGTTTGCGGGAAGAAGATCCATCCATCATCATAGAAGTATCACCTGAATTGCATCAGACGCTGATCCGTTGCCAGGGTGATATGCACCTCGCGGTGGCTAAGTGGAAGATCGAGCAGCTGCATAAAGTGGACGTGAAGTTCGGCAAGCCAAAGATCCCTTACCGGGAAACCATCCGAAAGCCGGCTGAGTCCAATTACCGGCATAAGAAACAATCGGGCGGAGCCGGCCAATTCGGAGAAGTGTTCATCCGTATTGAACCCTGGCACGAAGGCATGCCTGATCCGAAAGGGCTGTCCGTCAGGGGCCGGGAGGAATTTAGCCTGGATTGGGGTGGTAAGCTGGTGTACTACAATTGTATCGTGGGTGGGGCTATTGATAACCGGTTTATACCTTCTGTTTTAAAAGGCGTGATGGAGAAGATGAACAATGGACCTTTGACTGGCTCATTTGTGCGGGATGTTCGGGTGAGCGTGTACGATGGCAAGATGCATCCCGTTGACAGCAACGATCTTTCCTTTAAGATCGCTGGTATGATGGCTTTCAAACAGGCCTTCAAAGAGGCAGACCCACTGCTCCTTGAGCCCATCTATCATGTGGATGTACTATGTCCTGAAGACCTTACGGGTGCTGTGATCGGGGATATACAGACCCGAAGGGGGCTGGTGGAAGGCATGGATACGGAAGGTCATTTCCAGAAAATCTCGGCCCGTGTCCCCCTGGCGGAAATGGATGATTATTCATCTTCCCTCAGGTCGCTGTCGCAAGGCAGGGCGAAGTTCCGGATGAATTTTAATGAGTATTGTCCGGTTCCTGTTGAACTGCAGCGTAAATTGACAGAAGATTATGCCAGGTCGGCCAGGGAAGAAGGATGAACTGATCGCAGATATACGCGGGCCACGGCAATGGTGTCGTGACCCGTGTTTTTTTTGCGGTGGTCCCAGCCGCATGAACTTTGCTACCGCAATAAATGCATAACTTTTGATGATGAGTAATGTTTTGAATTACAGGATGGCCGTGAGCCTTTTCCTGATCTGTTTATCTATGCGCGCCAATTCCCAAACACCCGATTATGCGTCCTACCAGGTGTATGCCGGCACGGACCTGGGGTTGAACTATTCGCCAGCCAAATCATCATTTCGGGTGTGGGCACCATCAGCTGAAAGAATGCAGCTCAGCGTGTACAAAGACGGGATCGGTGGCGAACCATTGAAACGGGTGGACATGACCAGGTCCGAGCAGGGAACCTGGACAGCAGAGCTGATCGGCAACGAAGCCGGCAGGTTTTACACGTTTCGAATATTCACCGGTGGTGCCTGGCTTGCAGAGGTTCCTGATCCCTACGCGAAAATGGTGGGTGTGAATGGAAGGCGGGGGATGATCGGTGATCTGAACAATACCAACCCTCCAGGATGGGAGAATGATAAGAGCCCCGCTTTTAAAAACGCGACGGATGCCGTGATCTATGAATTACACGTCCGGGATGCGAGTATCCACAACAGCTCGGGGATCAGCTATAAGGGGAAATTCAAGGGGTTAACGGAAACGGGTACACGAAATTCGGCGGGCCTGAGTACGGGGATCGAACATTTGAGAGAGCTGGGGATCACCCATGTTCATCTTTTGCCGAGTTATGATTTTTATACGGTAGACGAAACAAAGCCCGATGTTCCCCAGTACAACTGGGGTTATGATCCCCTGAACTACAATGTTCCGGAGGGTTCTTATTCAACAAATCCCATGGATGGCATGACCAGGATCCGCGAGTTCAAACAACTCGTACAGTCCCTGCACCGGCAGGGCATCCGGGTAGTGATGGATGTGGTATACAACCACACCATGCTAACGGAAGATTCATGGTTCAATCAGCTGGTACCTGGTTATTACTATCGTCAGAATAAGGATGGCAGTTTCTCGAATGCTACAGCCTGCAACAATGAAACCGCGAGTGAGCGCCCAATGATGCGCAAGTTCATGCTGGAATCAGTGAAGCACTGGGTCAACGAGTACCATATTGACGGATTTCGCTTCGACCTGATGGGCGTGCATGATATTGCTACAATGAACTTGATCTCTGAAGAGTTACACCGGATCAAGCCTGATATACTGTTGTATGGCGAGGGTTGGACGGCAGGAGCCAGCCCGCTTCCTGACTCCGTGCGTGCCCTGAAAAAGAACGTGGGCCAGCTGCACAAGATCGCCGTATTCAGTGATGATATCCGGGACGGCATCAAGGGTTCTGTCTTTAATCACGCAGAAAAAGGCTTTGCGAGCGGAATGAAAGGCATGGAGGAAACCATCAAATTCGGCATAGTCGCTTCTATGCAGCATCCGCAAGTGGACTATTCCCGGGTAAATTATTCGAAGGCGCCCTACGCGCTTGATCCTGCCAGTGTCATATCCTATTGCGAATGTCATGATAATCACGTGCTTGCCGATAAGCTGTTGATCTCTGCCCCGGAAGCATCACCCGCGCAGCGACGGGAGATGCAGAAGCTCGCGCTGGGCATAGTGCTAACCTCGCAAGGCATCTCTTTTCTGCATGCAGGTACCGAATTCCTCCGAACCAAGAAAGGTGCAGAGAATTCATATAATGCAGGAGATAGCATCAACGCGATCGACTGGGATATGAAGACCACCAACATCGATGTGTTTCAGTATGTTCAGGCCCTTGTAGCAATGCGAAAAGCCCATCCTGCCTTTCGCATGACGGATGCAGCCGCTATAGCCAGCGGAATTAAATTCCTGGATACTAAAAACAACCTTGTTTCCTTCACCATCAACGGCGCCGCCGCCGGAGATACCTGGAAAGACATACTCGTGGTTTACAATGGAAATCCGAAGGCCATGCCATTCACCCTGCCCAGAGGCAAGTGGAAGACACATATCGCGGGGAATCGGCTTGCAACGAAGAACTCGCCCTTGCCTCCAAGTGTTGAGCCGTGGAGTATAATGGTTTTATATCGGTAGTTGTTACGATCAGATCAGAAACGGGCTGTCTGACCCAGGTGCATCAATTTTTCCTTTAAGGCAATTCCATTGCCGCGGTCGATCATAGCGGGTATTTGCTTCAGGGCCTGTTCGATCTTGACATCAGCGTCTAGCTCGTTTTTCAGTTTGCCAATGGCTGCCTCGGTGGCCAGCACCTGCGCTTTTGGTATCATGGCGGAGGGGACAAATTGCTTCCAATACTTCTCAGCCTGTTCCAGGTCTTTTCGGGCATATGCGTAAAAAAAAGCCGCGTCCAGATGTGCCATTCCGCGGAGCCCTTTGGGAATGCTTTCGATTTCTGCGAGATAGTCTTGTAAATGCATTTCGGCACTATCTGTGTCTCCTCCATCCAGGGCGGCCTGGTGAAGATAAGAATGCAGGTAAACCTTCATGGGCGCATTGAGTTGGTTGCCCAGCCTCAAGGCTTCATTCAGATCATTTTTGTTTAGTTCCCTGGGCCGTACTCCGGCTGATGAATGGCTGACTGCATTAAGGAGCAGCAGTTCGAAACGGGAGGTGTCGCCACCCTTCAGGAACCTGATAGCCCTGCCGCCATCGGTATAAAATCCATCGGAATGCCATGGTATGATGGTCATCAGGAAAATGAAGAGGGAGAGATAGCCCAGCAGGTTGAACAATAAGATGAGAACCTCCATGCTGGTCATTTGCCTGGCGCCAAAGGCAAGGGCCGCAAAGATCAGGCTGGCCACTGGTCCACCCAGGACAAATTTGGAGAATCGACTGGCCAGATTTTCAGAATCACCTGGCAGGCAGAGCACCATCCCCCCAAACAGGTTCACGTTCCGGTTCAATTTAAATGTCCATCCGGACGTTTCCCTGACCCACATAAAAGGACCAACCACATACATGTAGAAATCAAACTTAACCCATACCCCGGCAAGAGCATGGCCTGCCTCATGGGCTGCGACCACAAGCAAGTAGGCCGGCAATAGAAGTATCGCAAGGGTTATGATTTGGCTGGAAGACATGTCTTTTGCAGCGTCCATTCCCATTATTGCGGCCAATGCACCTAAACCTCCGCTGATAAGCATGACGAGGATCGTAGACAGGATCTTGTTTCGCTTTTTCATCATTAAGGGGTTGCTCAGTTTATCGAATAACCCCGGGAAACTGATTTTGTTGCGTGTTTATAGTTCATTTGATCAGGAAGATGTTGAGGAATATTCTTCTATAACAGGGCATTGACACCCCCTTGCAGCATTCTCAAATTGCCGTGTTATCTTTGCAACATGCCATATAAAATCGCTTACATCGTTTCTGCCGTCCGCACGCCCATGGGGAGTTTCGGCGGCGCACTCAAGGATTTTTCTGCTACCGATTTAGGCGCTATCGCCATTAAAGGCGCGGTTGCCAAAGCCGGTATTGAACCCGAACAGGTAGAGGAAGTGCTGATGGGTTCTGTGATCCAGGCCAATTTGGGACAGGCACCAGCCCGCCAGGCAGCGAGAAAAGCAGGCCTGCCCGATCACGTTAGCTGCACCACGGTTAATAAAGTCTGCGCCAGTGGTATGAAAGCTATTGCACAGGCAGCACAATCCATCATGCTCGGTGACAGGGATATTGTTGTAGCCGGTGGGATGGAGAGTATGAGCAATGTTCCTTACTATGCACCCAACATGCGTTGGGGAAATAAATACGGTAATGTTACACTGGTAGATGGGCTGGCTAAGGATGGTCTCACCGATGCGTACGATAACCAGGCGATGGGTATGGCCGCCGAACTATGCGCGAGGGATTGCGGCATCAGCAGGGAAGAGCAGGACGCTTTCGCTATTGAAAGTTACAAGCGCTCACAAGCCGCATGGGCCAATGGTTATTTCAAAGAGGAGATCGTTCCTGTTCCTATCCCTCAACGCAAGGGCGATCCCGTCGTCTTTGATAAAGACGAAGAACCCTGGAACGTTAAGTTTGATAAGATACCTGAACTCAGGCCTGCGTTCACTAAGGAGGGATCCGTTACAGCCGCCAACGCATCTACCATGAATGATGGTGCTGCCGCGCTGGTATTGGTGAGCGAAAAGAAGGTAAAAGAACTCGGACTTACACCGCTGGCAAAGATCGTATCTTATGCCGATGCGGAGCAGGCTCCGGAGTGGTTCACCACCACGCCCTCGATCGCGATACCCATCGCCCTGAATAAGGCAGGCCTGAAGGCCGGGGATATTGAATTTTGGGAGCTTAACGAGGCCTTCGCCGTAGTGGGCATCGAGAACACCAGGCGACTCCAACTGGATCCGGCAAAAGTCAATGTGTTTGGGGGTGCAGTGTCTTTGGGCCATCCCCTGGGTTGCAGCGGTGCGAGGATCATCGTCACGCTGATCAATGTACTCAGGACCAATAAAGCAAAGGTGGGTGCCGCCGGGATCTGCAATGGCGGCGGTGGGGCTTCAGCGATGGTGCTGGAGTTGGTTTAAGGGAATATCAATGAATTCGCCCAATGGTTAGAAGCTTTGCTTAACGGCCGTGCATCAGAAGATGTTGCATCTATGACACCACTAATCATCCAACCTTCTTGCCCCATAGCTCTACATCAGCACGCTGTCCATAACTCCGGGTATCGTACCAGAAAACGATCTTGCTGACCTGCTTTGAACCTTCGTTCAGACTGATCTCCCTGCTCTCAGAACCGGCAGGAACATCATTACGCAGTTCTATGGATTTTTTAGACCCGTCGCTGAACCATACCTCGCAACGGTGCAGGTTCACACCCCCTTTTAAGACTTTGATCTTAATCGCATGAACCGGTTTGCCAGCTTGTGCATTAACGGTGGTCATCCCGTTGTCCGTTGGCTCCACCGAACCCTGGCCCAACTTACCCCAGGTGGTTTGCGTCCACTCCGTCTTGGTGGACCTCGCCCTGGCAACAGCAGGTGTTGCGTAGGATACCAGGGCCACAGAAACTACAGCGGCTCCTAATATCCATATCCCATACTTTTTCATGTTATGCCCATTTGGTTTACAATAGGAACTGGAAACCGAAAAATAGTAAGTCTGTAGCCACTGGTCAAGCCCGTCGGAACCGGTATTTTATTGTGCAGGACTCCTTTTATTTTTCCCCAATACAGTTATAACCGGCTAAAAAATCATGCCCCCAGGCTATGACCGGTCTTATTGGCGCCGAATCAACCGTTATCACATTCTGTTTTTCCCTATTTTTGCGACTCCAAAACCAATTATTGAATGGCCAGAATCATACAGTTCAGAGAAGCGTTAAGAGAGGCGATGAATGAGGAAATGAGGCGGGACGAACGTGTTTTCCTGATGGGCGAAGAAGTTGCAGAGTACAATGGCGCTTATAAGGTCAGCCAGGGAATGCTCGATGAATTCGGACCCAAAAGGGTGATCGACACCCCAATCGCTGAACTCGGTTTCACCGCAGTGGCTGTAGGCGCTGCCCAGAATGGACTCAGACCCATTGTGGAGTACATGACCTGGAACTTCGGCGTACTCCCTTTGGACCAGATCCTCAACACCGCATCTAAAATGCTTGCCATGAGCGGCGGTCAGGTGGGTTGTCCCATTGTTTTCCGCGGCGCCAACGGTTCCGCCGGCCAATTGGGTGCACAGCACTCCACTGCTTTTGAAAGCATGTATGCCAATATTCCGGGCCTCAAAGTGATCTCCGTTTCCAATCCATACGACGCAAAGGGTCTTTTGAAAAGCGCCATCCGGGACGACGATCCGGTCATTTTCATGGAGTCTGAAGTGATGTATGGCGAAAAAGGAGAGGTGCCCGAAGAAGAGTACCTGATCCCCATCGGTAAGGCCGATATCAAACGCGCCGGAACAGATGTGACCATCGTCTCTTTCAACAAGATGATGAAGGTGGCATTGGGAGCTGCAGAAGAGCTGGCTAAAGAAGGAATCAGTGCTGAAGTGATCGACCTGAGGACCATCAGGCCGCTTGATTGGTACACCATCCTGGAAAGCGTCAAAAAGACCAACCGCCTGGTGATCGTTGAAGAACAATGGCCTTTCGCTTCCGTGAGCTCAGAGATCACCTATCGCATCCAGAAAGAAGGATTCGATTACCTCGATGCACCTATCCGCAGGATCACATCCGCAGATGCCCCTATGCACTACGCGCCAAACCTGGTGGCCCTTTATCTACCGGATATCCCGCGCACCGTGAAACTGGTGAAAGAAGTGATGTACCTGAAAAAGTAGTTTAATTTCAAGCATCCCTCCGGCAACGGGGGGATTTTTTATTTTTAGGCAATGATGCGTAAGATCCCCGCCGTAGCATTCTCTTTGCTGGTTACCCTATCCGTTTATTCGCAGGACAGCCTACTGTCCATGAAAGAAATTTCCGTCCGGGGTTTTGAAACCAGTGTAAAACAGATCCGGGTTCCCGCTTCAGTAAGCACGCTCTCCAACCGCGACCTCCAAAGATTCTCCAATACCACACTCGTTCCGGTTTTCAATACGGTCCCCGGCGTCAGGATGGAAGAACGCTCTCCGGGCAGCTATCGCCTATCGATCCGGGGAAGCCTCCTCAGATCACCCTTCGGCGTGCGTAACGTGAAAGTGTACTGGAAAGATATTCCCATCACCGATGCCGGCGGGAACACCTACCTCAACCTGTTCGACTTCAACGGGGTGGGTTTTGTAGAGATCCTCAAAGGTCCAGCGGGCAGTATCTATGGCGCAGGTACCGGCGGCGTGGTCACCCTGAAAGAACCGGAATTCACCCCCGGCAGAAAGCACCGATTCATGGCCCAGGTCAATGGCGGTTCCTATGGCTTGTTTGGAGGCGTTTTTAGATGGCAAGGCGGCAACGAGACCTTCAACTGGCAGATCATGCAGTCCCACCAGCAATCCGACGGTTACCGCGAGAATAGCCGCCTCAGGAGGGATCTCACCCAGGCAACCCTCCATTGGAAAACAAGTGATAAGAATAAAGTGGAAGTCCTCGTCCTCTACGGCAACCTGGCTTATCGTACCCCCGGGGGATTGACCCTTGCCCAGATGACCGCCAATCCCAGGCAGGCAAGGCCTGCAACGCCTACGTTACCTTCTGCCACCCAGCAACAGGCCGGCGTGTATAACAAGACCTTTCTCACGGGTCTCACCAATACCTACCAGTTCAATAGCAACTGGTCAAATGTTACAACCATCACAGCTGCTTTTACGGATTTCAGGAATCCATTCATCACCAACTACGAGGTACGCAAGGAAAAAGGCTTCGGCATCCGCTCAAAGTTCCAGTACAACAGAAAGTTCGGTCGTACTATATTCAATTGGACCGGTGGTGCTGAATGGCAACTCGGCCGCTCGGTGATCGACAGCACGGGGAACAGGGGCGGCGTGCCCGATAACAACCTGGTGAGAGACAATCTCCGTTCCTCACAACGATTTGTATTTACACAACTTGAGCTTCAAATTTTAGATAAGGTTACCCTTCAGGCAGGATTGAGTTACAACGATTATAGCTATGAACTTCAGCGAACAATACCTCTTGCCTCCGGGTCTGATCTCCCGTTTGATGCCCAGCTCTTGCCCCGTTTGGCAGCAGGGTACTCCGTTACGGATAACATGACCCTGCATGGCTCCGTATCTAAGGGATATTCCCCGCCCGGCCTAGCGGAAGTGCGTCCATCTGCCGGAGGCATCTACTCAGACCTCCAGGCCGAACACGGTTGGAATTATGAACTCGGTTTCAAGGGTGCGATACTGAGGTCACGACTGAATTTCGATATCACTGCATTTCAGTTCAACCTCAATGACGCGATCGTAAGGCGGACTAACGCGGCCGGCGCTGAATATTTCATCAATGCAGGCAGCACTAAACAGAAAGGAATAGAGCTTTTTGTAGAAGGCTTTCCGGTAAATCGCACGTCAGGTTTTCTGCGCCAGCTAAGGATCTGGAGCAGCAGCAGTTTTTTTGACTTTAAGTTTTCATCATACAAGGTAAATAACAACGACTTTTCCGGAAATGAACTCACCGGCGTTCCGGGCAAGGTGGTTCTCGCCGGTGCAGACCTCTTCTTCACTGCAGGCTTTTACTTCAACGGAACCTTCAATTACACATCCTCCCTGCCGCTGACAGACGCCAATGATGTATTTGCCGATGACTACAGGTTATGGCAAGGCAGGGTAGGATGGAAGCACAGCTGGAAAAAGTCTCTTCAAACCGAGGTCTTTGCGGGGATCGATAATGCCGGGAATGAACTTTACAGCCTTGGTAATGATATCAATGCATTCGGGAGGCGATACTATAATCCCGCCCCGGAAAGAAATTATTTTGCCGGCTTGAGGGTTACATTCTGATCACTACCTTTAATACATAAACATCTCACATGTCGAATGTTCTGATCATTGATGACGAAAGGGCGATACGGAAAACATTGTCTGAGATCCTTTCATACGAGGGATATAAAATAGACGAAGCAGGAGATGGGGAAGAGGGCCTGAAGAGATTCAAGGAGAAGACCTATGACGTTGTATTGTGTGATATCAAGATGCCGAAGATCGACGGCATTGAATTCCTGGAAAAGGCACGCGAAGCAAACCCCGATATTCCGGTGATCATGATATCCGGTCATGGTACCATTGAAACCGCCGTAGAAGCGGTGAAGAAGGGTGCTTATGATTATATCTCGAAGCCCCCGGACCTCAACCGGTTGCTGATCACGATCCGGAATGCTACGGATAAAACAAACCTGGTCACCGAAACCAAAGTACTCAGGCGGAAGGTCACTAAAGTGGAACAAATGATCGGGGATTCCCCGGCTATTTTAAAGATCAAGGACACCATTGACAAAGTGGCACCTACCGATGCACGGGTCCTGATCACAGGGGAGAATGGTGTGGGCAAGGAGTTGGTGGCCCGCTGGTTGCATGAAAAGAGTAACCGAAATAAATCGGCCATCATTGAAGTCAATTGCGCCGCGATTCCCACGGAACTGATCGAAAGTGAGTTGTTTGGCCATGAAAAAGGGTCATTCACATCTGCCGTCAAACAGCGGATCGGCAAGTTTGAACAGGCCCATGGCGGAACCCTGTTCCTTGATGAGATCGGTGACATGAGCCTGAGCGCACAGGCTAAAGTGCTTCGTGCCCTGCAGGAAGGAAAAATCACCCGGGTGGGTGGCGACAAGGACATCAGCGTGGATGTCAGGGTGGTGGCTGCCACCAATAAGGACCTGCTGCAGGAAGTGGAAGCGAAGAACTTCCGCCTTGACCTCTATCACCGGCTTAGTGTGATCATCATACATGTTCCCGGTTTGAACGACAGGCGGGAAGATATCCCTGCACTGATCCAACATTTTTTAGAGGCCATTTGTACCGAGTACGGTATCCCCGTGAAAGGCATTGAGGCCGAAGCCATTGAGGCACTTAAACAAAATAATTGGACCGGTAACATCAGGGAACTGCGGAATGTGGTGGAGCGGCTTATCATCCTTTCTGGAAAATCCATCTCGGCTGCTGATGTTTCAAGCTATGTTTTGCTGCGCGGATAGATCATCGGTCAGGGTAATTGTCCGTCTATATCGAGGTAAGAGATGAAATGCTGCACAGTATCAAAGACCCTGGTATTGGGATAATGCACTTCCATGTTCTTGAATACCTTTCCCGAAGCAAAAATCTTGATCTCCGGGAAATGCTGGTGCAGCTCGTGCAATAATGACCCGGGTTCCAAATGGGTGAAATTGGTGATCAGATGGACAAAAATATGCGTGGCCTCATTCTTCTCCAGGTAGTCCTTGATCTGCTCCATATCGGTGTTCACACCAAAGTATACGGATGGTATTCCCCTTTCCCGCAGGCTGTATTGCAACAGTAAAAGGGGGATCTCATGGAATTCACCAGGTGGGCAGAGGATCAGGTATTTCCTGTTGGCCACAATTTTTTTCGCCTTCATCCTGGAAATAGCCATCACTATCTTGTTGCGGATAATATTGGTGGCAAAATGTTCCTGGGCTGGCACAATGTTCCCCGTCACCCAAAGCATGCCCACTTTGTGAAAAAATGGATAGACCACCATGGTCATTGCATCCTCCATGCCCAGGTGGTAAAATACCGAATCGATCGCCTTCCTGAACGAGGTCTCATCAAAATCGATAGATGATTCCATCATCTGGTTGATGAAAACCTCAAAATTGCCTTTGGGCGAGAATTCGAGGGCAAGCGTCCTGATCTCGTTCTCCGACATTTCGGCTATCCGTGATATCTTGTAGCCTTCGTTGTAGAGGTAGGAAATCCGAAGGATCTTTTTAAGGTCATCAATGCCGTAAAGTCTGTGGTTGCTGTCTTTCCGCATGGGCTTGATGATCCCGTAGCGATGCTCCCAGACCCGAAGCGTATGGGCCTTGATACCACTCAGATTCTCGATATCCCTGATTGTAAATGTATTCATTCGGGCATCTTAAAATTAGAAAATACGCTGCATTTCACCCGATTTTTATGTTAAGGCTTTTGTAATTGAGTAATAAGTTGTAACATCTGCGTGCTGGAAACGACTAACCCTGAATCGCTGATTTATAGTATTTTTGGTCACATTTAAACAACCCGCATGAGCTTAGGCCTGGTTCTTTTTATCGTTGCTGCAATAGGATTCCACATTGGTTTGTATGGTATGTTCACGAAGGCCGGGATTACTCCCTGGAAGGCACTTGTGCCATATTATAATACCTGGGAGATGGTGGAGAAGATGGAGTTGAAGAAATACTGGTTTTGGCTCCAGTTCATACCTATTGTGGGCCAGTTTATCAGCATCTGGATCTACATCAAATTTGTTGAACATTTTGGAAGGTTCTCCGTGCTGCACCATGCGGCAGCCGTTTTCATCCCGTTCATTTATTTCCCCTACCTGGGTTTCTCCAAAAATGAAAGATACGCGGGCACCCGGGCAGTAAAGGATTACCGAAAGTCCTCCACCCGTGAGTGGATCGATGCTGCTGTCTTTGCCGTGGTTGCCGCAACCATAATCAGAACCTTTGTATTCGAGGCTTATACCATCCCTACAGGATCGATGGAGAAGACTCTGCTGGTGAACGACTTCCTGTTTGTCAATAAGGCAAGCTATGGCCAGCGCCTGCCCAATACGCCACTTTCATTTCCTTTTGTACATCATACATTGCCCATCACCAACTCAAAATCATACCTGGAATGGATCAGGATCCCATATAAAAGGCTGTTTGAAAGCGCAGTGGAACGCAATGATGTGATGGTGTTTAATTATCCGGTAGGAGATACCGTCATCAGCGAGTTCCAATCGGAGATCAATTACTACGACTATCTCCGGGCCTACCAGGAGCGGGGCGGAACCCGGGAACAATTGCTGGCTGAGCGTGACGATATCCTCGTCAGACCCGTGGATAAGCGGGAAAACTTCATAAAACGTTGCGTGGGTATACCTGGGGATACGATCAGGATCGTGGACGGGGTGCTGATTGTGAATGGCGAAAAAGGAAACGAACCTCCTAAAGCCGAAACCTATTATTTTGTGACTACCAATGGCAAGGAATTCTTCTCGGAATCCTTCTTGCATGATGAATTGAATATCGACCCCGACGATCCGGAACAGCGCGATATGGTGCAAGTACCCGGCGCTGCAAATACCTGGAGGATGAATCTCACCAATGACCAGGTGGCCAAGGTGAGGAGCTTGCCATTCATTGCCCCGGATGGATTGAAGAAGGACCTAAACACTGCCGGATTTGGCAACACTTTCCCATATGACACCGCCCATTACAAATGGTCGGAGGATAATTTCGGACCGCTTTGGGTTCCCAAAAAAGGCGCAACCATTACGCTCACTGCTGAGAATATTGCCGTCTACCGCCGAATCATCAATGTGTATGAAAACAATGCGTTCGAAGAGAAAGGGGGTGCGTTTTTTATCAATGGAAAACAGACCAGTTCATACACTTTCAAAATGAATTACTACTGGCTGATGGGTGACAACAGGCACAACTCCCAGGATTCAAGGTTCTGGGGTTTTGTTCCCGAGGACCATGTAGTTGGCAAGGCCTCACTAATCTGGTTCAGCTGGCAGAACGGTCCGCGCTGGAACAGGTTGTTCAGAATCATAAAATAACAACTATGCGAATTCAGAAGACGGGATTTGAGTTTGAAGTGTATGACAACATAGACCAGCTCTCGCCTGAAGATGCATCCCTGCTTGCCAGAGCAAGGGCTGTTACTTCCAGTGCCTATGCCCCGTATTCATCATTTTTTGTGGGTGCCGCTGCTTGTCTGCAGAATGGCGAAGTAGTCTGTGGTACCAACCAGGAAAATGCGTCGTTCCCCGCAGGCATTTGCGCCGAACAGGCTGCTCTGGCTGCCGTTGCCTCTTTGCAACCCGGTGTCCAGGTTAAAGCGATGGCCATTAGCTACCACGGTGATGGAATTGAAAGCGATCATCCCATTTCGCCTTGTGGCGTATGCCGGCAGGTCCTCACGGAATATGAAGGGCGCGTGGGTGCACCCGTTAGATTGATACTGGGTGGTATGAAGGGCGAAGTTTATATCATTCCATCAGCGCAGTCCCTATTGCCACTTGCCTTTACTGCCGAAGAACTGCCATAATGAACATGCAGATCTGGTCAATGCAACATTAACGCCATTTTTGAAAACGATCCCTGGTGAATAGTGGTCGACGGTATTTTTGAACCCATCATTCTGCGCCTACTTCACCGATGATAAGCTGGGCAGCCAGTGCCGCCAGTTTTTCCCGGTACAATGCATTGATGTAGCGGTCCTGCGCCTCAATAAGGCTGAGTTGGGCCTGCCGCAGTTCTATGGAATTTCCCTGTAGTTTCTTGAATCGTTCGGTTGAAATGAAGTTGTTTTCGGAGGCGATCTTCACATTGTTCTCTTCAACATCAGCCACGTGCTTGGCATTTTCAAATTCCTGGAATGCGATGAACATGTCGCGCTGCAGTTGGGTTCGTATCAACTCCGTCTGTAGTTTCTGTTGTTTCTGCAGTACTTCATTTGCCCGCAACTGGGTTTTGAAAATATTGGAATTATACAGCGGGATTCCCATATTAAGTCCGATGTTAGGTCCATAGGTTTGGTTGGTCAGGAAGAAACCACCACTTGCCTTGGTCCTGTTATAACTGGTGGTGCTGTTCAGCGTGAGCGA
Source organism: Chitinophagaceae bacterium (assembly GCA_040404045.1). GTDB lineage: Bacteria > Bacteroidota > Bacteroidia > Chitinophagales > Chitinophagaceae > Pollutibacter. The sequence goes on from JBBAJN010000009.1 coordinate 26,683, forward strand.
AGGAATGCGGTTAGAGTTGATGATCCTGCGCTCTTCTACCAGGATGGCCCTTTCCCGTTCAGCCCTCAGCAGGTCAAGGTTCTGGGTGTCTATTTTAGCCACCGCCGAATCATAGTTGAGGCTGGGAATATGGAAGGTTGAATCAGCGACCGTGATCGGATAAGCCGCTGGCCGTTTCAAAAGGGTATTCAGGATTGCTTTATTGTCCTGTATCTGGCGTTCTACATTATTTAGGTTGATCTCCTGCTCATTGAGGTCGATCTGCGATTGCAACATATCCGTTTTTGCGGCACTTCCCACATCAAACCTGGTTTTGGCAATGGTGTACCTTTCTCTCGACAGTGCAATGATGGCTTTAAAAGCCTTCACCTGCTGATTGAACCTCACAATGTTATTATATACCACCAGCACATCAAAGGCGATCCTTTGCATTTGCTGGGTAACGTTGATCTCCCCGATCTTTTCCAACTCCTGGAACCTGTTTTTAGTTGCCACAACCCGCTTGCCGTTATAGATCCTCCAACTGGCCTGAATGTTTGCGTTCAACGTGTTGTTGGTTACACCGTTTCTCTTGATCTCGGTACCATTGGCCAGCGACTGGTTCAGGTTGGACAATGCCTCGGTATTGCCGATATTGGCATTCACGACTGGCCATCGGCCAGAATTGCCCCAGTTGTTGTTGATGGTGGCGATATCGCGGTCCGCCTCTACAATCTTGATATCGAGGTTGTTCTCAAGGGCGATGCGCACGGCATCTTCAGAGGTCAGTAAGGTGGAGTCCTGGGCCTTGATAAAAAGAGGCAGAAAAAATAATATGACGATCCGACTAATCTTCATAATGAACAGTTTTTTTCCTTGAGATGTAGCTGTACAGGGCAGGTACTACAAATAAGGTGAGGACAAGCGCAAACAACATACCGCCCACGATCACAATACCCAAAGGAACCCGGCTCTTGCCAGCGGATCCAAAAGCAATCGCAATGGGCAGCGCCCCTAAGGTGGTGGCCAGGGTGGTCATCAGGATCGGTCTTAACCGCTGTACCGCTGATTCTATAGCAGCATTGTATTTATCGAGTCCGTGTTCTCTTTTCTGGTTGGCGAATTCAACAATGAGGATACCATTTTTAGTGACGAGTCCAATGAGCATGATGATACCGATCTGTGAGAAGATGTTTAGTGATTGTCCAAACGTCCAAAGCGCGAGTACAGCACCGGCCAGTGCCAGGGGTACCGTGATCATAATGATGAATGGATCGACAAAACTTTCAAACTGCGCGGCAAGCACAAGGAAGATCAGGATGAGTGCAAGAATGAAGGCGAAGCTGGTGTTGGAGGAACTTTCCCGGAAATCTCGGGACACACCACTTAAAGAAGTGGTGAAGGTGTCGTCCAGAACTTTATCGGCGATACGTTCCATTTCATTAATGCCATCGCCAAGTGTTTTGCCAGGTGCCAGGCCAGCGGAAATATTGGCATTCTTCAACCTGTTGTAGTGATAAATGGATGGCGGGTTGGCAGATTCAACGATCGTTACCAGGTTATCCAACTGGATCAATTCCCCTTTCCGGTTACGCACATAGAAAGCTTTGAGGTCAAGCGGTTCATCGCGGTTCTGCCGGTCAACCTGGCCGATCACCTGGTACTGTTTGCCATTCATGATAAAGTATCCGAACCTCCGTCCACTGAGCGCCAGTTGCAAGGTGTTGGTAATATCCAAAATGGAAACACCGAGTTCGCTTGATTTCAAACGGTCGATGGTAATCTGTAGTTCGGGTTTATTGAATTTCAGGTTTACATCATAGCCCTGAAAAACCGGGCTTTTGGAAACTTCGTCCATAAATTTCGGGACAAACTCTTTCAGTTTATCGAAGTTCAGGTTCTGGATCACAAACTGTACAGGAAGACTACCCCGGCCACCCAGACCAACGGAAATGGTTTGTTCCTGGATCGTAAGTACACGCATGTAGGTGTAGTTTTTGAACATTCTGTTCATCTGCTGGGCAATCTCATCCTGGCTTCTTTGACGTTGGGATCCATCAATCAGGCCCATGCTGATGAAAGAGGAGTTCACACCACCTGCGCCAAAAAAAGAAGGCGCAAATGACAGCACTACCTGGCGTTCAGGTACCGAATCCATGATCTGTTGTGCAATTTCCTGCGTGGCCCTGTCCATGAGGTCAAAATCCGTTCCTTCGGGGGCGAGTACGGTTGACCTCAGCCTGTTGCGGTCTTCAATAGGAGCGAGCTCAGAGGGTAGTGATCCGCCTACACCAACTATGATCAATACACAGATGGCAACGATAACGAGGGCAATCCACCTGGCTTTCATAAACTTGCTCAGCAGAAAACGGTAGCCATTTTCCAGACCACGGTAAAATGGTTCGGTCTTATGATAAAACCAGGAATGCCTGATCCCTGACTTGGGCGTAAGGAATATATTCAAAACGGGGGTCAGCGTAAGGGAAACAAAAGCAGAAATAAGAACTGCACCCGCAACCACAATTCCAAATTCCCGGAAAAGCCTTCCTACAAAGCCCTCTAAAAAAATGATCGGCAGGAAAACAATGGCCAGTGTGATGGAAGTGGCGATGACGGCGAAATAGATCTCATTTGCGCCTTCCCGGGCAGCCTTCCACTTATCCATGCCGGCTTCCATTTTCTTAAAGATGTTTTCGGTGACCACAATGCCATCGTCCACAACAAGCCCTGTGGCGAGTACCAACGAGAGCATGGTCAATACATTGATGGAAAAGTCTGCCACGTACATGATGAAGAAAGCACCGATCAGGGATACCGGAATATCGATCAGGGGCCTGAAGGCGATACTCCAGTCGCGGAAGAACAGGTAGATGATGATCACCACCAGCAAGATGGCGATAAACAGCGTTTCCTTCACTTCCGTGATCGCTTTTCTTACAAAAGTGGTACGCTCAAATCCAACTTCCAATGTGATGTCTTCCGGAAGTTCTTTTTTCAGGTTTTCGATTCTCTTGTATAACTCGTTTGCAATAGCAACCTGATTGGATCCTGGCTGAGGGAGCGCTTGCAGGGATACTACCTGGACATTGTTTTTCCTGGCGGCCGATTCTTCATCGTTTGTGCCGAGGATGGCATATCCGATGTCCTTGAATCTTACCATCCTTCCCGCATCTTGTGTGATGATCAGGTTGTTGAAATCTTCTTCTGTTGATAGTTTCCCGTAGGCTTTAACAGTCAGTTCAGTGGAACTTCCCCTGACCTTCCCACCCGGTAGTTCTATGTTTTCCCTATCCAGTGCGTTCCTTACGTCCTGAATGGTTAGTTTATATGCTGACAGTTTTGCCGGATCAAACCACAGGCGCATTGCATACGTTTTACCCCTTAAGTTGATTGAACTGATTCCGGGAACCGTTTGAAGCCTTTCCTGGATCACGTTGGTTGCAATATCCGAGAGTTCAAGTAACGTCCTTTTGTTACTTTGGACCTGCATCATCAAGATGAAGTCGGAGTCATCCTGTTTCGCTACCGAAGGTGGCGCATCTATGTCCTGTGGGAGCGCATTGATCGCCTGGGATACTTTTTCCCTTACATCATTGGCTGCTTTCTCAATATCAACACCCAATTCAAACTCAACCGTGATACTGCTGCTGCCCTGGCTGGATGAAGAGGTAATTGTTTTTACGCCTTCTACACCATTGACTGCTTTTTCCAGCGGCTCCGTGATCTGCTGTTCAATGATTTCAGCATTTGCACCGGTGTATTGCGTTCTGACATTGACAATGGGAGGTTCAATGGCCGGGAATTCCCTCCCCCCGAGGAAACTGAAGCCAATAACCCCGAATATGATGATCACAATGGAGCAAACGATCGCCAGTACCGGTCTTTTTAAACTGAGTTCAGATAAATTCATCGGTAGAGATTTCGATTCAGTTTAAAATTTTTGTCAGCTTGATCTTTGACTCCGGCTTTACGAACAGCAAGCCTGTAGTGATCAAAGTATCTCCGGCTTGCAAGCCATTCACCACCTGTATCAGGCTTGAATCACGAACGCCTGTGTCCACTTTTGTCATCACGGCGATACCGCCCCTGTAAACCGCCACTTCCTTGTTCCGGGCTTGGGGAATGACTGCGCTGCTTGGGATCATGATGGCGTTATCATTTCGTCCGAGAATGATGCGGACTTTTGCAAAACTTCCGGGTACCAGGAATTCATCCCTGGCCTGCACAATAGCCCTGACCCTTAGATTGCGGGTGGCTTCCTCAACGGCGCTTTCCTTGGCCAGCACATTGGCCTTATACACCTGGCCGCTTCTGCCGCCCTCGAGGGTGAACTCAACTGGCAGACCATTTTTCACTTCGGAACTATATTTTTCGGGGACGCTGAACTCTATTTTCATCTGGCTCACCTGGGTGATGGTGGTCAGTAGGGAGGCGGGGGACACATAGGCACCAGGACTGATATTCTTCAAACCAAGGCGGCCGTTGTAAGGCGCCCGGATCTCGGTTTTTCCGATCCCTACGCGGGTGAGTTCGATGTCCGCATTAATGTTGCTGACATTTAGTACAGACAGGTCGTAGTCCTGCTGAGCAATGCCGCCGATCTTCAGTAGTTCCCGCTGGCGCTCCTCCGTTTTCTCTGCGATCTGGAGCTGAACCGTCAGTTTTTTCAACTGCGCCTGCAAATCACCGTCGTATATCTTGGCAAGCAGGCTGCCTTTAGGCACTATAGCACCTTCACGGATGTTTAACTGTACAAGGCGCCCGGAGATCTCAGGACGGATCTCGGTGGATTCATTCGCCAATATCGTTCCGGATACTTCCACAACTTCCGTAATTGCGGTAGGCTTCAAAACCATTCCCTCGACTTCAAGGGCGGAAGGTCCTTTTTTGTTAGCCGCAAGCGACGCACTACTTTGTTTATCCGATTTGCAGGAATATAGCGCCGCAGAAAAGAGAAGAACAATGGTAAAATTTCTCATGAAGGGTCAATACGTCTGATCAGAAAAAATATAGTTTGAATTTGAACCGTACATCTTTAGATGCCGGATTGGAAGCAAACTTGTAAAAACGTATGAAGTTATCTTAATTCAGCCGATTTTCGCACCGTCGGGCGTCTGTTTATCCGGTTTTAGCAGCACAACATCCTGGTTCCCGTCGTACACCCCCAACACCAGGCATTCGCTCTGAAAATTAGCAATTTGTTTCGTTGGAAAATTGATCACCGCAACGATCTGCCTGCCAACCAGTTCCTCCGGCCGATAGTGGGCCGTGATCTGGGCAGACGACCTTTTGATACCCGCAGGCCCGAAATCGATCAGCAACCGGTAGGCCGGCTTTTTCGCACCGGGAAAATCTTTGGCTTCCAGGACGGTTCCGGTACGGATATCCATTTTTTCAAAATCATCCCAGCTGATCAACGACATATATAGGCATTTTTATAAATTGACTAAAATAAACAACATGTTGCATTCCTCTTCCCGCCGAAATTTTATCAGGCAGTTGGGCATCACCGCAGCTGGCTTCACCATTGTGCCCAGACATGTGCTGGGTAAGGGTTATATATCCCCGAGCGACAAGCTCAACATTGCCGCCATTGGCGCTGGAGGAAAGGCAACGTTCAACATCACACAAGCATGGAACAACGGCGCGGAAAACATTGCGGTGCTTTGCGATGTGGATGACCGCATGTCTGCTGCCATGCGCAAGAAGTTCCCATCGGCAAATTACTACAAAGATTACCGGGAGATGTTTGACAGAGAAGCCAAATCCATCGACGCCGTGATCATTACCACCCCGGATCATATGCATTATATGCAAACTATTGCTGCCATGCAGTTGGGAAAGCATGTCTATACGGAAAAACCGCTGACCCATGACATTGCCGAGGCACGCTTGCTCACCGAAGCCGAACAGAAGTACCAAGTGGTCACGCAGATGGGAAACCAGGGAAGCAGTGGCGATGATACCCGCAGGGTAGAGGCCTGGGTGCAAAAAGGCGTCCTGGGGGACGTGCACACGGTGCATGTTTGGACCAATCGGCCTACCTGGCCACAAGGTATACCCAGGCCCGGCGGCGTGGACCCGGTGCCTGCAGAACTCAACTGGGATCTTTGGCTCGGAACGGCTCCATTCCGCGATTTCAATAAAGCCTATCTGCCCGCCACCTGGCGCGGCTGGTGGGATTTTGGCACAGGATCCCTGGGCGATATGGGCTGCCATTTTATTGATGTTCCTTTCCGTGCGCTAAGGTTGGGATATCCGGAAAAAGTGGAATGCAGCGTCACCGGTGTGTGGACCGGGTTTTTTCAGGAAGCAGATTACCACGAGAGCTGCCCGCCATCGTCTAAGGTGCATATCCAATTTCCAGTAAGGGGAAACATGAAGCCGGTGGAAATGATCTGGTACGATGGAGGTATACAGCCGAAGAGGCCTGCAGAACTCGGACCTGATGAACCTATGGGTGAAGTGGACGGTGGAATTATTTTCGAAGGCACCAAGGGTAAATTGATGGCGGGGTTATTTGGACGGAATCCAACCTTGCTGCCCACCCAATCCATGGCTGGTGCAAACCTGCCCGCAGCTGACCGGCCCCTGGTTCCCGGGGGCTGGGATGGACACCAGAATCAGTGGACAGCCGCCTGTAAGAAAGGCTGGGGCGCCTATACCAGCTCGCCGTTCTCCATGGCTGGGCCACTCACCGAAACGGTGCTCATGGGCAACCTGGCCACCAGGAGTTTCAACCTTAGGAGACCAAAAACTGGCGGGGGGCATACCTATCCAGGCAGAAAACAACTGCTGTGGGATGGCAGGAACATGCGCATCACCAATTTCGATGAAGCAAATCAGTTCGTGAAAAGAGAGTACCGAAAAGGCTGGTGACAATTACCGGTTCAGCAGTTCGGACAGCCGGAGCAGTTCAACTTGCTTGTACCGGTTTGTGTCGTTGTCAAAGCATTTTGAATACTCCTCGAGCAGGAACTGGATGGTTTTTGCAGGCGACACGGGTTTGAAATGGGACTCGGTGGGCGTGATATTGATGCGTGAAAAATAATTCTCGACGTCTTTCTGTGTATACACCTGACCGGTCATGGGATCTATGAAGAAATGAATCTTATTCTCCGTTGTTTGCGTACTGAAATAGTCGTGCGACGTGTCAAAATAAGCGAGGATGTACTGCCTCGGGATATTCACAGCTTTTACGGGGATGTCCAACATCTGGCAGAGGTATTGGTACAGGATGCCATTAGTGATGGAATTTCCACGGCGGGTCTCTATCACTTTATTCAACAGGAATTCTTCCTGATGGTGATAGGATACTTCAACGCCTTTCAGCTTGTGATACGAGAACAGGATCTTGTTGACTACGTTCACCTGTTCCAGCGCGGTTAGGTAGCTGTTCAATTCGAGCCAGATGTTACGTCGGAATTTTTCAATTTCCTGGATGATGGGTGAAGTGTGGAGGTCGGGGTACTTGTACCGCGCAGCCATTAATGCGCCTTCCACCAGGTCCGGGTATTCTTTCCTATGCCATTCGGCAATATCCAGTTTCAGTTCGTCATAATGCAAACGATGGATCAACAACTCGATCCTTTCCTGAACTTCCTCCGCCGGTGTGTTCTCCCAAAGATTTTCAAGATTTGGAATAATGTCCTTACCGAAGCTGATGATCCTGTCGCTTACCGTGGTAAACACTTCTTCATCCGGGTCATCGATCAGATGAAACAGGGCCGATATCTCATTGTTTTGTTCCATAAGGATAAACGTTCAGTAATATGACGTTTTACTTTGCTAAAAACAGCTGGCAAATTCAAAATAAATATCGGAGGAACAAATTGACTTCGATCTCTTATTTATCCACAATGGATAAAATAATGTTAGTAAGGCTGCGGTAATTATTTCGTTTTCTTTTTCCTGAAATTCTTCTTCGGTGGATTGGCAATGGCGTCTTCGATCATCTTCTTGACTTCTTCTATCGTCAGATCAGCTACCTTTTCGTGTTGCTCCTTAGGGATGGGAAAATTCCTGAGGCCCTTCTTGATGTAGGGGCCGTAGGGTCCTCTAAGCAGCTGCACCTTTTCTTTTTCAAAGATCTTGATGGTCCTTTCCTGTTTTGCCTTTCTTTTTTCTACGATGATGGGCAGCACTTCATCCAGCGTGACCTCATACGGATCGTATTCTTTATTCAGTGAGTAGAATTGTTTGTCGTGCGCAATGTAGGGACCAAATCTTCCAATACTTACAGACACCGGTGAGCCTTCAAAATCTCCCAGTATCCGGGGGAGTTTAAAAAGCTCCATGGCTTCATCGTAGGTGATGGTTTCAATGCTCTGGTCCTGTTTCAGTTTTGCGAACCGCGCTTTGTCTTCTTCATTGCTGGTGTCCCCGATCTGTACCATGGGCCCGAATCTCCCCATACGTGCGATTACTTTCTTGCCTGATTCGGGTTCGATTCCGAGTTCCCTTTCGCCGCTGATGCGTTCAGCTGTTTCCATGGTGGTGGTAACATCTTTCTTGAATGGTGTATAAAAATCATCCACCATTTTGTTCCACTTCACCTTGCCGTTTGCAATTTCATCAAACTCGTTTTCGATCTTGGCCGTAAAGCCATAATCCATCACTTCGTCGAAATGTTGTATCAGGAAATCAGTGACGACCAGGCCAAGGTCCGTTGGGAAAAGTTTTGCCTTTTCCGCGCCCGTGTTCTCCTGCTCGGTCTTCTTGCTGATCTTATCTGCACTCAGTACCAGGGTCCGGTAATTCCTTTGCACGCCCTCTTTATCCCTTTTCTCCACGTAGCCACGTTTCAAAATGGTTGAGATGGTAGGGGCGTAGGTAGATGGACGTCCAATGCCGAGCTCTTCGAGTTTTTTCACCAATGATGCTTCCGTGTACCGGGGAGCGGGACGCGAAAATCGTTCCACTGCTTTCATTTCCTTCAATCCCAGTTCCTGGCCAACAGCCAGTGGCGGCAACATGCTTTCGTTGCCTTCGTCTTCGTCCTCTTCGTCACGACTTTCCATATACACTTTCAGGAAGCCGTCAAATTTCATGACCTCACCCTGTGCAGACAGCATGTCCTTGTTTGTGCTGATGCTGATCTTGGCCGTGGTTTTCTCCAGTTCGGCGTCCGCCATTTGTGAGGCCATGGTTCTTTTCCAGATCAGTTCATACAAACGCTGTGCGTCCTGGATGTCCGTCTCCCGCCTGTCCATATAAGTAGGGCGGATGGCTTCGTGCGCTTCCTGGGCCGACTCGTTCTTGTTTTTGTATTTCCTGGTCTGGATATATTTCTTTCCATATTCGTTGCCAATCTGCGTGGTGATATCCTGCACCGCCGTATCACTCAGGCTCACACTGTCCGTTCTCATATACGAGATATAACCCGCTTCGTAGAGTTTTTGCGCGAGGATCATCGTACGACTAACCCCATAACCCAGTTTCCTTCCAGCTTCCTGTTGAAGCGTTGATGTAGTGAACGGGGCGGGCGGAGTACGTTTGGATGGTTTGATCTGGATATCCGCCACTTTGTAATTCGCGCCGATGCAGCTTTGCAGGAATTTTTCTGCGCTGTCTTCAGAATTGTGTTTACTGCCCTCTGCCTTAAAAGATACTTTTTTATCGTTGATGTCCTTTGCCGTAAAAAAGGCGTCTATCTTAAATGTACTGGTAGGCGTAAATGCATTGATTTCCCTTTCCCTTTCTGCAATGATGCGAACGGCCACGCTCTGTACCCTGCCGGCACTGAGGTTGTTCTTCATGCTCATTTTTCTCCATAAGATGGGGGAGAGTTCAAAACCCACGATCCTGTCGAGTATCCTGCGGGCCTGTTGGGCATTCACCAGGTTCAGGTCCAGCAGCCTTGGATTCTTAACTGCTTTCTCGATGGCGGGCTTGGTGATCTCGTGAAAAACAATGCGTTTGGTTTGGACCGGATCAAGGCCCAGTACCTCACATAGGTGCCAGCTGATTGCTTCCCCTTCACGGTCCTCATCCGTTGCAAGCCACACTTCCCCGGATTTTTTGGCCAACTGCTTCAGTTCTTTCACTACTTTTTCCTTATCCTCGGGAACTATGTACCGGGGCTGGAAATTATTCTGCACGTCGATGCCCATCGCGTCTTTTTCAAGGTCGCGTATGTGCCCAAAACAACTTTTCACCTCGAAATCGGATCCCAGGATTTTTTCTATGGTTTTGGCTTTTGCCGGCGACTCAACTATCAGTAAATTTTTGGCCATATTGGGGGTTTCGGTCTTTTTCCGAAGGTCATTAAAGAAAAATAGATTTTATAAATATATGAAAATCAGCACTTTTCCTTATTTCCCTCTTTTCCTTAGCGTTGCAATAATACGGTATTGCGTTAAATTCTGAAATTAGATACCAGCGGCGGCCATGGGGGAAATGGCCATTTACAGAAAGGAAAATATTCTGCGCTTTACTTCATTATCCCTGTATATCCTGTTGTGCCCCAGTCCTTTTGTGATCATGAACTCGATATTAGGGTAACCCATTGCCATTATTTTATGGGCGTCTTTAAGCGGGGTGACCAGGTCGTCCTCATCATGGATCCAGAGTATGGAAGCCCTGGTATGACGGAGGGCCCGGGCGGAAGAAAAATGAGCGGGCCAGTGGCCTGAGCGCTGGTGAATGATACGGTCAAAAGCGGCCCTGACTTTATCGTTCAACTGAAGGAAACGGAAAAAACCGTCTATCGCTGTGGTTGTTTCTGAAGCGGGCGCAATCAGCACAGCCCTTGTATGCGGATCGTGGGGCCGGTTCTCCAAATACATCGCGAGCGCCAATCCGCCAAATGAATGGCAGATGAAACTGTTGACTTTGCCATAGTTTTTCTCTACGTTTGAGATCATCTCCATATAATCCAGCAGCGTCACCCGGGTTCCTTCGCTGCTGCCATGTGCGGGGGCATCGAAAGCAAGCACTTCATATCCATTTTTGATGGCCCTGGAAATGTGGTGATCGAATTTCCTGCACGAGGATTCGAAGCCGTGCAGGATGAGTAGTCTTTTACCTGAATCCCTGTTCCAGCGATATCCGCGGATCTTTTTACCCTTTTGAAGGAAATGAAGTTTCTCGCCTTTAGCAAAAATCTCAGGGAAAGGTTTTTTTGATCTCTGCTGCGGTGTGCAGAAAAGTTCGTAGGCTTTCTCTGCTGCTTTTCCGGGTGATACCACGGCAATCATATTCAGCCTTGCCCTCACATAACCAATGGCAATTTTCTGTGCAAGTTTCATATCTTTCGCAAATATAACCATCGAATTCAGTTTGACCGATATTGTGATCATAGGCTCGGGCCATGTGGCCAACGTGATGGGAAGAAAGTTCCTGGCTTCTGGCCACAGGGTGGTGCAGGTGGTGGCGAGGAATAAACAGAAAGGAACCACCCTTGCTCAGCTTCTCAACGCTTCTTATTCGCCGGATTTTACTGCTGCGAGGCAAGATGCCTTTCTTTGCCTGGTTGCGATCAGCGATGATGCCCTTCCTGAACTGCATCGTCATCTTTCCCTTGGCCGAACGCTGGTAGCGCACACTGCCGGATCCGTTCCGGCCTCCGTTCTGGAACATGTTTCCAGAAATTACGGGGTACTCTATCCGATGCAAACGTTCAGGGCCGAGACGGAGCGCATTCCTGAATTTCCATTGCTCGTAGACGGCAATACCCCAGAGACAAGAACTATGCTCATGGATTTTGCTGCATCTGTTTCCAGTTCTGTTGTTCATGCCAATGATGGATATCGGCGGAAGATGCACCTTGCCGCTGTTGCAACAGGGAATTTTTCCAACCATCTCTATGCCCTTGTGCAGGATTATTGCATTAAAGAGAAGGTTAACTTTGACCTGCTGCTGCCTATGTTGCGTGAGATTATCGGTAAACTGGAATACGGGGAGGCTGCCCGCAACCAGACAGGTCCTGCCATCAGGAACGATGTTCAGACATTGAACGCCCATCGGACGATGCTGGCTGATCACCCTGAACTTGCCGGTATCTACGATGTGATGAGCGACTCTATTTATCGTTACCACCGTCAATCCGGTAAATAAAAGAATATATGAACGTTTTGGAAAAATTCCTTCCGGTAGATACACTGGTGTTTGATATGGATGGCGTACTGACGGATGGGTCGCTGCTGGTAATGCCGGATGGCGAATGGGTCAGGAAAATGAATATCAAAGACGGATATGTGCTCCAGCTTGCGGTCAAAACCGGTTACAAGGTGATCGTGATCACCGGTTCCTCATCTACTCCTGTTGAAAAAAGATTGAACAAGCTGGGGATCACCATGGTCTACCAGCGAGTAAGTGACAAGTTGTTACTGCTGAAACAACTAATGGAGGAACATCAATTGACCCCTGAGCAGGTGATGTTCATGGGCGATGATATCCCTGATCAGGCTGTCATGCAATACTGCGGCCTTTCCTGTTGCCCCGCTGATGCTGCCAGGGATATATTGGCCACGGCCGATTACATTTCTCCCCTGAATGGTGGCGAAGGCTGTGTCAGGGATGTGATTGAGAAATTATTGCGGGTGCAGGGCAAATGGCAGCACCAGGGTGATGTTAGCAGTACCTGAAGTGTTATCTTCATACAATGAAACTGGCGGGCGCATTTTTCAGGTTGATCAGGTATCCTAACCTGTTCTTTATCGCGCTGACCCAACTTCTTTTTTATTTCTGCATCGTAACCCCTTCTTTTGGCGCAACAGGTTTGAAGGATCCCATGGGATTCAACGGACTCCTTATCCTGATCGCAGCGTCCATGTTTATTGCAGCTGCGGGATACATCATCAATGATTATTTCGATCTTAATATTGACCGGGTTAATAAGCCCGAGAAGCTGGTGGTTGACCAGGTCATCAAACGGCGGTGGGCCATTCTCTGGCATCTGGGGTTTTCTCTCACAGGCCTGGTCCTTAGCGCTGTTCTTTCAAATCAGCTCAGAAATCCTTTGCCCCTGATCTTTAACTTCATCACCGTGGTGCTGTTGTGGTTTTATTCCACTACGTTCAAAAAGCAGGTTCTGGTGGGTAATATCATTATTTCGCTGCTCACCGGATGGGTGGTATTGGTGATCTATGTGTCTGTTAATCCCATGGTACTCCAGAGGCCGGACAGTGAAGGGTTTAAGGTACTTTCCCGGATCTATAAATTTGCGGTGCTCTATGGTGGGTATGCTTTCATCATTTCACTCGTTAGGGAGGTGGTTAAGGACATGGAAGATATGGAAGGAGATGCCAGGTATGGTTGCAGAACCATGCCCATCGTTTGGGGCCTGCCCTCGTCAAAACTTTTTGTGTCCGTTTGGATGATCGTGTTGATCTGCTCGATGGTGATCCTGCAAATCTATGCGCTTCAGCTTCACTGGTGGTGGTCCGCCTTATACAGTGTTGTATTCATCATCATTCCCATGTCCATGATCCAGAAACGATTATTTCCTGCGGCTACGCCCAAGGATTACCACCAGCTCAGTACGCTGATCAAAATAGTGATGCTGACCGGCATTCTCTCTATGTTATTCATTAAATGGTATTCATGACCCGGAAGATCGTACTTGCTTCGCAGTCGCCACGGAGAAAACAATTGCTTGAATGGGCAGAACTGGATTTTGATGTGCTCACGAGGGAAACCGATGAAACATGGCCAGAAGGTATGCCGATGGAGGAGATCCCCATCTACATTGCCCGCGAGAAAGCAAGGGCCGTGATGCAACTGGAGCTCTACAAACGTTACGAAGAAGGCATCCCGGTACTCGCGGCGGATACCATTGTAGTGCTCGATGACAAGGTGCTTGGTAAACCCAGGGATGCCGGACAGGCCTTCAATATGCTCAAGGCATTATCGGGTTGCCGTCACAAAGTGATCACGGGCGTGGTCATTATCAACCATTTGAAAGAGATCCGTTTTTCGGATATCACTGAAGTAGAGTTTCACGAGGTTAGAGATGAGGATCTTCAATATTATGTGGATAACTACGAACCCTTTGATAAGGCAGGTGCCTATGCTATACAAGAGTGGATCGGAGTAGTAGGCATTAAGGCTATCACCGGGGATTTTTATAATGTCATGGGGCTGCCGGTAAGCCGTGTCATCAGGAGTTTGCACGACCATTTCTGATTTTTTTCTGACTTCCCGAACGTCATTTACCCTTGCATAGCCTATCCCGGCAGTCATCAGGTCATCCAGATCGAGGCACTTTTACTTGGCCAGGCAGGCCTTCTTCGCACATTCGGAATGGGTGTACAAGATGCCCCCGGAGTCCAACGTGATCACGAGCGGCTTCGAAAAGCTGGGCATCGTACCGCAACATATGGGGCACACGTATGGGCTGATGGAATTGAGGCAACAGTACTGCAACCATTCCCGCTGCCTTGATTACTCCATTGGTCAGTTCCTTCTGAAAAGTCCACAGAAATGGCCGCAAAAATGGTGAATATCGAGTCTTAGCTCATTTCACACATACACCACAATCAACTCATCCCTTATATTCCGCCCTCTTCCGGCCAATTGAACTTAACATCCAGCACGATGTCAGGGTGGATACTTTCTTTAACCGGGCACGACCAGGCGATTTGCTCCAGTTCCTGCTTTCTGTCAGCCGACAGGGAAAATCCTGCAGGGTAATGAAATGTTAAATTTATCCTGCTGATCCGTCGTGGATTGGCACTCATGATCTTCTCAGTGTCGACCCTGATTTGTCGGATGGCGGGCTCCAGGTCTTTTGCCCGAATGCCCATGGTGGTGAGCATGCAGCTTGCCAGGGAGGTAGCCACAAGGTCGGTTGGAGAGAACCTTTCCCCCTTTCCCTGGTTATCAGTTGGGGCGTCAGTTTCAAAAAATGAGCCGGATTGCAGGTGCGTGCAGGTGGTTCTCAGGCCGCCTTCATAGATAACAGAAGATGTCATTCCCTTTTTTTTATAAATTTACACAGAAGTAAAATCTGAAGCGTGAAAACATTCTCAATAATATCTCTATCCCTGATGCTTTCCCTGTCGATCCAGGCGCAGGATAAACAGGTCCGGAAAGAAGATAAGAAGCAGGCAAAAAGGGAGAAGATCAATCAAATGATCAGGCTGGAGGAAGAAGGGGAGTCTGCTTTCAGCAAGCATTCAGTATTCAGCTTCAAATTCAATACGGACGGATATGGCGTAATGTATGAAAAGGGTAAGATCAAGTCCCCTTTTAAAACAAACCTGTTCCAGATCGAGTTCAATGAGAAGAAGCACAGAAAAGAAGATAAGCAGTCGCGCAGTGATGGTGCGATTATCTTCGGAAATCCTTTTGTCTATGGCAAGCAAAACAATTTTTACCAGTTGAAATTCGGGTTTGGCCAGCAGCGCATGATCGGCGGCAAGGGCAACAAGAATGGTGTTGCTGTTTATGGTATTTATGCCGGCGGGCTATCCCTTGGCCTGTTAAAACCTTATTATGTGGATGTCCAGGACCCCCCAAACTCCGGGATAGTCAGGCAGGTTAAATATTCCCAGGCCGACAGCGCCTTATTCATGAGCCAGGATATCCTGGGAGCATCTGGCTTTACCAAAGGCTGGGGTGAAATGAAATTTGCCCCGGGCGTTCATGCAAAAACAGCACTTCGGTTCGATTGGGGCAGGTTCAACAACGCCATTTCGGCTGTTGAAGTAGGCGTAAACGTTGAATTCTATGCGAAAAAAGTGGAACAACTGGTAGGGGTGGAGCCCAACCAGTTTTTCCTGAACGGCTATCTTGCCGTGGTTTTCGGTAATAGAAAGTAACTAATTTTGCCCCCTGTTGTTATCTCATAATATGAAGGAATTACCGGTAATTGACGCAGTAGTGGAACAAAGACCCAAGAAGCCGGATTGGCTCAGGGTGAGGCTTCCTATAGGGGAAGGCTATAAGAACGTTCGTAATCTTGTTGATTCCCATAAGCTACACACCATTTGCGAAAGTGGAAACTGTCCAAATATGGGCGAATGCTGGGGCGCAGGCACGGCAACATTCATGATCCTGGGCAACGTTTGTACCCGGAGTTGCGGCTTTTGTGCCGTAGCTACAGGCAGGCCCGAGGAAGTAGACTGGGATGAACCCCAGCGTGTAGCAGAGGCCATCTTCCTCATGAAGGTCAAGCACGCGGTAATTACCTCGGTTGACCGTGACGAGATCAAAGATGGCGGTAGTATCATTTGGCAAAATACCATTAAGGCAGTTCGTGCATTGAATCCCGGTACTACCCTGGAGACCCTGATCCCGGATTTCAAAGGCGAAAAAGAAAACATCGACCGCATTATCGAAGCGGCGCCCGAAGTGGTTTCCCATAACATTGAAACGGTAGAGCGCCTTACCCGGAAAGTACGGATCCAGGCCAAATACTGGCGCAGTATGGAAGTCCTCCGGCACCTGAAAGACGGAGGTATGCGCACCAAATCCGGCATCATGCTCGGCCTGGGTGAGGAAATAGACGAGGTGGTTCAAACCATGCGTGACCTCAGGAACAGCGACGTGGACGTAATCACCATCGGTCAATACCTGCAGCCTACTAAGAAACATCTCCCGGTAGTACGCTTTGTACACCCTGACGAGTTCAACCGGCTCACTGAAATCGGTTATGAGTTGGGATTTGATTATGTCGAGTGCGGACCGTTGGTCAGGTCATCATATCACTCGGAGCGACACGTATTCCCTGGCATTGGCAGGGTTGAATGGGAGAACCGGTTGAAATAATCGGTAAAGTCATATCATCTGTCCTTCCAGCCTGCTTTCCCAAACCAGTGCGCTTGCGCCAAGGATCGCTGCATCCGCTTCTTTCAGTTCAGAGAAGATGATCTTCACTTTGTTCTGGAAGATCGGCAGCAGGTTCTTTTCCATGGTTTCGCGGGTTGGCTTCAGGATCAGGTCACCTGCTTTTGCCATTCCACCAAACAGGATGATGGCCTCTGGGCTGCTGAACATGACAAAATTCGCGAAGGCCAGACCGAGGATTTTACCAGTGTATTCATACACTTCCTTGGCCATGGCATCGCCCTGGATGGCACAGTCGTAAACTACCCTTGAATCAATTTCTTCCTTGGCATAGTTTCTAAGCAGGGTCTCCTCCCGGGGCCTTTGTTCCAGGAATTCAAGCGCAGTTCGCGCTACCCCTGTGGCAGAAGTATAGGCTTCCAGGGATCCCTTGTGACCAGTTCCGGGATGCAGACGCCCTTCGGGGATGATGATGGTATGCCCAAGCTCGCCCGCGAAGCCATCGTGCCCATAGATCAACTGGCCATTGGCAACGATGCCACTGCCCACACCAGTCCCCAGGGTGATCATGATAAAGTCCTTCATGCCCTTGGCCGACCCATAGGTCATTTCGCCTACCGCGGCCGCATTGGCATCGTTGGTAAGCCGGGCCGGCAATCCGAAACGCTGGCCGATCAATTCCGCGAGGGGAATGACCCCTTTCCAACGCAGGTTGGGGGCGTATTCAATGGTTCCTTTATAAATATTTCCATTCGGGGCGCCGATGCCGATTCCCCGGATAAATTCAATTCCGCCTGACTCTTCCACGGCCGGTTTCAGCGCCTGGAACAGGTCTTCTATGAAATCGCTGATCTTTTCGTGCTTGTGTGTAAGAATGGCACCGTGGTACGAAATATCACCCCGGTGGTTGACCAGGCCAAATTTAGTATTGGTTCCACCGATATCTATACCAATAGCGTATTGCTGTGAAATGGGTATTGTCATGTTTCGTTTAAAAATTAATGCCCGCCCCCGATCTGCTGATCGAAGTCTAATCCCTGTTTTTTCAACACGCTTTTCAGTTTGAGCGCCAAATAGGCTAGAATCAAAAAGCATGCTGCGGCCACAAGATATGATTTATGGAGACCAATAGCACCATCGCCAACGGCTCCCTGTAAAGGAGGGATAATGGCACCTCCAAGGATCATCATGATCAGCATGGCTGAGCCCTCACTGGTGTATTTGCCCAAACCGCCCACACCCAGCGAGAAAATGCATGGCCACATAATGGAGCAGCAAAGGCCGCCTGCGATCAGCGCAAATACCGATACGAGGCCGGTGGTGAATGAACCGATGATCATTCCGGCTGCCGCAAGCAGAGACAGGGTCAGCAAGGTTTTGACAGGTTTTTCCTGACCATAAAAGAAGGCGATAATGGTGATCAGGATCACGATGGAATAGGGCAGCAGGTTAGTGATGTCTGACCCATACAGGCTATTGACCAGTAATACCACACCAAAAGCAACAAATGGTACCACAACAGTGGCGATCTTTTTAGCAGCGGGCGATAGATTGAACACGCCAATCGCACCGGTCCACCGGCCGATCATCAAACTACCCCAATACAGCGAAATGTATTGGGAGATCTCGCTTTCGTCGAGCCCGGTTGCATTGAAATATCCCGGCTGCTTCAGGAGGGCTCCGAAATTATTATCAATGGTCACCTCAACTCCCACATAGACGAAAATGCCGAGCATACCATAGATCAGCTGGGGATACTTCATGGCGCCCCAGCCTTCCTCGTTCACCTCGGCCTTGCTGTTGCTGTAAAACAAGATTCCGATCACAACCACCATCGAAGCCAGCAATAAGATCAGTTTTGAGGTTTCTGTGAACTGACCTATCAGGATGATCGCGAAAATCAAACCGGTCATGAGCAACAAAGCGCCGGAGGCCTTATTGGCTTTCTCAAAAGGCTCGTCGTTCTTCCCTTCAGGAAGACCGGAAAACATGAAGAAAAGGGCCACGGCAGCAAATACGGCCGCCACGATCAGGTATAGGGAGTTGATATTCTTAACGGTAACCTCACTTGCTTCGCTTCCAATGGACCCAAACAGGAAGAAACTAACAATAATGGGCCCCAGGGTGGTACCGATGGAGTTTACCCCACCCGCAAGGTTCAACCGATGGGAACCCGTGGCAGGGTCACCCAGGGAAATCGCGAAGGGCTGCGCACAGGTCTGTTGCACGGAAAATCCAAGCGCCACGATGAACAGCGATCCTAAAATGGCATTAAAAGAATTGGCATTGGCCGATGGGATGATCAGCAGGGCCCCAATGATAGAGATGCCCAGGCCGTAAATGATGCCTTTTTTGTAACCTATTTTATTGATAATGTCGTACCCAATGATATTTGACACAATGAAAAGGACCAACGATCCGATAAAATATGCACCGTAGAAAGCCGATCCGATCAGTTGGGACTGGAACTGGGTCAGCGAGAAATGCGTTTTACAGAAAGGGATCAGGATGCTGTTTGAGGCAGCAATGAAGCCCCAGAAAAAGAAAACAAGTACAAGGGTACCCAGCGCACTGTAGTTGGTAGGCTGTTTGGGTTGCGACATATTCGGTTTGTTAGTTTTGGTTCTATGAAGTGTTGAAAATAGCAAGAATTTAGAAGGAGAAAAATTTTTTATCATAGCCCGTCAATCCGAAAAACGTTCTTACATTCAACGGACAACAAAACGATTGCAATACCTGATGGAGATCATTCACGTAACGGCAGAATGCTATCCCGTGGCCAAAGCGGGAGGATTGGGAGATGTATTGGGCGCTCTGCCAAAATATCAGGTGGACATGGGCCATACTTCCAAGGTAGCGATGCCCATGTATCGAACGAAGTACCTGTATAACAACCAATGGGATGTGGTGCACAAGGGTGCCACCAATCTGGGCAGTACCTGGTTTGATTATACCGTCATCAAGGAACAGACCAACAAACAGGGCTTTGACCTTTACCTGATAGACATCAATGGATTGCTCGACAGGGAGAAAGTTTATGGATATAACGACGATACGGAACGATTCATTTCCTTTCAGATCGCTTTTGTGGACTGGTTATCAAAATGGGAGCACCATCCGGATGTGGTGCATGTGCACGACCATCATACTGCCCTGATCCCCTTCATGATGCAGCATTGCTTTGCATTCAAGGCCCTTTCCGGTATACCTTCTGTGCTCACCATTCATAATGGACAGTACCAGGGCCAGTTCAATTGGGATAAAAGCAGTTTTATACCGGCCTGGGACAGCTGGAAAAGTGGATTGCTGGAATGGAAGGGAATGATAAACCCGCTGGCCGCAGGGATCAAGTGCGCATGGAAAATCACCACGGTGAGTCCCAGTTACATGCAGGAACTGAGCATCATGAGCAATGGCCTGGAGGACCTCTTTGAATATGAGAAGGGCAAATGCCAGGGCATCCTTAACGGCATTGATGTCAACGTGTGGGACCCTGCAAAGGATACTTACCTGGACAATCATTATGATATTGACTCTGTGGACGAGGGTAAGGCCCTGAATAAGAAAGAACTCTGCGAAACCTTTCAGCTGGATATAGATAAGCCCCTTTTTGTTTTCATAGGACGATTGGTAGGGGAAAAGGCAGCTGACCTGCTACCCCAGGCTATCGGTGACAGCCTTTATTATATCGGCAGGAAAATGAATTTCCTGATCCTTGGTAGTGGCGACCCTGATGTAGAAGGGCAATTGGAAGTGATGAAAAATATAAGTTGGGGAGATTATAATGTTTATATTGGCTATAATGAAAAGCTGAGCCACCTGATGTATGCAGGAGCCGATTTCCTCCTCATGCCTTCCCGTGTGGAACCCTGCGGCTTGAACCAGATGTATTCCATGAGGTACGGTACAGTTCCCGTGGTCAGGAAGACCGGTGGCCTCAAGGATACCGTGATCGACTATGGCGAGAACGGCGGCTACGGAGTCACATTCAACAGCGCCACCGTGGGGGATATCACCGAAGCCATTTTCAGGGGAACGCAGTTGTACTCCAATAAAAGGAGGTTCAAGGCGGTCAGGAAGAAGATGATGGGATTGGACTTCAGCTGGACCAGGAGCGCTAAAGAATACGCGGACCTTTATAAATCGCTAAAATAGTTCTGATTAAAAATGAAACTTATGAATAAAGAGGTGATCGCCATTATCCTTGGAGGAGGCGCGGGCTCCAGGCTCAAGCCGCTGACTGCAACCCGAAGTAAGCCCGCAGTACCCATTGCCGGAAAATATCGTCTGGTTGATATTCCCATTTCCAATTGCCTGAATTCGAATATCGGCAGAATGTTCGTTCTGACCCAGTTCAATTCAGCATCACTGAACAAGCATATCAAGAATACGTATCATTTCAGTGCATTCAGCTCCGCGTTTGTGGACATCATCGCGGCGGAACAAACCACAGATAATCCCAACTGGTTCCAGGGAACCGCAGATGCTGTACGTCAGAGCCTGCGCCATATTGAACAAAACGAGTTTGATTATGTGCTGATCCTCTCCGGAGATCAGCTCTACCAGATGGATTTCGAGGAAATGGTCCGTAATCATATCAAGTCGGAAGCCGAGATCACCATCGCCACCATCCCGGTGAGCGAAAAGGATGCCACCGAGTTCGGTATTCTCAAATCAGACGATAACAACTTTATAACATCATTCATTGAAAAGCCGAAGCACGAAGTGTTGGGCGAATGGGTGAGTGATACCGGGGAAGAAATGCGCAGTGCCGGCAGGGTTTACCTCGCCAGCATGGGTATCTATATTTTCAACCGGAAACTGTTATTCGATCTGCTCCTGGAAGACAACTCCGTGGCTACGGATTTCGGTAAAGAGATCATCCCGTCGTCCATTGAAAAGCATCGGGTGGTCAGTTACCAGTATGAAGGCTATTGGACCGATATTGGAAACATCCACTCGTTTTTCGAGGCCAATCTTTCACTTTGCCAGGACCTCCCGCCTTTCAATTTGTTTGACAACAGCAAGATCGTGTATACGCGCTCCCGGATGCTGCCGCCTGCGAAGGTCAGTGGCACCACGCTGGAACGGACCATCGTGGCTGACGGCAGCATTATTCACGCATCCCGGATAGAGAATAGTGTGATCGGTATCAGGACCAGGATCGGTTCCGGCACAACGGTAGTGAACACCTATATCATGGGTTCGGATTATTATGAAACGTTCGACGATATGAATCTCGCGTCGGCCAGGGGGTTACCTAAATTAGGTATTGGCGAAAGAAGCTATATCCGCAATGCGATCATTGATAAGAACTGTCGTATTGGTGACGATGTCAGGATCAATGGCGGACCACATCTGCCCAATGCAGATCATTCCCTGTACACGGTGAAAGATGGTATTGTGGTGGTGAAAAAAGGTGCGATTTTGCCGAATGGGTTTGTGATCTAAATTGGCTCATTAGCTAAAGAGCTAATCAGTGATGACATAATCAGCAAATTGTTCTATGGCTTCTAAAACAACTGCAACAACATCAACCGCAGCTCTGGTGCCCAAGCCGCGGTTGACATCCGCCCAGATTTTCAACATGAGTTTTGGGTTCCTCGGGATCCAGTTCGGTTTTGCATTGCAAAATTCGAACGCCTCTGGAATCCTCCGAAACTATGGGGCAGATGTGGAGCATTTGTCGTGGTTCTGGCTCGCCGCTCCGCTTGTGGGCCTGATCGTTCAACCCATCGTGGGTCATTACAGTGACCGTACGTGGACAAGGCTGGGCCGAAGGCGGCCTTATTTCCTGGCAGGTGCTATCCTTTCCGCCAGTGCTCTCACGCTGATGCCCAACGCCAATATCCTTGGAGCCATAGCCCCGCTGGTGATCGTTGGCGCCGGATTCCTCATGATCATGGATGCCTGTTTCAACCTGGCCATGGAGCCTTTTCGCGCCCTGGTGGCGGACAACCTGCCAGACGAACAACGAACAAAGGGATTCGGCATACAAACTTTCCTGATCGGTATCGGAGCCGTGGTTGGCTCCCTGTTGCCTTATATCCTGTCTAACTGGTTCGGGGTGTCGAAGGATGCTCCCGAAGGTGTAGTAGGACAAAACGTAAAATGGTCTTTTTATATTGGCTCCCTCGTATTCATAGCATCCATCCTGTGGACCGTATTCAAGACTAAAGAATACCCGCCAAAGGAATATGAACTTTATCATGGTAAATCCGAAGACCAGCATGCCGGTCTGGGTGCTATCTGGACCGATTTCCTGAAAATGCCCAAGACCATGAAACAACTTGGGCTCGTGCAATTCTTTTCCTGGTTCGCCCTTTTTGGCATGTGGGTATTTACTACAGATTCTATAGCCACCCATATTTTCAAACTGCCCATCGGGGATAAGAGTTCAACGCTTTACCGAGAGGCCCAGTCATGGACGGGGGTGATCTTCGGGGTGTACAATGGTGTATCCGCGGTATATGCGCTCATGCTGCCCGCGATCGCCGCCAGGTTAGGCAGGAAGCGCACCCATTCCCTGTCTCTGATCATCGGCGGAATAGGCCTGATATCTTTTTTCTTTGCCCCCAATAAAGAATTCCTGATCGTCTCCATGGCTTGTGTGGGTATCGCGTGGGCAAGCATACTGGCGATGCCTTACGTGATCCTGTCCAGTTCTATTCCCTCTGGTAAAATGGGTATCTACATGGGCATCTTCAACTTTTTTATCACCATCCCCCAGATCCTGAATGGTTTGATCGGCGGGCCAATGGTTAAACACATCTACAACAGTCAACCTGTTTATGCATTGATCATGGCGGGCGTATTTATGCTTTGTGCAGCCGTCAGTGTGATCTATGTCTATGATCCCGCCTCCATCGAGGTGGGAGCCGAAGCACAAAACTGATCGATATGCTGAAACTGATTTACAAGACATTGATATGTCTGATTTTCTCCATTCCGGCCATTGCACAAATCAATGTATATCCAACCCATTGGTGGGTGGGTATGAAGGATCCTTCCC
>JBBAJN010000010.1:0-15470 GCA_040404045.1 Chitinophagaceae bacterium
GAAAGTATGAATTCAGGCACTAAAACAGGCACCTCCCTCAAATAAGCCCCTTTTCCCTGGCGATCTTTACCGCTTCGGTTCTGCGCTTTGCCTCCAGTTTAAACAAGATGTTTGACACATGGGTTTTGATGGTGCTTTCTGACAAGAACAGGTTTCCGGCGATCTCCTGGTTGGAAAACCCTTCGCCCATTTTCTGTAGAACTTCCAACTCCCTTTTGCTCAAGCCATTTAAATCAGGCTGCTGCTTTCGCAGGAACTTCTGGTCAATAAACAACTGGGGCTCTTCGGTAACTGCTTCTGGCCGGCTTGGCTTTACATGCTCCTTTTTCCGATTAAAATAAATGCCGATGATGAAGAAGATCACAGACGTTATGGCTATGATCACTTCCATCCTGACATTCCCCTGGGTGAATTGAACTTCAGCCAGCTTGAACAGGATGATCAGCAGGGTAATGAGTAATCCTGAGCCTATGATGATGTTCTTCACCCCCTAAAAATAATCAATCTTCCCCCTCTTCCTCTGCTCCAACTTTCACAAACGCTGCCCTGCGTGGCGCCGGCATCACTGAATGTTCGCCTTTGACTGCTTTCCAGATGACCTCGCTGAACTCCAGGTCTGGCAAGCGATCTTCTTTGCTGAAATCCCATCCGGCACTTTTTATGGCAGAGGCCGTGGTGGCGTTCTTATTCAATTCATTAAAGTCGACATGCGCAGGCCTGGCGATGAATGGAGTGAGGTCAGCATTCGCTGAAAAACTCCTCCACATAGGGGTTGCCGCCGCATCGTATTGCGACATAGGTGGAAGTCCCAGGATCAGCTCCATGGTTCTCAGCATGGACGAGGTCGAATACATGGTATGGTCTATGTGCTTTCTTTTTACAAATCCCCCGGCGACATAGGCTGTGGTTCGATGGGCATCCACATGATCAGGTCCATTCTGAGCATCGTCTTCAATAATGAACACTGCTGTTTCTTTCCATATGGATGATTTGGAAAGATGTTCTATGAATAAACCTACGGCCAGATCATTATCCGCAACATGTGCCCAGGGCGTTGGACGGCCTACCCTGAGGCCTTCGGTATGATCATTGCCGAACCTGAGCGAACTGAATTGTGGCACCGCATGTACGGCAAGCAGGGAGTCGAATTCTCGCTTCCACTGGTAGAATCTGGTTGTATCCCGGATCGCCAGATTATATCCTGAATAATAGCTGCAAAAATTCCCTTCCAATACAGGAACATTAGCTTTTCCATCATCCACAAATTCTCCGTATGATCTGAAGCTGACGCCGTTCCGCTTGCAGTTATCCCAGAAGAAACCATTCTTGTTGTTCGCGATCTCCCTGTTTCCTTCACCGTCATAGGTTCCACCGCGGCCGCCATAATTGGTGGGCCAGTTTTTTTCCAGGTAGTCTGTGGCATAAGCGCCCATCGACCAGTTATGCCCATCCATACTCACTTCTCCGTCAACATAGAAATTATCCAGCAGTACAAATTCTGTGGCGAGCGCGTGCTGGTTGGGCGTAACCTTCTCGCCAAACAACAAGAGACTGGTGTCTCCGTTACCGCCGGGAACATCAGACAACACCTGGTCGTAGGTTCGGTTTTCCTTGATCACATAGAACACATATTTGATCGGTGAGGCATCGCCCACTTTCATGGGGATGGGGTTACCTGCTTCGCCGGAAGCCTGGGTTTCTTTTTCTTTGGTGAAGGGTGTGTTGGCGTATACCGCTTTTGAATAGGTGGCGAGCAGTTTTTCGTCGGGCTCATCAATGATCGACATGGTGCCTTTAAAGAGGCCGCCTATATACTGTACTTCCTTTGGTTGTGAAGTGTCGCCCTGGTGACGAATGACCGCTTGCCTTGGCTTGACAGGACTGGGCCCATAAGGGTTGGCCTGCGAACTAAAGCCCTTGCCGTTACTGACGAATATTTTCTTGCCGATCACTTTAATATTGGTCGGATACCATCCCGTAGGTATGAAACCTTCTGATTCTGAAAAGCCAGGTTTTGCAATATCAAAAACAGCGAGGCAGTTATTATCTGCATTGGCTACGTAGAGTGTTTTTTCGTCGTCACTCAGGGCAACACCATTGGAGGTGGAACCCGCAGGGGCATCCGGATACAATGCAGCGTTCAGGGTTTCTATTACCTTGCCTTCCGCAGTATTGATCACGGATACGGAGTTGTCGTTTGCATTGGCAACAAACAGGTATTTACCGTCTTTGGTCAGGCACATTTCGTTCGGATGATCTCCTACGGTCCATTCCTTTTTTCTTTGACTTAAGATATCCCATACCAGCACTTTTGCTTTGCCCCACAGTGAAATGTATAACGTGTTCCTGTCTGGAGAGAGCAAGGTGGCATATGCTTCTGATCCCAGGGATACCTGCTGCTGGACCTGTTTAGTTTTCAGGTTGATCACATAAAGACTGTTATTGTCTTTGGTGACCACATACATCAATTGTTTGGCATCATCTATTTCTATGCCTGTGGGCGAGATCCTGGTGGGCCACTTGTTGCCGAGTTTGATACTGTCCTGCAGCACAAGTTTGTTGTTTTTAACAGCAAACTGGATAATCCAGTTGTCATTGCCGCCAGAGGCGTATAGGAATTTTTCATCGGCGCTGAATGTCAGTCCGTACCAGGATTTTCGCACCACTTCAGCATGGAGGACCTTTTCTGTTTTCGCATCGATCAGTTGAACCGACTGCACACTTTGTCCGTTGTTGGTGACGGCCAGGTATTTCTTTGATTTCGATACCGCGATATTAAGGGGAAGGTCTCCCAAAGCAAAACTTCTTCCGGCCGGAGAGAGCGACCAGCCGTTTGGAAGTTGAACAGGGTTTGGTAACTGGGCACTGGTGTATATGCTGGCGGTGAGACCGACGAGAGCCAATAATCGTTTCATGCCCTTAAGGTATAGAAAATGATCATTGCATATAAAAAGAGCCCCTATAGTGGGACTCCTTTTAATAATGTCTTATCAATTTGGTAACAGGGAGGGTCAAAGTACAAGAACACCCTTAGCCACGAACTGGAGTTCCTTTTTGGGTTCTTTGATCTTTTTGATCTCTTGTTCCGACTTCCCTGCGTCTTTTGCGTAGTGCTGCAGTTGTTTTACAGAGACTTCTTTTACCTGGGCTTCGCCGTCGAGGACCACTTCTTTACCAACGATGTCTTTGGGCATGAAGAATTTATAGTCCTTGAACTTGACCATCACTTTTTCTCCGTCAGCCTTTTCCACTTTCATCCAGCAGCCTTTTTCCTGGCATACTTCCGCCACTTTGCCGGTGACCTTGCCGTTGTATTTATTGTCGGACAACTTTGAATCGAGCTCATTGATGGAGATCGCACCTTCTGAGGTGGTTCCGGCGCCATAGGTCACGCCTTTTATAGCTGAGGCGGGTGCCTGTGCATAGATCAGTACGCTGCTGGCCATGGCGAAAAAGAATAATATAAGATGTTTCATAGCAGAAATTTTGACAAAGATACCGTTGAAATAACGAAACAAGCTATTCATCCCATAAGTTACCAGCGAGATTGTTTTGGTAATATATTTATAAAGCAAACAGTACCGCAATAGTGCTCAGTTCTCTCATGTTCCCCTGTTGTTCACCCGGCAGGGGATTTTTTATGAGGGAAAAACTAAAACTTTTAGTGAAAAAACTGCTAAAAATATTAGTGTGCATAATATTTTTCCCCTACCTTCACCTTTACTATTACATTGGAAACCAAAAATTAAAGACATGTCGAACGAAAAGCAAAAGGCGTTAAAACTCACACTGGACAAGATCGAGAAGGATTTTGGCAAGGGTAGTGTGATGATGATGAATGAGAAGGGGGACCACGTACAGGAAGTCATTTCTACGGGTTCCATAGGATTGGATATAGCATTGGGAATTGGTGGCCTTCCAAAGGGTCGTGTGATCGAGATCTACGGTCCGGAGAGCTCCGGTAAGACGACCGTGGCTACCCATGTCATTGCAGAGGCCCAGAAAAAAGGTGGCATTTGTGCCATCATTGATGCAGAACACGCGTTCGACAGTGCCTACGCCCAGAAATTGGGTGTGGATGTAGATAATTTGCTGATCTCCCAGCCCGATTATGGCGAGCAGGCCCTGGAAATCGCCGACAGGCTGATCCTTTCAGGTGCGATCGATGTGGTGGTGATCGACTCGGTGGCAGCATTGGTGCCCAAAGGGGAATTGGAAGGCGAAATGGGTGACAGCAAGATGGGTCTTCATGCCAGGCTGATGTCCCAGGCCCTCCGTAAGCTCACGGCGACCATCTCCAAGACCAACACCATCTGTATATTCATCAACCAGCTTCGTGAGAAGATCGGGGTGATGTTCGGAAATCCCGAGACCACTACGGGCGGTAATGCCCTGAAGTTCTATGCTTCGGTCAGGCTCGATATCCGTCGTACTGCCCAAATCAAAGACGGCGATGAAGCGGTCGGTAACAGGGTGAAGGTAAAAGTGGTGAAGAATAAAGTAGCTCCTCCCTTCCGCGCAGCGGAATTCGATATTATCTTCGGCGAAGGCATTTCCAAAACAGGTGAGATCCTGGATCTGGGCGTTGAGTTGGGCATTGTAGGCAAGAGCGGAAGCTGGTTCAGTTATAACAACGATAAGCTCGGGCAGGGCCGTGACACAGTCAAGCAACTGTTGATCGACAACCCGGAACTGGCCAACGAAATCGAAACCAAGATCAGGGAGAAGATAAAGGAAGCATCGGCGGGCGGGGCATAAGTCTGCTTCCACCGGGGTGTGTTTCGGTCTTTCACTGATCATAAATACATCCCGTATGATAAGAATTCTGCACAAGAGTAAGCGGATCGCGCTGGTTGCGCACGATAATAAGAAGAAGGATCTTATTGACTGGTGTGTCTACAATATAGCTTTCCTTAAGGATCATAAGCTTCTTGCCACTGGCACTACCGGGCGACTGCTGGAAGAGCACCTGGGCATGGATGTAACGAAGCTGCTCAGCGGTCCTCTCGGGGGCGATCAGCAGATCGGATCCATGATAGCGGAAGGCAAGGTGGATGTGCTCATCTTCTTCTGGGATCCCATGGAAGCGCAGCCGCACGATCCGGATATCAAGGCCTTACTCCGACTGGCAGTGGCGTGGAATATTCCTTTTGCGTGCGATCGTGCAACCGCGGATTTTCTGCTGACATCTCCTTTAATGCGGGATGATTATGAATGCATGATACCCGACTATGACCAGTATATCAAAAGGAAAGTCTAGTCTATGGTGGAACTGCGTGCCTGGAAATGGTCTGACAGTAAAACGCTGATGCACCTGATCAACAATAAGAAGATCTGGGATAATGTCCGCGACTACCTTCCGCATCCCTACACCCATAAAGATGCCGACCTTTTCCTGCAGCATAATGTAGACCAGGCCAAGCCAACCAATTTCGCCATCATCGCCAATGGTGAGGTGGTGGGTGGAATCGGCTATATCCTTAAAGATGATGTGTATAAATTCACGACCGAGATCGGCTATTGGATCGGTGAGGCCTATTGGGGCAAGGGTTATGCGACGCAAGCGATCGGGCTGCTGATCCGGAATATACGGCTTCATTCACCCCTGATCGTGCGTGTGTACGCAGAAGTGTTCGACTACAACAAGGCCTCTATGCGCGCGCTGGAGAAGAACGGCTTTTACCTCGAAACCATTCGTCGTAAAGGGGTCGTTAAAAATGGCATCATCAGGGATGACTACATCTATGTGTTGTTGCTTTGACATGATCAATGAGCAGATTTAACCTACATATCCCCTTCCCACCTGCCGGCGATCAGCCGGAAGCGATCCGCCAGCTCACTGAAGGAATTCTTCAGGGTGAGCGGTGCCAAACGCTCCTGGGCGTCACCGGCTCGGGAAAAACATATACGATCGCCAATGTCATACAGGAAGTACAACGACCTACCCTGGTGCTTACGCATAACAAGACACTGGTGGCGCAGCTGTATGGGGAGTTCAAACATTTCTTTCCAGACAATGCCGTAGGATATTTTGTGTCTTACTACGATTATTATCAACCGGAAGCCTATATGCCGGTGAGTGATACCTATATCGAGAAGGACCTTGCGATCAATGAGGAGCTGGACAAACTCAGACTCCAGGCAACGGCACAGTTGCTCACAGGAAGACGCGATATCATTGTTGTCGCCTCTGTCAGTTGTATCTATGGTATCGGAAATCCGGCAGATTTTGAGAACGGGATCATAAGGCTCCATAAGGGCCAGGTGATCAGCAGGCAGGGCTTCCTGCACAGCCTTGTCAATGCGTTGTACAGCAGAACGCAGACCGACTTCACTCGCGGTACATTTCGGGTCAAGGGAGATACGGTGGACATTAACCTGCCCTACCT
Source organism: Chitinophagaceae bacterium (assembly GCA_040404045.1). Taxonomy (GTDB): domain Bacteria; phylum Bacteroidota; class Bacteroidia; order Chitinophagales; family Chitinophagaceae; genus Pollutibacter. The sequence goes on from JBBAJN010000010.1 coordinate 6,390, forward strand.
CGATTATGGATACCGGATCAGCTTTTTCGGCGATGAAGTGGAAGAGATCGAGTCTATCGATGTGCAAACCTCCAAGCGGATGAATGTGTTCGAGAACGTGGCGATCTTCCCCGCGAATCTTTACCTCGCACCAAAAGAGATGATGCAGCAGATCCTCTATGAGATCCAGGATGAACTGCTGGCGCAGGTGGATTATTTTAAATCCACGGGGAAATTCATTGAAGCACAGCGACTGAGCGAACGCGTCAACTATGACCTCGAGATGATCCGTGAACTGGGATATTGCAACGGTGTAGAGAACTATTCCAGGTTCTTCGACCGACGCAGGCCGGGGACGAGGCCGTTCTGCCTGTTGGATTATTTCCCAAAAGATTTTCTCTGCGTGATCGATGAGAGCCACCAGACCGTGCCACAGATCAGCGGTATGTATGGCGGTGACCGGAGCAGGAAAATGGTGCTGGTGGATTATGGATTCCGCCTGCCCTCGGCTCTTGATAACAGACCGTTGAATTTCCATGAGTTTGAATCCATCCTCAACCAGGTGATCTATGTGTCAGCCACCCCGGGCGATTATGAGCTGGAACAATGTGGCGGTGTGGTCATCGAGCAGGTGGTCAGGCCAACCGGACTACTGGATCCCCCAATCGAATTGAGGCCCAGCAAGAACCAGATCGATGACCTCCTCGATGAAATAGATAAGCGCATCAAGAAGGGTGACCGCGTATTGGTGACTACGCTGACGAAGAGAATGGCTGAGGAGCTCGACAAATACCTGCATCGGATCAATATCAAGTCGAAGTACATCCATAGTGAAGTGGATACACTGGATCGGGTGGAGATCCTGAGGCAGTTGAGGTTAGGGGAGATCGATGTATTGGTTGGCGTCAACCTGCTCCGCGAAGGCCTTGACCTCCCGGAAGTATCGCTGGTCGCTATTCTCGATGCCGATAAGGAAGGGTACCTCAGGAATGAAAAATCGCTGACGCAGACTGCCGGCAGGGCAGCAAGGAACGTGGACGGACTGGTGATCTTTTACGCCGATAAGATGACGGACAGTATGCAGAAAACGATCGATGAAACAACACGCCGGCGGATCAAGCAAATGGAATACAACCAGCAGCACGGAATCACCCCTCGCACCGTCATCAAGAGCAAGGAGCAGGTGTTTGCGCAGACCTCCGTACTCGATATCAAAGGCTACGATCTCCACGATCCTAAAGCCCTGGGCCCCGATGAAGAACTGGTCAGCAGCGCTGCGGAAGACCAGGAAGTCTACCAGACCATCCCCCAGGTTGAAAAAGCAGTGGCAAAGACCCGCAAGGAAATGGAAAAAGCAGCGCGGGAACTGGATTTTATGGAAGCTGCAAGACTCCGGGACGACATGTTGCTGCTCCAGAAAAAACTCGAACAGATGAAACAGGGATCGTAGCTTTCCCCCAGGAAATTTTGACGGCTCAATCAAGCCAGGAATGCTGCATCCGGTATCCGGAATGATTATCTTTAACCTATGGAAAGACAACTATCATCCTGGTACTCGCCTGCCCTCGGAAGGGAGATGCCCATCGCTATGTATGGTCACTATGGATTTGCATTGTTAATGGTACCCACAGCGGCGGCTGATTACCTGGAATACGAACGTTTTCAGCTCATGGATCACCTGGCACCATTTATTGATGCAGGAAAAATCAAAGTGTTTTCTGTAAACAGTATCAACACCGAGAGTTGGCTGAACAAGCAAATGGAGGGCCCGCATAAAGCCATCCGGCAGAATCAGTTCAATGAGTATATCTACAATGAAGTAGTTCCTTTCATCAAGAACAATACATCCTGGAATACACCGATCATTGTAACAGGCGCATCTTTCGGGGCGCTTCACTCCATGAACCTATTCCTGAAGAGGCCCGATCTCATCAACGGGGCCATCGCCATGAGCGGCGTGTATGATCTTACTGAGTATACAGATGGTTACTATGATGAGCAGGTATACTATAACTCTCCCATACATTATATCCCGAATCTGAATGATCATTATGTGCTCGAGCAGATCCGCCGCGGTAAACTGATCATGGCCACCGGACAGGGATCCTATGAGGACCCCGAAGCAAACAGGCGTTTCTCAAGCGTTCTGCATACCAAGAGCATCCCCCACGAACTGGACCTCTGGGGTCATGATGTGACGCACGACTGGCCAACCTGGAGAAAGATGCTGCCGCATTTCCTCGAGACAAGATTTTAGCGGCAGGTTGCCTGAAACAATTCAACATGGAGAAGAAGTTATTCCTGTTAGACGCTTTTGCCCTCATCTTCAGGGCCTACTACGCCCTGATCCGCAATCCAAGGATCACCAGTAAGGGAAAGAATACCAATGCCCAATTCGGATTTACCAATACCCTGATCGATCTGCTGAACAAGCAGAAGCCCTCACATATGGCCGTTTGTTTCGATACCAAGGAACCCACAGAACGCCATACGGACTATACCGATTACAAGGCCAACAGGCAGGAGGCCCCGGAAGACCTGCTGGCATCGATTCCTGATATCAAACGCATCATCCTTGGAATGAATATCCCGGTGATGGAGACCGATGGCTTCGAAGCAGATGATGTGATCGGCACACTGGCGAAACAGGCTGAGAAAGCAGGCTACGAAGTATATATGGTCACGCCGGATAAAGATTATGGGCAGCTTGTGAGTGAGAACATCAAAATATACAAACCTCCCTACCAGGGAAGTGATTTCGAGATCCTCGGACCCGCTGAAGTCTGCCAGAAATGGGGCATCAAAGAAGTATCGCAGGTGATCGATATCCTAGGTCTGATGGGCGACAGTGTTGACAATATTCCGGGTATTCCCGGTGTGGGAGAGAAAACAGCCGCTAAGCTGCTGGCTGAATTTGGAACCCTGGAGAATGTACTCGCCAATGCGGATGGAATTAAAGGCGCCTTGGGCGAGAAGGTCCGGAATGGAAAGGACCTCGCGGTGATGAGCAAGAAACTGGCCACCATCATTACCAGCGTGCCTGTAGAGTTCCATGAAGAAGATTTCTGCGTGAAAGCAATGAACAAGGAAGCGCTGAAAGAAGTGTTTACTGAGCTGGAATTCAAAACCCTCGGTAAGAGAATACTTGGGGAAGAGTTCAACATCTTTGAAAACAACGCTCCCGGGGTGCAACAGGATCTGTTTGGCAATCCCGTGCCGGCTCCGGCAGCGAAGACAAACGGCACACCAAAAACGGTTGTGGCGGATGAAACCATTGAGACGGGCCTGTTCGCTGAAAAGAATATCAACAATACGCCGCATCAATACCATGTGGCTTCAACAGATAATGCAATAGATGAGCTTGTATCCCTACTGATGAATCAGGCTGAGATCTCTTTTGATACGGAGACCACGGGCATTGATGCCAATCGGGCTGAACTGGTGGGACTCAGCTTTTGCGTTACGCCCGGGGAAGGATACTATGTTCCCTGTTCGGCAGATCGGCAGGAAGTGATTAGCCTTCTTAGCAAGTTCAAGCCGTTGTTTGATCGTGAGGATGTGTATTGGGTAGGACAGAACATCAAGTACGACCTGCTGATCCTGAAATGTTATGATGTTGAGTTGAAGGGAAAAATATTTGACACCATGCTGGCGCATTATGTGATCGAGCCCGAAGGTAAACGGGGCATGGATCTGTTGAGTGCGCAGTACCTCGGATACGAGCCCGTGCATATCGAGGAGTTGATCGGGAAAAAGGGAAAGGGGCAGGGAACCATGCGCGACGTGGAGTTGGAGAAGATCAAGGAGTATGCTGTTGAAGATGCGGACATCACATTGCAGCTGAAAAATGTGTTCATTAACGAGTTGAAATCTAAAGAGGTTGAGAAAGTCTTCTACGAAGTGGAGAATCCACTGGTGCAGGTGTTGAAGGACCTGGAGTTTGAAGGCGTAAGGATCGATGTCGACTTCCTGAAGGAATATTCCTTTGAGCTGGATAAAGAAGCACGGGCTGCCGAAGAGCGCGTTTACCAGCAGGCGGGTGTGCGGTTTAACCTCGCGTCGCCAAAGCAATTGGGTGATGTTCTGTTTGAGAAACTTAAGCTCGATCCAAAAGCCAAGAAGACTAAAACAGGACAATACGCCACGGGTGAAGATGTGCTGCAGAAGCTGTCCCACCTGCATCCCGTTCCGGCAGACGTGTTGACTTTCCGGGAGCTGACAAAGTTAAAGTCCACGTACGTGGATGCACTGCCCCAGCTGATCAACCCGAGGACGGGCAGGGTTCATACCACCTACGGATCTGCTGTTGCCGTGACAGGAAGGCTGGCCAGCAACAACCCCAACCTGCAGAACATACCGATCCGGAGCGATCGCGGCAAAGAGATCAGAAAGGCTTTCATCCCCGGGGATAAAGACAGAATCCTGTTGTCCGCCGATTACTCACAGATCGAGTTGAGGATCGTGGCCGCCATCAGCGGGGACCCGAATATGTGCGAAGCGTTCAGGCTGGGTAAGGATATCCATACCGCTACGGCCGCGAAAGTCTATGGCATTGATGAAACTGATGTGACCAAAGAGATGCGATACAAAGCCAAGAGTGTGAATTTCGGGATCATTTATGGTCAGGGCGCTTTTGGCCTGGCGGACAATCTCGGCATCTCACGTGGCGAAGCGAAGACGATCATCGACAACTACAAGAAAGAGTTCAATGGGATCACGCAGTATATGGAGGATACCATCAATTTTGCGCGTGACAAAGGATATGTGCAAACGCTGATGGGCAGAAAGCGCTGGCTGAAAGACATCAACAGTGCGAACTTCACCGTCAGGGGATTTGCAGAAAGAAACGCCATCAATTCGCCCATCCAGGGTACCGCGGCAGATATGATCAAGATGGCCATGGTGAAAGTGCAGCAGGCCATTAAGAAAGAGGGATTGCGGAGTAAAATGATCCTGCAGGTGCATGATGAATTGGTCTTTGACGCATATAAGGACGAAGCGGAAACCTTGCGGGCACTCGTGCTCGAGAATATGCAATCGGCCATGCCCCTGCCCAACGGTGTGCCCGTTGTGGCAGAAGCCGGCATGGGGGAGAACTGGCTTGAAGCGCATTAAAGCGCAAAGCAATGTGATCAATGTGGTGAATGAATGTGAGGATGTGGGGAATGTAGAAGATTTTGCGAACAGAGAATAAAAGAGAGTAGACCATGATTTCAAGTTTTTTTGCCTGGATATTCAAGATCAACGGCTGGCAGGTGGGAGGTACGATCCCGCCGCACATCAAGAAAGCCGTGGTCATTGCGGCACCCCATACGTCCAACTGGGATTTCGTATACGCCCTGGCGGCCTATAAAATTCTTGACCTGCCCATCAATTATATCGCCAAAAAGGAACTCTTTCGCTTTCCATTTTCTATCATCTTTAAGGCTACCGGAGGCATCCCGGTGGACCGTTCCCGAAGCCTCAATTTCGTGGACGCCATCGTTCAGAAGATCAAAGAATCTGACCGCCTCTATTTGTTGATGGCTGCTGAAGGAACCAGGAAGCGCGTTGATAAATGGAAAAGCGGCTTCTATTATGCTGCCCTGGGGGCAGGTGTGCCCATCGTTCTCGGCTACCTGGATTACAAGCATAAACGCGCTGGTTTTGGGGACGTGATCTATCCAACAGGGGATAAGGAAAAGGATATGGAGCAGATCCGCCGATTCTATGCAAACATCACAGGAAGGAATCCGGAACTGTACAACCCGGATTCCGCGAGGCTGGATGCGGTGCCGGCTTCAACGGAATAGCATTTCGACGTTCGCCTCAGTAAGTGCGCTAGCGATGCCCGATATCAGTCCCGGCGCGCTACCATCCTAATTAGTTTCTCCTAAAAGCCGATTTATCCGCCCGTTTTCGGAGATTTGCCACATGTTTTGGGAGAAGTATTTTAAGGTTGTGACCATGATCGGCATGCGGTACTTCCTGTTTGCGGGACTTGCGTTTTTTCTGTTCTATGTTGTATTCAGGAAGACGAATTGGTTCAGGAAAATACAGCCCAAATTCCCGGTCCTCAATGACTACGCCCGCGAGATCGGCTATTCCGTGATGACCATAGCCATGTTTGCTTTGGTCCCGATCATTATGCTGGGCTCGCCCATCCGCGAGTACACCACCTATTACACGGACATTGATAAGTACGGTATGGTGTACTTCGTGAGCGCTTTTTTTTTCATGCTCATCATGCACGACACCTATTTTTACTGGACGCATCGATTGATGCATCATCCCGCCCTGTTCAAGCTGTTCCACCTGGTGCACCATCGTTCCACCAATCCTTCGCCCTGGGCAGCCTATGCCTTCCATCCCCTGGAGTCGATCGTGGAAGTAGGGATTGTTCCGATATTCCTCTTTACCATCCCGATACACACCTATCACCTGCCTTTCTTCTTCCTGTTCATGATCGCTTACAATGTGTATGGCCATCTTGGATTCGAACTATACCCAAAAGGATTCAGCAGTCATCCCTTGGGCCGATGGGTCAATACATCCGTCAACCATAACCAGCACCACCAGTATTTCAAGGGGAATTACGGATTGTATTTTTTGTTCTGGGACCGGGTCATGGGTACGATCAGGCCCGATTATGATGAGCGTTTTGATCAGGTAAAAAACTAGATGATGAGTGCCATGCAAAAGCCCGTTGTGTATTACTGTTATGATGCCTATTGCGGTTGGTGCTACGGCTTCAGCCAGGTGATGACGAGGATCTTCGATGAGTATAAGGATCGGTTTGATTTTGAAACGCTGTCGGGCGGCATGATACCAGTTGAATCCGCGCAGCATATCGGTAAGATGGCCGGCTATATCCGTGGGGCCTACAAGAACGTGGAAGACCTGACGGGCGTGAAGTTTGGTGAAGATTACCTCTGGCATATCAACAACCCCGACAAGAGCGACTGGTTCCCGCATTCAGAGAAAGCCGCCATCGCCATGGCCATATTCCGGGATTATCATCCCGACAATACCGTTCATTTTGCGGCTGACCTGCAGAAGGCCCTGTACGTGGAAGGTCGTGACCTTACCGATAACGAAGCCTATCGCCATCTCCTGGAGAAGTATGATATTCCGGCCGATGAGTTTTACGAGAAGCTGACATCAGAAGAGTACCTCGAAAAGGCACGTTATGATTTTTCCCTTTGCCGGCAGTTGCAGGTGACAGGATTTCCAGCCGTGCTGATACAAGTGGATGAACTGAAATTCTACCTGCTGGCGCGGGGCTATACCGATTATGATACGCTGAAGGCGCGACTTGAGCAGGCTACTGCGTAGATACTCCCGTTAGCGGCTAAGCTGAATATAGAAATCAAGAAAGTTAATGACTTCATACATCGATAGAATAAACACCTACATTAAAGCTCTTGACAGCGATACCCTGGCAGCATTGCAGAATATTTCATCAGAAAAGCATTTTAAGAAAGGGGATTTGCTTCTCAGGCAAAATGAAGTCTGTGGTAAAAGCTATCTATTAGTTAGCGGCATTGCTCGAAAGTTCTATTTGAATGACGGTAAAGAAGTAACAACTGAAATTTATTTTGAGAATGACTTAGCGGTTTCATTCGACAGCTACACCTTGCAAAGGCCCAGCAGAGAGTATATAGAAGCCCTGACTGATGTTACAGTTTCAGTCACTCACTACCAGGCATTTCAGGACGCTAAAGCGAAATATGCGAAATTGCTGACCCTCGATTTGATGCTTGCAGAGTATTATGGAATGTGGGTCGAGAACAGATTATTTCAATTTCATACTTTGACCGCAACCGAACGTTACCTGGACATTCTTGATAAAAGTCCGCATATCGTTCAAACCATCCCTCTGACTGTTATAGCTTCTTACCTCGGCATCTCTTTGGAAACATTAAGCAGAATAAGAGCCAAAATTTAGTCAGTACCATTATTTGACCTAAGTCAAATTTCTTGTGTTTTTCTATTCTGAATATTGCAAAGTAATTCAGGCAATCGGATCTACGGACTGCCATTTACTATTCAAGACATTAAAGAATGAAAACAAGAATTATAGGATTTGATATAGCAAGGGCCTATGCTATTTTCGGAATGTTTATTGTGAATTTTAACACCGTTTTTGGCAGTCACACTAATCATACCGGGCTAAGTGGTTTTCTAAACTTATTCAATGGTAATTCAAGCACTTTGTTTGTAATGCTTGCCGGTATGGGTATTTCCCTAATGACAAACAGACGCGATTACACGCTGGAGGAAAGGAATAGGATCAAAAGCATTATAACAAAGCGTTCCTGGTTCCTGTTTATTCTTGGGGTAGTCTTTTGCCTTTGGTGGCCTGCTGACATCCTTCATTTTTACGGTGGTTATATGCACCTTGCTGTGCTAATCATTTTCCTGCCAAGAAAGTATTTTCTGTATGCGGCGTTATCAGCTGTCATTATCTTTCACGTTCTCTTGGCAATCATCCCATATGATACAGGATGGGATTTTGACACGTTGATGTATATTGACTTTTGGAGTTTTGAAGGGTTTCTCAGGAATACGTTTTACAATGGTTGGAATTCAATTTTCCCCTGGATCGCATATTTCTTCCTGGGAATGTATTTGGGTCGATTGAACTGGAGCGAAAAGAAAACACCTAAACGGGTTTTGTTGGTTGGAATTACAGTTTACCTGGTTACATTGTCAGTACAATCCTTTGCTCCATCAATGACACAGAATAAGGACCTGGTGCTTTACCTGACAGCTGATTACCTCCCGCCATTTGTTCCGTTCATGTTTGGAACTGCATCATTTGGACTAATACTGATAAGCATTTTCATTTTCATTGGTGATGAATTTGGTGACCATAAAATGGCTCGAATATTGGCATCAACAGGGCAAATGACATTGACACATTATGTTGCTCATTTGATGATTGGTCTTGTCCTTTTATCCATACTTACTGGCAAGTCCCTTAGCTATGAGTTGTTAAAAGAAGCGCCGACAAATCCAATGGTCATTTTGATTTTTGCGATCACATATTTTTTGCTCAGTTGCACATTTAGCTTTTTTTGGTCGAAAGCATATAGACACGGGCCATTAGAAATAGTAATG
>JBBAJN010000010.1:15570-46672 GCA_040404045.1 Chitinophagaceae bacterium
ATTTAGCTTTTTTTGGTCGAAAGCATATAGACACGGGCCATTAGAAATAGTAATGAGGAAAATCTCGGACGGGAAGAAGAAAAGCCGCTAAACCGTTCTTTTATTTGGGAATATTCAGAACCCTTGCGGCATTGTCGTAGTACACTTTCTTTAAAATACTGTCCGGCAGCCCCAGGCCATACATCCGCCAGTACGCGTGGTATTTCTTGTGGTAGGGGAAGTATTCGTCCTCGGTTTCCAGAACCCTGAAATAGGTGGCATATTCTTCCGGCACCCAGGAGTCTTTCCCGAATAGGATCCGGTCCTGGTACTTATTGAAAAACTCCTTTGCCATTTTTGGTTGGCGGCCGAGTTCCGCAATGACGGCGCCGCACTCCACCACTACGTTGGGCAGTTCATCAAGCAGTTTCGACAGCCGTGCCAGGTCGTTGGGCAACCAGCCGAAATGCGCAGCGATGAAGGTGGTTTTAGGATTTTTCCTGAACATGGTCTGCTGTTCTTTGATCAGGTCTTCCCAGGGTACGGGATTCTCGGGCCCGCGTTTTCGGTTTGGGTGGGTAACGATTTCCAGCCAGCGTTCATTCTTTTCATCTACGGGGTCCCAGAAGGATTTGGGATCTGCCGTATGGATGAGCACGGGTATTTTCAGTGCGGCGCATTTCTCCCAGACAGGGTTCAGCCTGGGATCATCCACCCGCACCCTTTTACCATCGATATCTTTCGCCGAGAACCCAAGAGATTTATAGATCTTCAGTCCCCTCGCGCCGTTTTTCACATCTTCTTCCAGTTGCTTGGCGGCTTTTTCACCCCAGCCGGGAGAACCAACACCACCAAAATCGACATTCGCGAAAACAAAGAAACGATTTGGATAATTGGTGTTGATATTGTTGACCGATTTCCTGATGGCCTCGCCGGATTGACCGCTGAGGTTGACCATGATAGCCATATTCAGCTTGTCCATGTCTTTCACCAGGGTGCCGAGGTCCATGGTAGGCATGCTGAACTGGTGATTGTGGATGTCGATGAAGGGAAACTTCGCCCGGGTCAGTTTATGTTCAGGCACAACCAGGGTTGATACCGGATCATAGGTCTCGAAATCCATTTTCTGGGTTTGGGCGAATATGCCCTGCGACAGGAGAATAGCCAGCGCCGGAAGTATTTTTTTCATCATTGGTGGTCTTGGGGTAAGCTAATGTACAACTACTGCGCATTCAACAGCAGGTTGGCGCCGCCTTTATTGGGCATGACGATGATCTTGGAGTTCTGGGAACCGGCGAGTTCCTTGAAGGCCTTGATCTGCTCGTATTGCAACTGCCTTTCTGAAAGGCTTTCGCTGATGATCCGCTGGTAGTCGGAGATACCCTGGGCTTCCACGCGTTTACGTTCGGCCTCCTGTTTTTCTTTCTGCAGCACGAATTGCATTTTCTGCGCTTCCTGTTCGGCTTCGATCTTTCTTTCGATGGCTGCCTTTACAGGACCGGGCAACGTGATATTCCTGACGAGTAAGTTCTCGAGGAGCAGGCCGCGTTTGCGGAAGTCGTCGTCGATCGTTTTAAAGATCCTGCTTTGGAATTCATCACGTTTGTTGGAGAACAGCGATACTGCTTCGTAGTAGACGGCATTGTCACGGATACGCGTACGCGTAATGGGGCGCACGATCTTGTCTTCGTAGTTGACTCCGATCTCACGGATCAGTTTCGGGCTTGATTCCGGCACAAGGCGGTAAAGTACTGAGAGGTCAATGGTGACTTCCAATCCATCTGCCGTCAGCACGCGGATGGCATCATCGCCGGCCCTATGGCCTTCATCCTGGATACCACTCATCGTATAAGTCTGGGTACGGATGTCCATCTCCCTGACTTCTACCAGGGGGCTTTTGAAGTTGAGCCCGCTTCGTAATACGTCATTCTGTACGTTTCCGAACAGTGATTTAACGCCCACATGACCTGCGTCGATCTGCACAAAACAGGAGAATGCTATACCCAGGAAAAGTACCACACCACCAAGGATGCGGGCGCCTGCGGCTATCTTCTTCATAGCATCGTCCCTGCGCTGTATGGCAACACTAATGATAATGATGATGAATCCGAGAATAATGAGAAACATATGATTGAGGTTTGTTAATAGATTGCAAATGCTCCTCAAAGGTTGCAGGTATTTTCCGATTTTGATCAGCCGGTTTGTAGCCGTATGTGATGGTCGGTATCTACGAGCTATGGTCGGAAATGATCTTCCATTCCCCTTTGATCTTGCGGAACAGGAGGGTGTAATGACCGCCTACATCGCCGGCCGTTCGTTTGAGGTTCCATTTTCCCACCACCTGGTAGTATGTTTTGGAAAGGCGGTTGACATGCAGGATCTGGAAGGTCAGTTGTCCCATTTTGTCCGGACTTCCGTAGTTCTTTTTGTAATTGGCGAGCGTTGGGGCGTAGCCGTAGGTTACCCCGCCTTTTCCTACATACATGAGTGAGTCGTTCTCCCAGTAACCGACCATGAATTTTTCCAGGTCGCCACTGTTCCAGGCCTTTGTCTGGCGATCCAGGATCTCAAGGATTTGTTTTACGTCTTTATTTTGGGCAGATAGCTGGCATGTTAGCAGAAGAAGTATGGGGAAGAAGATCTTTTTCATATTGCACAAGATAAAAAAAGCATGATCAGGGATCATGCTTTGGTAAAAAGAGTTTACATCAAATTCAGATCGACAGTTTCTTCAGGTATGCGGCACCGTCTTTCGCGCACTGAATAGAAGTGGTATTGTCGTACCGCTCCTGCTCTACGATATAATGTTTCATGCCGGTTTTCCTTGCGGTTTTCAGGATCTTGGGGAAGTTGATGGTTCCTGTACCCAGCGTAACTGATGCATCGGCTTCTTGTGCAGGGAAAGATTTGCCGCGATCTTTTACGTGGCAAAGTTTCCACCTGTTGGGATATTTTTTGAGCCAGGCTTCGGGGTCCTGGCCGGCCGTGACCACCCAGTAGATATCCATTTCAAAATCGACCAGTGTGGGATCACAGGCTTGCATCATCACATCCTGCGGGAATACGCCATCCACGGCTTCGAACGAATAGCCGTGGTTATGATAGGCGAATTTCAATCCGTTTTTCTTACAGATCTCTCCGGCTTTATTGAATTTGTCCGAGATGCGCTTATAATCGTCCAGTGATTTTTGTTTGCCCAGATATGGGCAAATCAGGTATTCCATGCCGATCTCCGCTGCCTGGGGCGCGAGTCTCTCGGTGTCTTTTTCATAGTCGTAATGGCTGGAGATCATTTTTATGCCGAGGCTGTCCAGGTAAGATTTGAACTCTGTGTTCTTCATCCCCCAGAATATTCCCGAAGGGCCGCTGTAGCTTTCGATTTGCTTGTAACCGAAAGAGGCAAGTTGTTTTAGAACGCCTTTTGGATCTTTGCCAATGATATCACGTAAGGTATAGAGTTGAATCCCGAATCGGTTGATGGGTTTAGCTGATGTGAGGCCAAGGCCTAATGTGATGCCTGCTGTTGCCAGTCCTGCGTTCTGTAAGAACTTTCTTCTATGCATTATTGCGAAAGGTTAGTGATTTATTTATAACTAAGTGGTCCGTGTCAAAAGACAGTAACGGGGATTACAGTGCCCAGGCTTTATCTCCTTTTTTGTAATCAATGCAGCCTTCGTATTTGCCTGGTATGGGAACATAACGAAGCGCCTGAGTGGCACCCACTTCGGAGCTGAAATAGCCAAGCAGGGTCAGTTGCTTCATGAGTGTAAAGTAGTGGTTGGGATCTTCCTTCTTCTTTTTGGACGCATATTCTTTCGCTTCTTTATCGATCTCACTAAGCAGTTCTTTACGCTGCTCGGGGTTGAGTTTCATAAATTCAGCGTTGAATTTTTTATCACTGGCATTATCCAGCTTACCCATGCCGTCAATGAAGATGGCCTGGTCTTTTTCGTCATATGCATCGGTGACCATGACATGCATGAACTCACCCACTTTAGCTGCTTTTGCTCCCGGGGTATTGGTAGTGGGAATGATGGTCTCTGCCACTTCATCCAGAAATGCGATCTGGGCAGCGGTAAGAGGCAGGGCTACAGCCGCTTTTTTATCTGACGTTTTACAGCCTTCCAGGAATACTGAGCCTCCAACAATGGTTCCGCCCATCAGCAGGGCTACCATATTCAGTGCTTCGCGTCTGTTCATTTTCTTTACTTTATAGGATGATCAAATTACAAAAAAATTAGCGGATTAAAGGATTGGCGGATTTAATTGGCTCATTCGCTAATCTCTATATCTCCCCTTTTTTAAGTTGGCTGACTGCGTAGTCCACTGCCCTCGCGGTCAGGGCCATATAGGTGAGCGACGGGTTTTGAGTTGACGTTGATACCATGCAAGCGCCATCGGTCACAAATACATTTGGCGCATGGTGGAACTGGTTCCATTTGTTGAGCAGGGATGTTTTGGGATCGTTCCCCATCCTGATACCGCCCATTTCATGGATATCGAGACCAGGCGCCTGTTTGCTGTCGTGCTGCTTGATGTTCTTTGCGCCTGACTTCTCCAGCATTTCTGAACCCTGCTGGTGGAAATCGGCCAGGATCTTCAGGTCATTGTCATTAAATTCAATATCTGTCACCAGTTGGGGAATGCCCCATTGATCTTTCAATTCTGGATGGAGGTAGACGCGGCTTGATTCTTGGGGGATATGTTCGCCCTGCATCATCATGAATACATTCCAGGTGCCGGGTTCAGTCAGGGCATTTTTAAAATCTGCGCCGATACCTTCCATACCCAATCCCTTTTGCCATCCTGTTCTTGCTGCGCTGAAATGGACCATATATCCGCGAAGGAAATCAGTTTCCTGTTTCCGGACGTTTCGGAAATTGGGCAGCATGGCCTGCGTCGGTTTTCTGCCAAAGTAGTAGTTGTTCTCGAAGCCTTCCATAGTGGCGGTAACGGTACCGCGGTAATTGTGGAAAGCCATGAATTTGCCCAGCAGTCCGTTATCATTGCCCAGGCCGTTTGGAAATCTTTTGGAGGTGGAGTTGAGTGCGATCAGGTTGGTGTTGAGGCATGCCGCATTGAGGAAGATGACCTTTGCATAATACTCGGTCATCTTTTTTGTTTCGGCATCAACTACACGTACACCGGTTACTTTACCCTTGCTGTCGTCGTAGATAACAGAGTGCACCACGCTATTGGGTTGCAGGGTCAGGTTACCTGTTTTCATGGCCCAGGGGATGGTGGATGAGTTGGAGCTGAAATAGGCGCCGAATGGGCAGCCGCGGTAGCAGAGGTGCCTTGCCTGGCATTGGCCCCTTCCCTGTTGGGCATGAATGGGTGCGGGCTTGGTGAGGTGTGCGCAGCGGCCATTGATCACGTTTCGGTCCTTATAGGCGGCTCCCACTTTACCAGCGATCTCTTTCTCCACGCAATTCATTTCAAAAGGCGGCATTGACTCACTGTCCGGCAGTGTTTCCAGTCCATCTTTCCCGCCGCTGATCCCGGCGAAGCGTTCAACATGACTGTACCAGGGGGCGATGTCTTTATATCGGATGGGCCAATCTACTGCAAATCCGTCGCGCCCGGGACCCTCAAAATCGAAAGAACTCCATCGCTGTGTTTGCCGCGCCCAGATCAGCGATTTCCCACCCACCTGGTAGCCCCGTATCCAGTCGAACGGTTTCTCCTGTACGTAAGGGTGCACATCGTCCTTCACAAAAAAATGTTCGGTGCCTTCATCGAGTGCGTAACATTTCGCGAGGATGGGGTTATCCCGTTTCAATTGGTCGACCTTGCCGCGGTGTTTAAAATCCCATGGGTTCATGGTAGCAGTGGGATAGTCTTTTAAATGCTCTACGTTGCGGCCACGCTCCAGCAATAAAGTTTTCAATCCTTTTTCACAAAGTTCTTTTGCGGCCCAACCGCCCGAGATGCCCGAACCTACTACTATTGCGTCGTACATATGGTAATGTGGTAAATGTGATTAATGTGGTAAATGTGAGAAATGCATTGAATTTGTCAGATGAATGTGGTTAATGCAACAAGTATAATTTTGAATGCTACTTTTTCCCTGAAATAAACTCGGTTATGGTGACGATTTTAGTATTCCCAAACTCATTTATTGCTAATAGATCGTTATCTCCGGTTAGCAAATAATCCGCCTTTGCATCCTTACATAATGCCAGTACAAAATTGTCTTTAGGGTCTCTACAAACTACTACATTGGATTTCACATCAATTATTTCAATAAAATCAGACATAGCAACCAACATTTCCTCAATGGCATTTGTGCCAAAATGCTTTGCAAGTTTTGGCTTCAATACCGATTGATGAAGCTCCTCCAGAAGTTGGGCACTAAAATAGATCTTCGGCGAAGATGAAAGTATTATATGATCAAGTTTTTGAAACGACTTAGAAATCAAAAAACTGATCCAAAGATTTGTATCAATTACAATTCTAAGACCGTTTTTTCTTTGCATAACGTTCAGATCGAACCTGTTCTACAACTTTGGTTATTTCTGCAAGACTTGGGGCAGTTTTCGCCTTACTTCGCATTTTCTTCAAGTACTGCTCAAACTTATCCTTAGGTTCTGGCGTAACCTTTATCAATTTCAAGTCTTCCATACCTTTAATAAGCTTTAAGGCCTTAGGATTTAATATTTCGATCTTTAAAGCTTCCATTAAATAAATATACGATTTTTTGAATCGAAGAAAGTAGTACGGTTAACGGTGAACTACATATTCATTCTTTGCATTTCCCTGACTGCATAGTCCACTGCTCTCGCGGTTAGCGCCATAAAGGTAAGTGAAGGATTCACACAGGATGATGACGTCATGCAGGAGCCATCGGTGATGAACAGATTTTTTACATCGTGCATCTGGTTCCACTTATTTAGTACAGATGTTTTTGGATCGCGCCCCATTCTTGCGGTGCCCATTTCATGGTTTGCATTGCCGGGGAACGACATCTGTTCATTATGCCTAATGTTTTTGCCGCCCACCGTTTCCAGGATTTCTTTCAGGTTGTTGACGATATCGGCATGCATCTTCTTTTCGTTCTCTTTGAATCCGCAATCGAGGGTAAGTGTAGGCCGGCCCCATTTGTCTTTTACGTCTGTATTCAGGGTGATCCTGTTCTCTTTATAGGGTAGGCACTCACCGTATCCGCTGAGCCCGAATCGCCATCCGCCGGGCTCCGATGCAGCCTCTTTGAATTCGGCCCCTATTCCGGAGGCCGTGGCCCTTGACCTGCTTGCGCTGCCCTGCGCGCCCCAGCCGCGAAGGAAATCTGCTTTATCGTTTCCGATGTTCCTGAACCTTGGAAGATAAACGCCTGAAGGGCGGCGGCCGAAATAATATTTGTCTTCGAATCCTTCGAAGTCGGCACTGATACCGCCGGTCTTGTGGTGGTCCATCAGGTATCTTCCCACCACATCATAGTTATTGCCCAGGCCATTTGGGAAACTGTGGCTGGTTGAATTCAGTAAGAGTTCAGTGGTAGCAACAGTAGAAGCGTTCAGGAAGTTGACCTTAGCGAAGAATTCATATGTTTTATTGGTTTCGCGATCCAGAACCTCTACGCCTGAAGCGCGTTGTGTTTTTTCATCGTAGATCACCCGGTTGACGATCATGCCGGTTTTTACGGTCAGGTTTCCTGTTTTCATGGCAGCGGGCAGGGTAGACGACTGCGTACTGAAGTATGCGCCGAATGGGCAACCTCGATGGCAAAGGTTCCTGTACTGGCAGGCATCCCTGCCCGGGAGTTTCTGTGTGAGGTGCGCCGCGCGGGGATGGATGAGTTTTCTTCCGGGATATGTTTTTTCGAGTTTCCCTTTAATATGTTCTTCCACACAGTTCATGGCCATGGGTGCCTGGAACAGTGAATCGGGTAGATGCGGAATACCTTCGGCCTTGCCGGTGATGCCTACAAATCTTTCTACATAATCGTACCATGGCGCGAGGTCTTTATAACGAATGGGCCAGTCTACGCCATACCCGTCTTTTGCATTGGCTTCGAAATCCAGGTCGCTCCAGCGAAACGACATGCGGCCCCAGAGCAGTGATCTTCCGCCCACCACATCCGCGCGGATCCAATCATACCGCTGCTTTTCCGTATAGGGATTTTCAACATCGACAACATGGAAATGCTTATTGTCTTCCTTGATGGAATAGTGGCGGGTCTGTACAGGATACTTTTCCTTTTCTTTCAAAGAGAGCGATAATCCGTGGGGGAAGTCCCAGGGATTCATGTTGGCCGTTTTATAATCATTGACGTGCTCCACCTGGGCGCCGCGTTCAAGCATCAGGGTCTTGAGGCCTTTTTCGCAAAGCTCTTTAGCGGCCCAACCGCCGGAGATGCCTGAGCCTACTACGATTGCATCGAACGTATTCAAATGTGATAAATGTGTTTAATGTGATGAATGTGTTTGAATGAATGTGAAAACGTAAGAAATGAAGGTGTTCCTACAAGTTTCCCTTCTTCAATTCACTGACAGCAAAATCTGCTGCGCGTGCAGTGAGCGCCATATAGGTCAGGGATGGATTCTGGCATGCTGCTGAGGTCATGCAAGCGCCGTCTGTGACAAAAAGATTTTTACAATCCCACATTTGATTGTTTGCATTCAGCACGGATGTTTTGGGGTCCCTGCCCATGCGTGCCGTACCCATTTCATGGATACCCATGCCGAGTGCGTAATCGTTATCGAATGTTTTCACATTCTTAACGCCAGCGATCTCGAGCATCTCTGCCGCATCGTTCATCATATCCTTGCGCATCTTCTTTTCATTCTCCTTCGTTTCTGCGTCGATGGCAAGAACGGGAAGGCCCCATTTATCTTTTTTCGTTTTATCCAGTGTGACTTTGTTTTCGTGGTAGGGCAGTGTCTCGCCGAAGCCCGTCATGCCCATGGTCCATTGGCCGGGTTCTGACAGGGCATCTTTGAGTTCGGCGCCGATGCCCAGTTCTGCTACGTTCCTGCTCCAGCCTTGCCGGCTTCCGCCGCCTTGGTAGCCGAATCCCCGGATATAGTCGCGCTGCTCACCGTTCAGGTTCCGGAATCGGGGAACATAGATGCCATTCGGTCTGCGGCCATAATAGTATTTGTCTTCAAATCCTTCCACGGTGCCATTGGCGCCGCAGCGGAAATGGTGATCCATCAGGTTATGACCCAGTTCGCCGCTGCTGCTGCCCAGTCCGCCGGCCCATACGTCCGTTGCGGAGTTCAGGAGCAACCAGGTTGAATTGAGGGCGGAGGCATTGAGGAAGATGACCTTAGCGAAATATTCGAACGTCTTATTTGTTTCGGCATCGAGTACCCGAACGCCTTTTGCTTTTTGGGTATCCTTATCGTAGATCACTTCGGTTACAATGGAAAATGGGCGAAGGGTGAGGTTGCCAGTGGCCATAGCAGCGGGCAGGGTAGACGACTGCGTACTGAAGTATGCGCCGAAAGGGCAACCCAGCCAGCACTTATTTCTGAATTGGCAATTGGTGCGTCCTTTATGCGGAACACTCAGGTTGGCGACTCGCCCGATGGTCATCAGCCTTGATCCCTTATAATGTTCCTTGATCCTTGACGCAACCGATTTCTCTACGCAATTCATATCCATCGGAGGAAGAAACTGTCCGTCTGGTAATTGAGGCACACCATCGCGGTTGCCACTGACGCCGATATGGCGTTCAACATGATCGTACCAGGGGGCCAGATCTTTATATCGAATAGGCCAGTCAACGGCGATACCGTCTTTGGCATTGGCTTCAAAGTCGTACTCACTGAGCCTATAGCTCTGCCTTCCCCAGGTGAGGGAGCGGCCGCCCACCTGATAACCCCGATACCAGTCGAACCGCTTCACTTCAGTGTAGGGGCAGTCCTGGTCGTTGGCCCAGAATTCGAGGTTGGTTTCATTGAGGGGGTAGTCTCGCTTCAGCACGGGATAATTTTTGATCATCTCCTGCGTCCTGCCACCGCGATGCGGGTATTCCCATGGCGCCTTGTTGGCGTTTACATAATCTTTGACGTGCTCAATATTCCGTCCACGTTCGAGCATCAGGGTTTTAAGTCCCTTCTCTGTCAGTTCTTTTGCCGCCCAGCCTCCGCTGATGCCGGAACCAACCACGATCGCATCGTACACATTGTCAGCCATAGTAAAAGAATAAATCGTTCAACATAAAAATAACATCCTGCTTATACATCGCATATCTCTACGCCCTGCCGGAGCGCTGCAATCTTATCTGGCCAGGTTGGGATGAATTCCTGGGCAACATAGCCTTTGAATCCGGTTTTAACGATGGCCTGCATGATGGCGGGATAGTACAGCTCTTGTGTATTGTCTATTTCGTTTCGTCCGGGTACACCACCGGTGTGGTAGTGACCGATATAGGGGTGATTATCTTTGATGGTCCGGATCACATCGCCTTCGTCGATCTGCATGTGATAGATATCGTACAGTAATTTGAAGTTGGGGGAACCGATGCGCTTGGCCAGTTCCACACCCCAAGCCGTTTTGTCGCACTGATAGTCTTTGTGATTGATCTTGCTGTTCAGCAGTTCCATGATCACCATGACATTATTCTTTTCAGCTATGGACATGATCTGTTTGATGCCTTCGGCGCAATTGGCAAGCCCGGTTTCGTCGTCCTTGCCTTTCCGGTTGCCGGAAAAGCAGATGAGGTTGGTATAACCGTTTTTTGCCACGAGGGGGATCATCTCTGTATAGTTCTGGATCAGCTTCTGGTGGTAGGATTTATCGTTCCATCCTTCTGTCAGGCTGATCTCAGCGCCATTGCACATGGATGAGTGGAGGCCGTGTTTCTTCAGGACTGCCCAGTCTTTGGGCCCAACGAGGTCAATGGCCTTAATGCCGATCTCTTTGGAGGCGGCACAAAATTCTTCCAGGGGAATGGATGAATAACACCAGCGACAAACAGCGTGGTTTATATTACCTTTCAATGCGGTTTTTTTATTTTCGGTGGAAGGGTTTGTTGAAAATGACGAGAGTGCGCCTACGGCTACAGAGCTCATCATCATATTCTTAAGTGCGCGACGCCTTGACTGGTTTTGGGACATATGAAATGTTGGGATTGTAATTTAAGGATTTGTACCAATGGCTCAATAACCAATTTTTTAATAAGTAATAATTTTTTTAGTTTCAACCTAACAACAAGCGAAAACAAATCCAAAACAACACAGTTATGACTCAACCTGTTAATGCAAACCGCCTGTTCCTGGCGAGTTGCTTTGCCCTGATCACTACGGCATTTTCCTTTAGTATTCGAGCGGGTATCCTTACCCAGCTTGGCACGGAGCTCAACCTGGATACGGTGCAACTGGGGACCATCAATTCCATGTGGTTCCTTGGTTTTCCCATCTCGATGATCCTGGGTGGTATTTTCTATGCTAAGATTGGCCCCAAGCTCATCATGCAGATCGCTTTTATTGCCCATGCGATTGGCATCTTGACCACCATTTATGCGAGCAGTTATAGTGTATTGCTGATTTCAACGCTGTTGATTGGTATTGGTAACGGTTGTACTGAAGCGGCCTGTAATCCGATGATCGCGGATTCCTATACTGGCAATGAGTTTCACAGCAAATTGAATAAGTTTCACATGTGGTTCCCGGGCGGTATTGTCATTGGCGCGCTTGTATCCAAATTCATGACGGAAGCAGGACTTTCCTGGCAGGCCCAGATCTGGGTGATCCTCATCCCTACCATCATTTATGCCCTGTTATTCTGGGGTCAGGCTTTCCCTGAGCCCCGTGCAGAAGCGCGTTCGCCACTGGCCAGTTTCAAGGCGATGTTGAATCCGCTATACCTGTTCATGGCAGCCTGTATGGCGCTGACTGCCATTTCCGAGTTCGGTCCCCAGCAGTGGGTAGGCCCCATCCTGGCAAAAGCAGGCGCCAGCCCCATGTTGATTTTGGCATTGGTAACGGGTCTGATGGCAGTGGGTCGTTATTTCGCGGGTCCTCTGGTAGCGAAGATCAATACGGTGGGTGTGTTGTTGGGATCCGCCATTTTTGCGGCGCTCGGGATCTTTATGCTGAGCACCATGAGTGGAACGATGTTGTATGTAGCCGCGGTTTTCTACGCCCTTGGCATTTGTTATTTCTGGCCCAATATGCTGGGCTTTGTTGGCCAGTACCTTCCAGAGACGGGAGCCTTGGGTCTTTCCATCATGGGTGGCATTGGCATGTTCTCTTCTTCCATATTCCAGCCGATCATTGGCGGATGGATCAAAGGCAATAAGGCAGCTGCTGAAGCAACAGGACTCGCTGGTGATGCAGCGGACCTCGCTGCCGGCCAGGCGACGCTGACCAATATGCTGGTTTTCCCTGCTATCCTGATAGTGGCTTTTGCCATCCTGTATTTTATCACGTCCAGGAAGAAGGTGGCCACGGCTTAATTTATTCTGATACTGTTTATATGAAGAGGAACCTGATGGTTCCTCTTTTTTTTTGAACAATGAGCGGTTTGTTTTCATAAATTAGTTGCCCTTAACAAAATATATTCCATGAACCGAAAACTTAGAATGGGAATGGTCGGTGGAGGCAAGGATGCCTTTATTGGTGCCATCCACCGTCATGCTGCTTTTATGGACGGGATGATCGAGCTCTGTTGTGGCGCGCTCAGCATCAATCCTGAGATCGCGAAAGATTCCGGAAAGTCGTTGTTCCTCCCGGAAGACAGGATCTATCTGACATACGAGGAAATGATCACGAAGGAGGCTGCGCTTCCAGTGGATCAGCGCATGGATTTTGTCACCATTGTGACCCCGAATTTTGCGCATTTTGGCCCTGCAATGATGGCGTTGGACCATGGTTTCCACGTGGTCATCGAGAAGCCGATCGCGTTTACGTTGGATGAAGCCCGCCAGCTGAAGCAGAAGTTGGAGGAGACCGGCCTGATCCTTTGCCTGACGCATACCTATTCAGGTTATCCGCTGGTGAAACATGCCAAGCAGATGGTCAAGGGTGGTGCGCTGGGGAAGATCAGGAAGGTGTGGGTAGAGTATCCGCAAGGCTGGCTGAGTAAGTTGACCGAGCGTGAAGGCAATGCACAGGCTGCCTGGAGGACTGATCCCAAGAAAAGCGGGAAAAGCGGTTGCATGGGCGATATTGGAACACATGCCGCCCATCTGGCAGAATATATCACGGGTTTGAAGATCTCGAAGATCTGTGCGGATTTGAATGTGATGGTAGAAGGAAGGATGTTAGACGATGATGGGAATGTGTTGCTGAGGTTCGAGAACGGCGCTGCGGGCGTGCTGATGGCATCGCAGGTGGCTGCCGGCGAGGAGAATGCCCTGAAGATCAGGGTTTATGGTGAGAAGGGCGGCATCGAGTGGGCGCAGCATGAACCGAATACGATGCTGGTAAAATGGCTGGACCAGCCGACGCAGATTTTGCGTGCGGGGGGTAATTACGGCGACAGGTTGTCTTCTTACGCGATTCATGTGTCCAGGACCCCAGGCGGTCACCCGGAAGGATACCTCGAAGCGTTTGCAAATATTTACCGCAACTTCTCCCTGACCCTTGCGGCCAGGATGGATGGAGCGGAGCCTACTGCCGAGATGCTTGACTTCCCTACGGTGGAAGACGGTATCCGTGGAATGGCGTTCATCGACAACGTGGTCGCCAGCAGTCAATCAGATCAAAAATGGTTTGACCACGTTGTCTGAATTGGCTCATTGGCTAATTAACTAATTAGCTGATTCTTTAATGCAGGCTGTCTTTTAAATTAGCCAATTAGCCAAATAGTTAATTAGCCAATTGTAAACTAGAAAACAGAACAATCATGAACACGATAAAAGGACCTGGTATTTTCCTGGCGCAGTTTATGGGCGATCAGGCCCCGTTCAATAATTTACAATCGATCTGCCTCTGGGCGGAGTCGCTCGGCTTCCGCGGCGTGCAGATCCCCACCTGGGATCCCAGGTGCATTGACCTGAAACTTGCTGCTGAGAGTAAGGATTATGCCGATGAGGTGAGGGGCATTGTGGAAGAGACGGGGATGGAGATCACGGAACTAAGTACACACTTACAAGGGCAATTAGTTGCCGTTCATCCTGCATATAATGAGCTTTTTGATGGGTTTGCGCCTCCTGAAGTGCGGGGCAATGCTACCGAGAGGACGGCCTGGGCCGTGCAGCAGCTTAAGTATGCCGCTGCCGCATCTCGCAACCTCGGCTTGAACGCTCACGCTACTTTCAGTGGCGCGCTGTTGTGGCATACTGTTTATCCCTGGCCGCAGCGGCCGGCAGGGTTGGTGGAGACCGGTTTCACGGAACTGGCGAAACGTTGGAGGCCCATCCTGGACCAGTTCGATGAGCATGGAGTAGATCTTTGCTACGAGATCCATCCGGGGGAGGACCTCCACGATGGTATCAGCTATGAGATGTTCCTCGACAAAGTGGATCAGCATCCCAGGGCCTGCCTGCTCTACGATCCCAGCCATTTTGTACTGCAGTGCCTTGATTATCTTGCATATATCGATCACTACCACGAGCGGATCAAAATGTTCCATGTGAAAGACGCTGAGTTCAACCCAACGGGTAAACAGGGCGTTTATGGCGGTTACCAGAACTGGGTGGAGAGGGCCGGAAGATTCCGTTCACTGGGCGATGGCCAGGTGGATTTCGGAGCCATTTTCAGTAAACTCACGGGCAACAATTTCAAGGGTTGGGCCGTGATGGAATGGGAATGCGCGCTGAAACATCCCGAGGATGGCGCACGCGAAGGCGCTATGTTCATTCGTGATCATATCATCCGGGTTACGGAGAAAGCGTTCGATGATTTTGCCGGAACAGGGAGCAATGAAGAACTGAACAGGAGAATACTTGGAATATAGGAAGCTATAAAAAGCAGATTTTAAAAATCCTAAACTAACTTCGAAGCGTAAAATAACTCAGAAATGAAAAAATTATTTGTGGTTTTTGCTGTGGTAACAGCGTGTTATGCCTGCGGTGGTGGATCCAGTGAGTCTTCAACACCCGTGAGCAACAATGAAGAGAACAAGAATTCGCAGATCGGCGGTGAGTCAAGTTCACCGGCGACAACAGCACCTGCGGCTGATACTGCAGCGGCATTGCCTGCACCCGCGGCACCTGCAACAGCTGCTGCTCCCGCAGGGAAAGATGGTAAAGCATTGATCGAAGCATCTGATTGCAGGACTTGCCACCAGGATGCCGTTAAAGTCATCGGCCCATCTTATGTTGATGTTGCCAAGAAATATCCCAACACACCAGCTAACGTAAAAATGCTGGCTGGTAAAGTGATCGCAGGTGGCAAAGGTGTCTGGGGAGAACTTCCCATGACCCCGCATCCAAACCTGTCACAGGAAGATGCAGAGGCCATGGTTTCTTACATATTATCGATGAAGAAATAATATGAGAATACTTACTGCGGTCTTCTTTACTGTTATCCTGTTCGCGTCCTGCTCCTCATCGAAGTCAAGCCAATCTGCCTCGGACAATGCTCCGGTCAATGTGCTGACCAAAGCTGAGAAGAAAGAGGGCTGGCAACTTATGTACGATGGCACAACAAAGAAGGGCTGGCATATATACCTGAACCGTACAGATGGTTCCTCCTGGAAATCTGAGAACGGTACCCTGATGTTTGACCCCTCTGCAAAAGTAGACGGTAAACCTTCCGGTAACGGCGATCTGGTTTCCGATGCCGAGTACGAGAATTTTCATTTTTCTGTGGAGTGGAAGATATCAGAGAAAGGCAATAGCGGCATCATCTTCCTCTCACAGGAAGATCCCAAATTCAAGCATCCGTATTACACCGGACCGGAAATGCAGGTGCTCGACAATGATGGCCATAACGACGGTAAGATCATTTCACACCGGGCCGGAGATCTTTATGACCTGATCAAATCCAGTTCCGAGCCTGTGAAAGGCCCTGGCCAGTGGAACAAAGCAGAGATCAGGATCCTCAACCGGAAACTGGACCTGTTCATGAATGGCGTGAACGTGGTCAGCACCACCATGGGCGATGCCCAGTGGGATAAACTGGTAGCCGGTAGTAAATTTAAAACCATGGCCGATTTTGCAAAATATACCAAAGGGCATATCGTGCTGCAGGATCATGGTGACCTTGTATGGTACCGTAATATCAAGATCAGGATACTTTAGGAAGGAAACTTATCGTGGATAACCCGGAGTAAGGGCCTTGATGCAGGCATCAGGCAAGATGCAAATAAATGGACAATTGAAAACATAAAAAGCGGATCAGGGTATTGCTGGTCCGCTTTTCTATTATTAAATGCGCTCATGTCATCAGTTAATTTTAAATTTAGCATCAAACGAATCAATAATATGAATAAGCTTCTGATCATTGCAGTCTCTTTCTTGTGCATCGGCCAGGCCTCGGCGCAAAAGGGTAAGTGGGTGTCATTATTTGATGGAAAGTCCACCGCAGGATGGCATACATACAATAAACCAGTGAATCAACCTACTGCCTGGGTGGTGCAGGACGGAGCTCTATACCTCGATGCATCTTCAAAGGAAGGTCGTGGTGACCTGGTAACGAATGAGAGTTTCGATGAGTTTGAGCTGAAGTTTGACTGGAAAGTGGCCAAAGGGTACAACGGGGGCGTGATTTTCTGGGTTCAGGAGGAGCCAAAGTTCGGTGCCACCTTCATCACCGGCCCTGAGTTTCAGGTGATCGACAACGTGGGTTACCCGGATCCGCTGAAGCCTGTTCAAATGGCGGCTTCCCTGTATGATCTGATCCCCTGTCCTACCGAGTATATCAAACCTACCGGCGAATGGAATACATCGGTCATCCGGTTCAAGAATAAGAAACTTGAGTTCATTGTGAACGGGAAGAAAGCCATCAGCACAAATGTTTGGGATGAGGGATGGAATAAGATAGTTGCGGCCAGCAAATTCGGTTCCGAGTGCTGCTTTGCTAAAACATCGAAAGGAAAGATCGCCCTGCAGGATCATGGCGGCGGCACATGGTATAAAAATATCTCGATCCGGAAATTGTAACAAGTATATATTATAAGCAGATGAAGTATTTATTGTCGATTGCGGTCCTTATTGGAGCGGCGTTTTTTTTCATGGGTTCTGTGCGTAAGCCAGTTGCCAAACCGCGGATCCTGGTGTTCTCTAAGACCGTTTCTTTCTATCACTCATCCATTCCCACCGGCGTTGCCGCTTTGCAGAAACTCGGTCGTGAGAATGGCTTTGACGTAGACACCACCACCAACAGCAACTATTTTACCGAAGATTCACTCAAGCGTTATAGCGCCGTGATATTTTTAAATACGGCGGATACCAAAGGCACGCTGCTCAACCATGTCCAGCAAGCCGATTTTGAAAGATATATCCAGGCAGGCGGCGGGTTTGTAGGTATCCATGCGGCGGCCGACTGCGAATACCAGTGGCCATGGTACGGAAAATTGGTAGGCGCTTATTTCAAAACGCACCCCAAGATACAACCTGCAAAGCTGACGGTGCATGACCATACGCATGAAAGCACGAAGCATCTGCCTGCTGTGTGGGAGCGAACCGACGAATGGTATGACTGGAAAAAAGCACCCAGTCAGCAAGATGTAAAGCTGCTGGTTTCGATCGATGAAAAATCTTACCAGGGCGGGCAGACCGGCGAATATCATCCCATGGCCTGGTACCATGAGTATGATGGTGGCCGTGCTTTCTACACCGCATTCGGCCATACCAATGAGTGCTATTCAGAACCTGCTTATCTCCAGCATGTGTTGGGTGGAATTAAGTATGCTGTTGGCAAGAACGTGGTGTTGGATTATTCCAAAGCGACTACGCTGAGGGTCCCCGATGCAGATCGCTTTTCCAGGAACCTGCTTGCTACGGGTTTTGACGAGCCGATAGAAATGGCCATTCTACCGGGATTCGATATCCTGGTGGTACAACGCAAGGGCGAGGTGATGTTTTACAACAATAAAACCAAAAAGCTCTCGCAGGTGGCAAAGATCAATCCCTATCATAAGGCCAGTGCACCCGGGGTGAATGCAGAGGAAGGCGTACTTGGACTTGCAGCTGATCCTGACTACGCAAAGAATAACTTCGTTTACATTTTCTATTCTCCGCTGGATACTTCTGTAAACCGACTTTCGAGGTTTGTGTTTAAGAACGGCGTGTTCGATCTGAAGTCAGAGAAGGTCATCCTTCAGTTCTATTCGCAACGTAACATCTGTTGCCATACAGGGGGATCCATAGCTTTCGGTCCTGACGGAAATCTTTTTGTTTCAGCAGGCGACAACGCCACACCGTTCGATCAGCCCAACTCTGTTCATCAGCTGAAAGGCTATGGCCCGATGGATGATCGCCCGGGATTTCAACAGTACGACGCCAGGCGCAGTTCCGGGAACACGAACGACCTGCGCGGTAAGATCATGCGCATCAAGGTACATGCGGACGGAAGCTACAGCATTCCTGAAGGAAATCTGTTCCCGAAGGGCATGGATAAAACAAAGCCTGAGATCTATGTGATGGGCAACAGGAATCCCTATCGCATATCCGTGGATAAGAAAACCGGGTTTCTGTATTGGGGCGAAGTAGGTCCTGATGCCAGCAATGACAGCATGGATACGCGGGGCTCAAGAGGCTATGATGAATTGAACCAGGCCCGTAAGGCAGGATTTTTCGGATGGCCGTTTTTTGTAGGGAACAATTACCCTTACCGCAGGTATGATTATACCACCGGCGCTATTGGCGAACTCTACGATCCCGCAAAGCCCATCAACGACTCCAGGTACAACACGGGATTAAGGGAACTTCCGCCTGTATCTCCTGCATTTATCTGGTATCCCTACGCTGCTTCTAATGAGTTTCCCGAGACGGGTACCGGTGGCCGAAATGCCATGGCCGGCCCCGTATACTACACTGACCTCTATCCCAAAGAAACCCGGTATCCAGAGTACTACAACGGCAAGTTGATCCACTATGATTGGATCCGTGGCTGGATCAGGGCCACTACCATGAATGGGCAGGGCGACTATGTGAAGATGGAACCGGTGCTGGAAGATCTCAAATTCAATTCGCCAATAGACATTGAAGTGGGTCCTGATGGACGGCTCTATGTGCTGGAATATGGAACCGGCTGGTTCTCGAAGAACGCTAATGCCGCTTTATCAAGGATCGATTTCAATTATGGTAACAGGGCGCCTAAGGCTTTTGTACAGGTAGACAAGACTTCGGGTTCAGTTCCCTTAACGGTAAAGTTATCGGCTGAAGGTTCTAAGGATGCGGACCGCGACAAAGTCACTTATGTATGGCATTATGGCAAAAGCGTGAAAGAAACCAGGGAGCCGAATACAACGGTTACTTTACCCACTGCCGGTGACTATGCTATTTACGTAGAAGTGAAAGATGATAAAGGTGCCAAGGGCAAGAGCACACCCGTCAATGTGTACGCAGGTAACGAAGCTCCGAAAGTGAAGATCGAAACGGCGGCAACGTCCATGGTAGCAGGACAGCCAGTTGCTTATAAAGTTTCAGTAAGTGACAAGGAAGATGGAACGAAGATAGACCCGGCCCGCCTTTTTGTCAATGTGGACTATATCAGCGGGATGGATAAGGCCCAGGTGGTTGGTCATCAGGGTGTAAGTGCGATCATGGAAGGGAAGGCGCTGGTACAGACCCTGGATTGCAAAACCTGTCATAAGGTGAATGAAAAATCTATAGGACCCGGATACGCCGATGTGTCCAGGAAATATGCGAAGGATAAGAAGGCCAGCGAGTATCTGGTCAACAAGATCATCAAAGGGGGAAGCGGTGTATGGGGTGAAGTGCCTATGGCAGCTCATCCTGATCTTAAGCCTGCTGATGCCGATAAGATCGTCAGTTATATCCTGTCCTTAAGCAAACCAGAGCAAAAATCGCTGCCTGCAGAGGGAACCATTACCCCCGGTGAGAAAGATGTGCAGGGCGGTAAACTCATGCAGATCTCTGCTACGTACCTAGATAAAGGCGGTGTCAACCTTAAGCCACTTACAGGATCCAGTTCGGTGATCATCAAGTCTCCTGAAGCGAAGAAGTAATTGCAAATCGTTTAAAGTACGGAGAATGCCAGCGTTATGCTGGCATTCTTTTTTGCCGGATGGTATAGATCAGATTGACGGCCATAGCGATCATAAGGATCAGCAGGCCCCCGAATTCACGGGTTTCTTCGATCCAGGGTTTCTCGGCCTTCATGCTTTGGACCAGGCTTTCGGCGGCATGATCATTTGCCCACGACAAGACGCCATTGTGATCGAAGAACAGGTAAAGGGCATAAGCGCTATAGATGAGTATGGCGGTGATGTAGAGCGATTGGAAATACTTCCCCTGGTAGGCGCGGAAACAGAGAAAGGCGCCAAAAAGATAGATCGGGATCCAAATGAACGGGTCGGGGTCATTGTATTGCAGCCCCGCGCTGATGATGAACAGGATGGTGAAAATGAGGTTGAAGATCTTCATGGTTGACAAGGTTTTACTGGTCAAACATACTTAAGAAAAACAAGTGAAGCGAAATCAATGGTTGCAATCTTCGCGGTGGCAGTGGCTCGCCTTTTTGCAGGCACGGTAATTGGTCCAGTGGCCTGCAACAATAAGCAATACAGCAGGAATAAGGAAGCTGAGCAGATAGCTGTGGAAATATTGCTTTAACATCAGCAGAGAAATGCCAGCCCCAAAAAGGATCATGGGGTAGATCTTATGATGATGTTTTTTATAGCCATGCCAAAGGGAGTAAAATCCGATCCCGAAAGCCAGGGCGATCATGATCAATTCGAAGTTTACGTTGTTAATGATATTGACGCCGAACAGGGGAAGGCTGGATAGCACGAGTGGCAGCACTGCACAATGTATCGCGCAGGCCACGGAGGCAGCTATTCCTAAAGCGTCGTAATTGATCCTGATCATTTATTCCCTTGAGGCGCAAATATACATAGAATTGCAACGAAGTTGCATTTAATAAAAGCTTAAAAAGACAATAGGTCGTAACTTTACATGCCATGAGCAAGAAAACCATCTTTTACATTGCTTTTTTCACCGCGCTGGTCATTGGTTTCTACCTGATCATGGTTCGTGTGTCAGATTTTGGGAAAACCCAGTTGCCTATCTTAAACAATGTGCTGCCGTTCAGCTTTACCCGCCAGGATGGGAAGCAGGTGACTAATGAAGATGTAAAGGGGAAGGCATATATCGCAGAGTATTTCTTTACCACCTGCAAGGGGATCTGCCCAAAGATGAACAAGAATATGGTAAAGATCTATGGCGAGTTAAAGGGGGAGAAAAACTTCCTGATCCTTTCGCATACGGTGGATCCTGACACGGATTCTGTGCCCGTTTTGAAGAGATATGCGGACTCGCTGGGGGCGGATCCTGCAAACTGGTGGTTTCTGACCGGCAAGAAAGCGGATCTTTACCGGACGGCCAGGGAAAGTTATATCCTTGACGATCCGAAAAACAGCAGCAAGAATATCAACGAACAGTTCTTACATACCCAGTTTTTCTGCCTCGTAGACCAGAACGGCCGGGTGCGCGGGATATATGACGGCCTAAAGAAGGATGAGGTGGAACAGATTGTGCTGGATGTTAGGCAGCTTCTGGCTGAAATGTGATGAATGAATGTGAGAAAATGTGATGAATTTTAGAACAAAGAATTAGCCAATTAGCCAATCAGCCAATCAGTTAATCGAATATGGAGCTTGCACTATCAATATTGAAAAAGAACCGCTTGAGTAATACCGACAGTCGGCGGGCGATCCTGGAGGTTTTCCTGCAGACAGATAATGCATTGGCGCACCACGATATTGAAAAGATCACTGGTGACAGGTTTGACCGGGTTACCGTATACCGTACACTGCAAACTTTTATTGACAACGGAATCATCCACACCATACCTACAGCAGATAATGCCACCCGCTATGCCTTGTGCAGGGAGAATTGCTCACAGGGTCATCACCATGATAATCACGTTCATTTCATCTGCGAGATCTGCGGTAAAACCACCTGCCTCGACGATACCCATATTCCTTCGGTTAAGCTTCCCCGTGGTTACTCCGCCACCGAGATCAATATGATCGTCAACGGTGTATGCAAGGAGTGCAAATAGTATCAAAAGAAAGCCCCAACGTGAAAACGTCGGGACTTTTAGTTAAGGCTCTGATTAGTAGCTATGTGAAATACTTTCGTATTTAAATTCTGATACTAAGGTATGAAGCTTGTTTATCTTCCAACATACCCTTTTAGTGGTAGTTCTATTAGTTGTTAAGTTTTTCGAGCTCGGATCTTACTAAATCCATTAATTCTTTGATTGTTGCGGGTGAAAAATCAAAGGATAAACCCGCCGCTGCATAAAGCTCAGGCAATGTGCGTGTTCCGCCAAGACTCAAGCCAGATATGTAATTGCGGATAGCCTGCTCTTTGTTTTCCTTGTATTGTTTCCACAATCCGATTGCCCCCAGCTGCGCAATTCCATATTCTATGTAATAGAATGGAACTTCAAATAAATGCAGCTGTCTTTGCCATGAAATATTCCTATAAGGCATAAGTCCGCTGTAGTCTATGGCAGATGTGCTATACTGATTGAGGATATTCATCCAGGCTTCCGCTCTTTCCAGATCTGTATGTACCGGATTTTCATAAATCCAGTGTTGAAACTGATCGATGGTAGCTATCCAGGGGAAGATGGTGATCACTCTTTCCAGTTGATGGCGTTTCGCTCTTTTCAGGTCTTCTTCGTTGTCGAAGAAAACATGCCAGTGGTCCATCGAAAAAAGTTCCATAGCCATGCTGGCCACTTCGGCCATTTCCGTTGGATATTCTTTAAAGGCGTTCAATGGCAGGGGGTGTGCAAGGAATGAGTGGACGGCATGGCCGCTTTCATGTACCATGGTGGTAACATCGCTCATTTGTCCTGCTGCATTCATGAAAATGAAAGGCGCGCCACTTTCTGCGAGTGGCATATTATAGCCGCCCGGAGCTTTGCCTTTACGACTGTCGAGGTCCAGGTGCGACATCTCCTCCATTTTCTTCAGGCAACCCGCAAAAAAAGGATCGAGTTCGGAAAGGCAGCTGACCGTTTTATCCAGCAGTTCTTTTCCTTCCTTAAATGGCCGCAGCGGTTTTATACCGGGAGGTTCTGCTTCTGTATCCCATGGCTTGAGGATCTCAACGCCCAGTTTTCTCTTGTGCGATTCAAAGATCTGGTCCACCAGGGGGAGCACATGCAGGCGTACGGCTTCATGGAATTGATAGCAGTGTTCGGGCGTATAATCGAACCTGCCCATTTCCATGAATTTGTAATCGCGGTAGTTTTCAAAACCAGCATTGATGGCAACCTGGTTACGCAATGCGATGAGTTTGGTGAACAACTCGTTCAACGCGCCTTTATCCTGCAGCCTTCTTTCGTTGATCTTCCGGTATACTTCTTCCCTTTTTTCGCGAACCGGATCTTCGAGGAATTTCGCGGCCTGCTGCAGGGTGAATTCCTGACCATCGATATTGACGGTCATTGCGCCGGCGATCTGGCCATAATGTTGTTGAAGTACATTGATCTCGGCCTGCAGCGGGATATTTTCTTCCCTGAACAGGTCGATACTTTTCTTTACATTTCGGAGGTAGGTGAAATATTTCTTCTGGTCAAGTTCTTTGACGAAGGGAGACGAGATGAGTTTTTTATTCAGCTGATCGGAATAGGGCTGCAGCTTGGGCTGGATCTCCAGGTAGAAGTAGTTGAACGATTCTTCCAATGACTTATCCGTGGTATCGCAGGTCATCCTGATCTGTCTCCAGCACGCATCTTCACTGATCACCGCTTCCAGTTCATTGAAGTCCGCCAGCCAGTTTTCATATTGCTCCGGCGTATCGATATTCCGCGCCAGCAGGTTCTGGTACCATGGTTCGAGGCTATTCCAGTCGGTGATCACAAAATCGAAGGGCAGGAAATGCCTTTCCACTTTACGGATATCTGCAGAATAATTCATGGGGTGATTATTTCTCGTTCTCGGCGTCTGCTGATTTCTTTGCCTTTGCTTTTTTGGCAGGCTTTGCTTCTGCTGCTGGTTCTGCAACGGGAGCTTCTTCCACTGCGTCTTCTTCTTCTTCAAACGGAGTCAGCTTGATCTCAACGCCGTTGGCTTTGAGGATGGTGAACCAACGGACCATCTTCTTCATATCGCTATGGTACACCCTTTCAAAATCCAGATCGGGGTATACTTTTTCGAAAAATGCCTTTACGGCCTTGGCATCTTTTTCATCCGGCAGGGCATTAGTGCCTTGCATGGCGATGAAAATATCGGCCAGGTTCACATTGTCTGACACGGTATACACCTCAATGCTTTCAAGATGAGAAAGGTTATGCTGGCGGGAAGAGATGAATTTTGTGGCTTTATCTTCCAGGCCACGAACAATAGCTCCATCGGTTTTGCTGCTCAGCAGTTCAAACAACCCTGGCAAACCGGTAACTGATACGATCTTGCTGTATTCCATTTTTTAATAATAAGCCTGCAAGATAACCCCATTTAAGAAAACAGCATACCATGGTTGGAAAAACTGCCGGAACGTCCGTGGAGTGGACGTTGCAGGGGCGGTGGACATTTGGTGCCGGAGGGGATTACCTGATGAGCAGGTCTTCGAATTCACTACGACTCCCGTGGAACACATTAAAGTCAACGGCAGCGGTGATACCGTTCACGCGTCCCTTCTCGGAGTGTTGCCAGAACACCCATTGCCGGTCAATCCTGGGTTTATTTCTCTGTATGTAGTGAGCCACCCAAAGCGGGTAGTCAGCAAAATCTTCCCCGAGATAGTTTTTATAAAAGTCCACATTGGTATAGATGATGGGCTTAACGCCATAGTGCCTTTCTACTGCATCGAGGAATTCTTTTACCCTTTTGGTGATGTCGGCCGGCTTTACCCCGTAGGTTTCTTCCACATCCAATACAGGAGGAAGATCTCCTTTTTCCAGTTTGACGGTATTGATAAAATTGTCGGCTTGTTTTACGCCGCTTTTGGTAGCCAGGAAAAAATGATAGGCACCCCGGGGCAGGCCCGCTTCTTTTGCTTTCCGCCAGTTACGACGGAACTGCCAATCGACCCGCGTCAGTCCTTCTGTTGCCTTGATCACGGCGAAGCCGAGTTTTACATCTTTCACCTGCATGGCCTGTACATCGTCCCAGCTGATCACGCTCTGGTGGTGGGATACATCGATGCCATGGATTTCATAGTCGACCGGAAGGGAAATGCCAAACCCGGGATAGTGCGCAAAACCTGCTTGTTTTTCCATCCACCACTGGTAGATGAAATAGCCGACGAGCCCCAGTGAGGCAACGAAGAGCAGGGCCAGCAGTATTCTTTTGGTGAGTTCTTTTTGTTTCTTTCGTGGGGGCATGGGCCGGAATATGCCCTGCAAATTAATTTATTTCAGGATGGTTTTCACAAAGTTCGAGTCCTTGCTTCTTACACGTACGAAATAGATCCCTTTTGACCAGGTGGAGGAAGGAATGGTCAGGAGGTCATTTCCTGTTGGGAGGGTGAGGTCCTGCTTCCACATCAGTTGTCCCTTTGCGTTGTGGATGGTAACGGATGCGGCGGGTGAGGTGAAATTATTCAGCAGGATGGCAAATTGGTCCCCTATTGGATTGGGGTAGAGTTTTACTGCATTTTTTACGGTAGTACCGCTTGATTTTGAGGTACTGTTTTTTGCAGAAATGAGTTTCACATAGGGGTCAATAAAGGCGGTGTCAGGAATGAAACCCAGTTCGTGGAGTTCAGTTTGTCCGTTGCGGGTGTGGTTGATTACGAGAATGGTATCGCGGGTTGCGTTTTTGAAGAGGATGGGTACGGGCATTTCAAAGAATTCGACAGAGGCGTGTGAGGTGGTTTGGTTGAGCGAGAGTTGCAGTTTAGTGCCCAGCGGCAACCACCGCAACTGGTAGCTCGGATAACCCTCGCCATAGACCCAGTCGCTGAAGTACTCGTCGAGGTTCTGCCCGCTCGCGGTTTCCAGGTTTCGCTTCAGGTCTTCTGTTCTGGCAAAGCCATAGGATAGTTTTGGATCGGACAGGTATTGTTGAACTCCGGCAAAAAACCTGGCGTCACCCAGTTTCCAGCGGAGCATGTTGACTACCCATCCCGCTTTTACATACGTGGTGCGATAGTCAAAAATGGCGTCTATGGAGCTGGTATCTTTCACATATACCGAACCATCCGGCCTGCTGGTGATGATCTCCACTTCAGAGCGGAACCAGTTTTGGGTTTCCGCAGGGGGAAGTATGGTTTCAGAATAGGCATAGGTGCCGAAAATGGCAAAGCTTTCGTTCAGCCAGATATCCTGCCAACTGCCGCAGGTGACGCGGTTGCCGAACCATTGGTGGGCCAGTTCATGGGCGATGAGGGATCGGTTGGTGCTGCCCATGAACGAGTTGGTCTGGTGTTCCATGCCGCCACCGAAGCCCACCTGGGTATGGGCATATCGTTCGTTGCGGAATGGGTAGGGCCCAAACTGCTGTTCGAAATACCGCATCATGTTACGCGTATTGGACAGGGAAGCGGTCCATGCTGCGGCTGCCTCGGGATATACATACTGCTGTAAAGGCAGTATTTTGCCGTTTATATTAA
Organism: Chitinophagaceae bacterium; assembly: GCA_040404045.1. GTDB lineage: Bacteria > Bacteroidota > Bacteroidia > Chitinophagales > Chitinophagaceae > Pollutibacter. Next base: position 42,146 of record JBBAJN010000010.1, read on the forward strand.
TGGTATCTTGTTGCACAAGGTAGTTTGTGGCTGCGATGGCGACAAGATAGGAGACGATGGGGTAGCGATGCTTCCAGTGGTTTGTCCGCTTTCCCCCGTTAATGTTCTCCGAAACCAGTACACCATTAGAAGTGCCGTAATAGCGGTCCGGGGTGGTGATGATGACGTCGATCGAATCGGCCTTGTCGTCCAGTCCATTCCGGCATGGCCACCAGTCCCGCGAGCCATAGGGTTCGCTGAGGGTCCACATGACGGGTATGCCGGAATGGGTTGATACGGAAAAGGAGCCGTAGCCGTTTTCCGGCGGTTTGCCCTGGTAGAAGATGGTTATGGAGTCCCTGGTGCCTGCATTTAGGGCGGAAGGGAAGTTGACTTGCAGGGTATTATTTCCTGGCCGGGTATGATTGATCCGGCTGCCCCGATAGGTAACACTATCCACCCGCAGCGAATCTGAGAGGTCGTACCGGATGTTCGGCGTAGTGGCGGTGATGATAAATGCGGAGTTGACCTTACCGCGGATATGGCGGACTTCGGGATCCACTTCCCATTCGAGGCGATAGTAATGCACGGTGAAATCGGGCGAAGCGCTGCTGGCTATTGTGGTGTTTTTGAGCGCATTGTCTAAGGCCTGGTACCGGGCCTTTTCTTGCTCAAACACCCCGAATGACTGCGCCATCAGATTTTCTGTTCCCAATGCAACGGTGAACCCGACAAGTGCAAACCATTTCCACATAGATATAAAGTTCGTTCGATATTAGGTATAACGAAGGATGGGAATGATTAATTTTAGGGTTCTTCCCGAGCGTCCGGAACCAGCGTGGATGAACAATCAAATGTCGAAGATCAACCTGAACGATACCGCCAACCTCCTGTCAAAAATGACCCCCCTCCGTGCCTGGAATGCCATGAAGGTGCTGGGTAGTTTTTACATGAGCCGACTTACCGGGAAGCCGGTGCAGTGGGGCTACCCTGTGTCCATTTCTTTCGAACCCACCACCTCCTGCAACCTGCGTTGCCCGGAATGTCCCAGCGGGCTTCGAGCCTTTACCCGGCCCACGGGAATGCTGGAGAATGCTTTTTTCAGGAAGACGATCGATGAGATGCACCGTGAGCTGTTATACCTCATCTTCTATTTCCAGGGAGAGCCTTATCTCAACCCGGCCTTCCTCGATATGGTACAATATGCATCTCGCAAGAAGATCTACACGGCAACATCCACCAATGCCCATTACCTGACGGATGAGCTTGCGAAGAAGACCATCGAGTCGGGCCTGGACCGATTGATCATTTCGATCGATGGCACTACACAGGAAGTCTACCAGCAGTACCGGGTCGGCGGCAAATTGGACAAGGTGATCGCAGGGGCAAAAAACATCGTTCGCTGGAAGAAGGAGATGAACAGTAAAACGCCGTTCGTGGTATTCCAGTTCCTGGTGGTGAAACCCAATGAACACCAGATCGAAGATGTGAAGAAGCTCGGGCAGGAGATCGGGGTGGACGATGTGTGGTTCAAGACCGCCCAGGTGTACGATTACGAGAACGACCCCAACGGACTCATTACCACCATCGATAAATACAGTCGTTATAAAAAGAACAAAGCCGGCGAATATGTTCCCAAAAACAAACTGGCGAATCACTGTTGGAAGCTCTGGCATGCCAATGTGATCACCTGGGATGGGCTTGTGGTACCCTGTTGTTTCGACAAAGATGCGCAGCATCAACTGGGGGACCTGAAGCAGCAGTCTTTCCGGGAAACCTGGGATAATGAGAATTACAGAACATTCCGGAAACAGTTGATGAATAGCAGGAAAAACATTGATATTTGTTCAAACTGCAGTGAAGGCACTAAAGTTTGGGGTTAAACAATTTACCGTGGAAAAAATAACAAGGTTCAATAACCGGATCAGGCAGGTAGTTCTGCTCATCATCATCCTGATGCTGGGCTTCCTGATCGTTAAGCAACTTTACGTTTTTGTTCCGGGTTTCCTGGGAGCCATCACGTTGTATATCCTCACCCGCAACTCTTATGAGCGGCTGGTAGAGCGCCGGAAATGGTCCCCCAAATGGACGGCCCTGTTGTACGTCATTCTCAGCCTGATCGGGATACTCATACCGCTATATTTTACCATTCGGGTGATGATGCCCAAGATCAGCGGGGTTTTCAGTCATTCCGAAGAACTGATGCACGGGTTGCAGGAACTATCGGCCCGGGTATCGGCCTACACCGGCACTGAACTTCTGACCAAAGAGAATATGGGTCAGGTCCAGAAGATGCTCGGCAATTTCATTCCCACTTTCCTGAATAGCACACTGAATATCCTGGGTAATCTGGGTATGATGTTCTTTATCATGTATTTCATGTACGTGCATAGAAAGGAGATGGAGTCCAGCATCAATAAATTCATCCCCCTGCATCCTGATAGTGTAAAGAAATTGAAAGATGAGACCCTGACCATGGTCAGGGCGAACGCCATTGGTATACCCCTGATCTCCATTATACAAGGCATTACCGCAACCATCGGCTACTGGATCTTCGGGCTTTCGGAATTTGGACTCTGGGGGTTTCTTACCGGGGTTTTTGCCTTCTTCCCTGTGGTAGGAACAATGATCATTTGGGTGCCGTTAGTGGTATTTCTGTATGCCCAGGATCAGACCTGGCAGGCGTCTGGCCTCATGATTTACAGCCTGCTGGCCACAGGCAATGTGGATTACCTGGCCCGCATCACGTTGATGAAAAAGATCGGTGACGTACATCCGCTGATCACGATCTTAGGGGTCATTGTAGGACTTGCCACCTTCGGATTCATGGGCTTTATCTTCGGTCCCCTGTTGCTTTCTTACCTGATCCTGTTGATACGTATATATTCAAGCGAGTTTGTAGAAAACTCGAACCACCCAAACGATTTGCATGAGTCTAGAGAAGGAAATCAATCAGCCGAAGTTTCGGAATGAGAAGCAGAAAGCCGTAATAAATATCATTTACACGTACAACTGGATCACTGAGAAAATGAGGCACTACCTGGAATCAGAAGGCCTCACCCAACAACAGTATAATATACTGCGCATATTGAGGGGGAGTGCCCCCGAACCGTTGTCTACTTTACAGATCAGGGAAAGGATGCTGGATAAGATGAGCGATACCAGCAGGATCGTAGACAGGCTGGTACTAAAAGGACTGGCCAGTAAGAAGGCTTCAAAAACAGATAAGAGACTGGTTGATGTGATGATCACGGAGAAGGGGAGAAAACTGCTGGCAAAACTGGATCACAAGAATGACCAGATGGACAATATTATCGAAACCCTGAATGACAAAGAACTCAAGGCACTCAATAAACTGCTTGATAAGATCAGGGCCCTGCCCATGGCGGTATTCCTGATGTTGCTTAGCCTTGCGGGCTTTTCGCAGACTTCTCCCAAGTATGAGTTCCGCGCGGCCTGGATCGCTACCGTGGATAACATCGACTGGCCCTCCAAAAAAGGGCTGAGCCCCGAGGTACAACGGGAAGAGTTCATCAGGCTGATCGATATGCACAAGCGGAACGGAATGAATGCGCTCATCGTACAGATCAGGCCTGCTACCGACGCTTTTTATCCCTCGCCCTACGAGCCCTGGAGCGAATGGCTGACAGGAACCCAGGGCAAGCCGCCATCCCCCTACTACGACCCGCTGGAATTCATGATAACGGAAACGCATAAGCGAAATATGGAGTTCCATGCCTGGTGCAATCCTTACAGGGCCGACTATTCCATTGGTAAATCTTCCATCGCCCCCAATCATGTCACCCGCGTCCGTCCGGAATGGTTCCTGACATACGGGAAAACAAGATATTTTGACCCCGGAAATAAAGAGGCACAGGCCTTTGTAACAGAGGTGATCCGCGACGTTGTCAAAAGGTATCCGGTCGACGGTGTTCATTTCGACGATTATTTCTACCCCTACAGGATAACAGGGCTCGAATTCCCGGACGCTGCTTCTTACAAAAAATATGGTGCGGGTATGGACAAGGCCGATTGGAGACGAAGCAATGTGGACTCCATCATCTTGAAGTTAGCCAATGTGATCAAGGAGACCCGGCCCAACTGCAAATTCGGGATCTCCCCCTTTGGCGTCTGGCGCAACGCCGACAAGGATCCCCGCGGCAGCAATACCAAGGCGTTGCAGACGAACTACGACGATCTTTATGCCGATGTGCTTTTGTGGTTGAAGAATGGCTGGATCGATTATGTAGCACCACAACTGTACTGGGAGTTCGGCCATAAAGCGGCACCCTATGAAGTGTTGCTGGACTGGTGGAGCAAGAATACCTACGGCAAACATTGTTATATCGGCCTCGGCATGCACAGGGCCGGGAGCAATACCATCTGGCGCGACAGTACGCTGATCCCCCGACAAATAGACGCGCTGAGGAAAACCCCCAATATCCAGGGTGCCATCTTTTTCAGTAGCAAAAGCTTTATCAGGAATCCCAATGGCTGGAGCGACAGTCTTCGCCTGACCTACTACGCTGAACCTGCCGCGGTGCCGCC
>JBBAJN010000011.1:0-31696 GCA_040404045.1 Chitinophagaceae bacterium
ATAAACCTGAATACTTGATCCAGGTAATGCTGGCGTAGGGAAAGAGAAAAAAAACGGGCCGAAAGGCCCGTTTTATATTTGGGGAGGCGATCACCTCGCGTACATTCCATTCCTTGAATACTTGCTTTTTGTATCCAGCACAAAAAAAACGAGATCAGCTTCATTTTCTGCGTGCAGGGTGATCATCTCGTTCTGCAATACCGCATGGTCGCCCTTGTCCAACACCTCGTTGCTTCCTTGTACCGTTACGCTGCCATCGAAGACATAGAGGAAGCCCGTATGGCCCTCCTGCAGTAATGGTGGGGTGTCGATGGTATCGTGCTTAAGGTAGGTGTCATAGAACCAGGCCTGCGAACGGATCAGCAATGGTGCGTCCGAGTCTTGTGGCCCGCCGATGAGGCGCCATTCATCCCGACTGTGATAAAACTCAAAATTGTGAAACTGCACTTTGGACTCAAGGTCATCTTCTTCCGGCCGTAGGAAGATTTGGAGCATCTCTACTTTCTCGTCTGCATCGTCCATGCAGGTCTCTTCGTGATAGAATACTTTTCCCGCGTTCATCATCATCATATAATGTCCGTACAGCAGTTCAATATGACCGTGACTGTCGCGGTGCATCATTTGCCCCTTTCGCATGTAGCTCAGGATCTCATCATTCATGTGGGGGTGCATGGGGATCACCATACCCGGATCAAGTGTTGAGTGATCCATTCGCCCTAATGGTCCGAGACCATATGGGTCCTGCGGATTGCCGAGTTTTTTTCCAGGCGAAACCATCCGTATCACGAATTTTCCCCGGTCAATGATATGTCGTTCTGAAGCACGTGAGATCAACATGCTACAAGATTAGCAATTATAGCCGAATCTGCATACCTGTCTGGATGTTAAAGATCCTTGGAAGGGCCTTGACCGGCATATTGTCATTCATGGGTGTGAGGGCAAACTGGTATTGGGGGTTAAAGCTGAATGATACTTTCCTGAAGGGCGACCATATGACCCCGGCGCCAATATTTCCATTGAAGTAGCTATTCTTCAGATTGGTGACTTTGGTATCATCTTCTTCATAATATCCATTTTTCAGGCCCGTTTCCAGGTATTGCCGGGTCAGGAGGTTCAGGCCCGTTCCGGCATTCACGAAGAAATGCCAGGATGAACCGCCGAAGTGGTAGGTGAGTCCGAGCGGGATATTCAGGTAGTTCAGATCGTTGGTGGAGAATTTCGTCATGGCAGTATCGCCAGGTCTGGTATAGCCCTGCGCTTTCTTAATGAAATAAGTTCCTGCGGAGCAGTCAAAACGATACCTCACTTTCCCGTCCGGATTCCTTTCGGCAATGATATTCTTAGGATCGATATGGATGCTTCTGCTGGTGTACACCAGGCCTGATTGCAGGGTCATATTCCGGCTGATCTTAAGGTCCGCCAGGATACCGACTGCGATACTGGCGGGCTGCGATTCAGTCCGGTCTATCTCGGCCTTCACGGTGCCGCTGTTGGAATGGCTGGTGTTTTCCCTGATCCGGTTGGTGCCAAACTGCAGCGCCACCACGGGTGTAAGGGAGAACCTGGGAAGATTCAGGGAGCCCTGTTTTTTATTGAGTACCGGGATAGTGACGGGTGCTGGTGCCGGTTCGTTTTGGCTGAATGCCTGTGTTGATGAAAGCAGTTGCTTTTCTGTAGGGATCTCCCTGTTTAGCTGGTTGTTTGTCAATGGTGCTGTTTCGAAAACCTGGGGCTGGGTTGATGATCCATCAGCCTGGGGCGGATCTATGCTGGATGTTTTTGCATCTGTATCCGGCTCTGTAGCACGTTTATCTGTTTTATCATCTGCGAGACCTGTCTCGCTGCGTTGATCCAGGCTTCGCGAAATATTGGTATTAGCTGGCGGTTCAACGGATATAATTTTTTTTGCTATGCCGCCAGGCTTTGAATGATCCGTGTTAACTGATATCTCTGAAAGCCTGTTGTTTATTGCCGCTTCTTTCGGGGCGGTTACCGCTGTAGTGGCAGAGGACGCTTTTGCAGGTGCAACTGCGGCTTCATCCGGTGTGGGTACCGTTCCAGATTGGGGTAAGTTATGGTTAGCAACGGCTGGTAAATTGTCGGGGGCGATGTGATTGTCGACCTGTCCGGTTGCATTAGGTGTTTGTTGACCGCTTCTGTCTCTGCTTTCTCCGGAACGGGGCATATTCTTTTCCATGCCCGGGGCCTTGTTGTTCTCCTTTGTATCATGAACTCCGCGCAGGTAATATCCGCCTGCGAAAAGCGCGGCACTGCCGATGCCGATCAATAAAGCGGCAGCGACCTTCCTGGAGAAAAAGAAAAAGGGGCGTCTTGATTTCTTTTCATCAAGCGCTTGTTCAATATTGTCCCAGACCTTTTGGGAAGGCATTTCCTCCTTACCATCAAGTCCGTTTTTGAATATATCATCAATCTTGTGTAAATCTTTGCTCATAGGCAGGCAAGTTTTTGTGTGTTTACCTGATCTAGTTTCATGATCTCACGCTGAAGAATTAAGCGTGCATCATAGAGATTGGATTTTGAGGTGCCCTCAGAGATGCTTAGGGCGGCGGCGATCTCCTTGTGCTTCATGCCTTCAAAAACGTACAGATTAAAAACGAGCCGATAAGCAGGAGGGAGCTTTTGAACCAGGTCGAGCAGGTCCTTGTACCCTATATTGGAATATGTTTCATTGCCGGTTGATTTTTCAACCAGTTCCTCCTGTAAAGACACTATAAGGAACATACGGGCTTTGTCGCGGTAACGCTGTAATGCAGAGTTCACCACAATGCGCCTGACCCAACCTTCAAATGATCCATCTTTCCTGTATTGTGATATGTGGGTGAATACTTTAATGAAGCCCTCCTGCAGGATCTCCTCTGCCTCATCGCGGTCATTAGCATAGCGAAGGCATACCAACAGCATCTTAGGGGCAAATAGATCGTACACCCGGTTCTGCGCATGGCGGATACCGGACACACAGTCCCCTATGAGGTGCTCCAGATTATTCAAATGATTAAGCTCGCTTTCTGCCATAGATGACAGTTTACTGATATTGGTTGGGAAGGACCGGGAAAAAAATAGAAAATATGTTCCCTGCTAAGTAAGATAGAAATTTTTGATAATGCTGCACGCCAAAAGTTAAAGGGCGGTTAATAGCATATGATCGCCCCAACCAATAAATCAAAGACTGAATCTGCTGAGAAGTAGATCTGATTTATCAATTAAAAACCTACACTATGATCGGACAAATGAAAGTTCGTATTCTGTTTTTGACCCTTTTGGTTTCTTCTGTTTTTGTTTTCAATGCCTGCACCAAAGAGTTCAGTGGCAGCGGTGCCGAAAAGGAGCAGCTGGCTGTTTATCTGACCGATCATCCTGCCGATTTCGAAAAACTGCTTGTTCAAATCAATGCTGTTGAAGTTAAGCTCGATACGTCCTCTCATAAGGACGATGACAGTTGGGGCGACCGGAGCGGAAGCCATGATGATGACGACGATGATCACCATCGCGGGTACGATGAGTTTGGCCAGTGGGACACGCTGAGGGTTGCACCCGGTAACTATGATCTCCTCACCCTTCGTAACGGCGTTGATACCTTGCTCGCGCAGGGAACCATCATCGGCAAAGTCAGAAAGGTCCGGATCACGATTGGCACAGTGACGGTGGTTAAGAATGGTGTCAGTTATCCTGTTGAGCTCTTGCCCGGTTCCAGGAATTATATCTATATCAGGATCAGGGATCAGCATATGCAGTCCAGTGGCAGTGACCGGAAGCTTTGGATCGATTTTGATGTGAGCCGTTCTATTGTGGAGAAGAACGGGAAGTATTACCTCCGCCCGGTGCTGAAGCCGTTCTGTGATAAGAACACCGGTGAGATCGAGGGCAAGGTGGGTCCAAAGGAAGCGAGGGCGATCATACGCGTGTACAATGCAACTGATACGGCTACGGCTATACCGGACCGTGATGGTGAATTTAAGGTACGTGGACTGTCAGACGGAGTCTACTCTGTATTGTACCAGGGTGCCAACGGATATAGGGATACCACGATCAGCAACGTGTCTGTGAGCAAAGGGAGAGATACGGAGTTGCCGTCCGTAGTGCTGAGGAAGTAATGTGGGGATCTGATGAATGTTGTGGAATTAACGAGGCGCGGTTTGAAAAGATCGCGCCTCGTTACATACCATACTCGCTCAAAAACTTTATGCGCATGATCTTCAGCTGTTCCCACTCAAGCGAAAGGTCTGCGAGTTCCTGCTGGGCTACCTGCAGGCTGCTGGTTTCGCAACTCTTGAAATAATCGAGGATATCCAGCTGGTCGTCTTCATCTACCATCTGGTCGATCGCATAAACTAAATTAAGCCTGGTTCCACTGGCTACAATGGTTTCCATTTCTTCCAGCAGTTCCTCCAGCTTCATCCCTTTGGATTTGGCAATGGTATCCAGCGGGATCTTCTTATCCACTTGCTGTATGATGAAAACCTTATTGCTGCTCTTGTTCACCACGGATTTCATCACAAAATCATCGGGTTTGACAATGTTGTTCTCTTCCACATAGGCAGAGATCACATCAACGAACTGTTGGCCGTACCGCTGTGCCTTCCCTTTTGATACACCGCTGATCTTTTCAAGTTCCTGCAGTGAACAGGGGAACTGTGTGGCCATGTCTTCCAGGGAACTTTCCAGGAAGATGACAAATGGCGGCAGCTTTTTGTCTTTCGATACTTTTTGCCGCAGATTTTTCAGCATGTCAAACAGGGTCTGGTCAGCTGCTGCCGTACCGCCTGTTTCAACGTTTTCATCATCATCTTCATTGGCATCTTCATACAGATTGTTCAGGATGATGTTGAAGGAGGAGGGTTTTTTCAGGTAGGCTTCGCCTTTCTTTGTGATCTTCAAAACGCCATATTCCTCAATGTCTTTATGCAGCATGCCGTCCAGCAGCAGCTGCCTGACCAGTGAATTCCAATAATGCTCGGGCTGGTCGTTCCCCGACGCGAATACGGGAAGGGCCTCATGCCGGTACATCTGGATCTGTGCAGTCAGTTTCCCGACAACGATCTGAATAATGTATTCAGCGGCGAAGCGTTCATCAAGTGCCCGGATGGCTTTGAGCATTTTGACGGCACCGTCTTTGGCTTCGATCTTTTCTTTCGGGTTCAGGCAGTTGTCGCAGTTCCGGCAGTCTTTTTCCTTGTATTCCTCCCCGAAATAATTCATCAGCGTTTTCCTCCTGCATACCCCGCTTTCGGCGTAAGCTACGGTTTCATTGATGAGTTGGGCTCCTACCTCGCGTTCACTCAGGGGCTTGTCGCGCATCAGGTGTTCCAGCTTGGAGACATCTTTATGGGAGTAGTATAGCAGGCATTTGCCTTCCATGCCGTCCCTTCCGGCTCGGCCAGTCTCCTGGTAGTAGTTCTCGATGCTCTTCGGGATATTATAGTGGATCACATAGCGGATGTCCGGCTTATCGATGCCCATGCCGAAGGCGATTGTGGCTACGATCACTTCAACGTCTTCATTCATGAACTGGTCCTGCCGATCAGCCCTTATCTTACTGTCCATGCCGGCATGATAGGCCACTGCCCTGATATTGTTCGCCATCAGCATATCGGCAAGTTCCTCCGTTGTTCTGCGATTAAGGGTATAGATGATGCCGCTTTTACCACGGTGGTCCTGGATAAACCGGACAATACTTTTGATCGTATTTTCCTTATTGACCTTGGGTCTGATCTCGTAGTACAGGTTAGGTCTGTTGAACGATGAAATGAAGATCTCCGGTTTCCGCAGGCCAAGGTTTTCAACGATGTCCGACTGCACTTTAGGGGTAGCCGTTGCAGTTAGGGCGATCACGGGGATCTTATCGTTGATCTGTTCCATCATCTCGCGGAGACGGCGGTATTCGGGCCTAAAATCATGGCCCCATTCAGAAATGCAGTGGGCCTCGTCAACCGCGAAAAATGAGATCTCAAGGTCGCTGAAGATCTCGAGGTTTTCCGCCTTGGTCAGAGTTTCGGGGGCAACATATAATAATTTTGTCTTGCCCGTCTTGAGATCATCGTGCACTTCCCGGATCTCTTTTTTGGTAAGGGTTGAATTCAGGAAATGTGCCACATTGTCCTTGCTGCTATAGCTTCTGACCAGATCAACCTGGTTTTTCATGAGTGCGATCAGCGGTGATACAATGATCGCACAGCCTGGGCTGATCACAGCCGGGAGCTGGTAGCAAAGGCTTTTCCCCCCACCGGTGGGCTTGATCACAAAAGTGTCGTTACCGGCGAGCAGGTTCTCGATGATGGCCCTTTGGTTTCCTTTAAACGATTTATGTCCGAAATGTTCCTGTAGTGCAGCATCGAGGTCTATGCCGTTTGTTGCTGTCCTGACTTTGGGTTTAGCGGTCTTTTTTACAGTAGCTGATTTTTTTGCAGTAGCCATTTCCTAGATTTTTCCACCACACAATATTGAAAACTGCAATATTCACGGGGCTTTTGACGAGTTTCGGCCGCGAATTTACGAAAATGCAGGATGGATTATTGTTAAAACAGCCAATTGTGAAGATCAGGTAGTTATTTGATGTGACACACCGTTGGCAGTCTTCTTTAAAATAATACTTTTGCGTGAATTACATGGAAAAAATTAATATCAGGGAAGTTGGAAGGAAGACGATAGAGCTGGAGTCTGCCGCCATACATGCCCTGGCCGGATACATAGATGAGAATTTTGAACATGTAGCCGATCTTCTTTTTAATATGAAGGGCAGGCTGGTGGTCAGTGGCATCGGGAAAAGTGCCATTATAGGCCAGAAGATCGTAGCAACGTTCAACAGTACCGGTACCCCGGCCATTTTTATGCATGCCGCAGATGCCATTCATGGCGACCTTGGAATGATCCAGGAGGGGGATGTAGTCATGGTGATCTCAAAAAGTGGCGAAAGTCCTGAAATAAAGGTTTTGGTACCACTGATCAGGAATTTGGGTAATCCGCTGGTTGCCATGGTAGGCAATGTATCATCTTATCTGTCTTCCCATGCGAACCATGTATTGAATACCACCGTGCCCCAGGAGGCCTGTCCCAACAACCTTGCCCCTACCACCAGTACTACGGCCCAGATGGTGATGGGCGATGCTCTCGCCGTATGCCTGATGGAAATGAAGGGGTTCACCAGTGAGGATTTTGCGAAGTTTCATCCGGGCGGTGCGCTTGGGAAGAAGCTGTACCTGCGGGTTTCCGACCTGTATCCACAGAATGAGAAGCCTTTTGTGAAGGCCGGCAGCAGCCTGAAGGACGTGATCGTTGAAATATCACAGAAACGACTTGGTATCACGGCAGTGATCGACGATGAGGGTAGGCTTGAAGGGGTGATCACGGATGGAGACCTGAGGCGCATGCTGGAAAAAGGTGGCGATACAGGATCCGTAACTGCGGCGCTGATCATGAGTCCTAATCCTAAAACCATTGATGCTTCCTCACTGGCGGTAAGCGCCCTTGACCTGATGCGGAAAAATAACATCACCCAGCTGCTTGTCCAGGAAAGTGGTAAATATGCCGGAGTGATACATTTACATGACCTGATTAAAGAAGGATTAATCTGATGAATAAAAATTCTTATGTTGCTATCATGGCCGGAGGTATCGGAAGCAGATTCTGGCCCATGAGCCGAACTTCGTTCCCGAAGCAGTTCCTGGATATCCTGGGAACCGGCAGAACCCTGATCCAGAGTACGTATGATCGTTTTTTGCGATTCATCCCTGTCGAGAATATTTATATCGTTACCTCGGAAGAGTATAAGCAGATTGTGCAGGATCAATTGCCCGACCTCAACCCTGCGAATATTCTTTGTGAACCTTCCCGCAAGAATACAGCCCCCTGTGTTGCTTATATTTCTTACAAATTAAAAGAGATCAATCCCGATGGTGCACTCATATGTGCCCCGGCCGATCACCTGATCCTTGATGAGAAAGCTTTCAACAAGGTATGCCTGGAAGCGGTTGATTTTGTCAGTAAGCACAGGGCCCTGCTTACCCTCGGTATTAAACCCGCTACCCCAAATACGGGATACGGGTATATCCAGTATGATCAGCAAAGTGTATCTGACAACGTGTACAAGGTGAAAACCTTTACAGAAAAGCCCAACCTGGAATTGGCGCGCACTTTCCTGGCCAGCGGCGATTTCCTGTGGAATGCGGGCATTTTTGTGTGGCAGGTGAAAAATATTGTGCATGCGTTTGAACAATATCTGCCGGAAATGGCTGAGTTGTTTGATGCCGAAGCCGGTAAACTGAATTCGCCCGAAGAGAAGGAAGCCATCGGTCGAATCTATCCACAGTGTACCAATATTTCCATCGATTACGGCATCATGGAGAAAGCGAACAATGTCTACCTGATCCCCTCGAGCTTTGGCTGGAGCGACTTGGGTACATGGAACTCCGCTTATGATAATATGGAGAAAGATTACCTCGGTAATGCAGTGTCCGGGCAGAATGTTATGGTCATTGACGCTACCAGGTGCATGGTCCATGCAAAAGATGAGAAGTTGTATGTGCTGCAGGGTATGGATGACTATATCCTGGTAGATACCGATGATGTGTTGTTGATCTGCAAAAAGGAAAAAGAACAGGAGATCAAGGAATACGTGGGAGAGGTCAAGCGCAATAAAGGAGAAAGGTTTCTTTAATTGGCTAATAATTTAAACGGAAGGGAAATCCAAAGTTGAAATATGTTCCCACCCCGCTGCTTTGGTTGTTGACCATAATAGTAAATTCAACAGGTCCGATGGGGAGATCATAGGCCAGGGTGAGGCCACTGCCAAGGATCCATGTTGTTTTTGTGGCTTCTACGGTTTTACTTACAAAATCATAGGCAAGTGCACTGCCGACCAGTGTAGTGTACAGTTTCCCGAATGGGTTGAATCGAAACCCGGTATGTGCCGATGCCATACTCTCGGAATATACCTGTCCCTCTTTCAGTCCGGCAAATAGAATTTGGTTCCGTGTTGTATTATTCATACCACCCGCGATGAAACCGTTCAGCAGGCTGGAGTTTTTGCCAAAATTCACACCACTCTGCGCGCGATTAACCCAGGCCCAGCGCTTACTGATGGGCGTAGTACTGGAGAAGTTCAGCGTGGCGCGGGGATAGTTGCCGTAGCTGGCACTGGACCGGTTTACTTCGCCGATCAAAAGGCCGTCTTCATAGACATTGAAATCGGGTCTGATGTTAAAAACATATCCGGCCTTCAATTCTATCAGCGACCCTTTCCTGGGGTATTGGGGTTTGGATAATGTATTATAGTTCCAGAAAGCATAAGTCTGGAAGAAATGATTGTTCCCGGAATAATAGGTGCCACTTTCCACCCGGGGATTTACGCCAATGCTTTCCCATTGCCCTCCGATGCCGCCGGCAGACCTCCTCTTGGCCGATAGTTGGAATCGGTCGTCGATGGTCAGGTACCGCATCTTATACAGGCCGGTACTACGAAAATCAGTGTATGTGGGTTGCTCCTGGAATTCAGTATAGATTTGAAATCGATTACTCCATGGTTTCTCGTACCCAAACATTTGGAGGTGTTCCGCCAGCGCGCGGAAATTTTCGCCCAGATTTGCAGAGATCATGGATCTTGAAAAAGGTGTCAGAATATTTCTCCCGGTAAGATTGAGATGCACACCAAACCCGGTAAATGAGTTTTGTGAGATGCCAGCTTTCAGCATGACATCAGACTCTGGTTTCACCCGGTAAAGCAACTTACTACCGCCTGTACCATCGTCCTTTACCTCATACACAATGGATTTGTACATCCGATAGGCAAAGGCCTGCCTTGTTTCTTTTTCAAGTTTCCCGGCGCTGATGGGCTGGGCGGTATCTATATTGACCTGCTCAAGGAAGGCTTCACGGGTTTTCTTGTTCAAACCTACTACGTCGATCTTACTGATTCTATAACTACTGCGTTCAGGGAGCCTGTTCTTAGTGAAGCTGTAGTTGGGATCAAGGGCTTTAAGCGAGTCGGCCAGTTTCTTAAAATAAGGATAGAATTTTTTGCCCTCTTCAATCCCAAGGTCTATGATCGCATCGCCTTTATCAAAATCTGCCGAACTGAACGTGCCCATGGGAATTTTCACGAGCAAGTCAGCGAGCTTACTTTCCTCGATCAAGTCTTTGTTCTCTGTCAGGAAAACCACTTGCATCAGCACTTTCATGGCATCGTCCAGTTCTTCCACATTTTCGAGCGGAGTGCTTACGGAAACGCCAATGGTGTAACCTGCACCCATGGTTGTGAGGTCCTTCACAGGGAAATTCCTGGTTACACCGCCATCTACATACCGTTTATTGTCTATATCCACTGCTGAGAACGCTCCCGGGATCGCCATACTTGCCCTGATGGAACGTACCAGGCTGCCTTTTTCAAACACCATCGCGTCTCCTGTCGCCAGATTGGTTCCTATGCAACGGTAGGGAATACTCAGGCTGTCGAAGTGATTCACAGAGGCCACGGGGAAGAAGTATTTTTCGAGGATCAGCCACAATTCCTGGCTCTCAAGAAATCCGGAGGGCAAGGATATCTTACTTTTCGATACAGGAAGTTCGATGGCATATTTCCCATACTCACTTTTTTCTTCCATAATGTAGCTGGACATCGGGATGGAGTTGCTCAGCAGCACTTCCCAGTTCAGCTTGCGCGCTATCGCTTCAATGGAGTCTCCTGAATAACCTGCCGCATACAAGCCACCCACAATACTGCCCATGCTGGTGCCCGTGAGGTAGTCAATATTGAGTTCAGCCGAATCTATGGCTTTCAGGATGCCAATATGGGCAAGCCCTTTGGCGCCGCCCCCGCTTAGTGCAAGGCCAATTCCGGCCGGTTTGGAGTTTTGGGCAAACATGAGCAGCGGAAAAAATACAGCCAGGAAAGTTAGTCTGGTTAACAGGATCATACAATGGCAAAATTAAACGATTGCCGATTGTTGTCCTCCCTAATCATGTATCAGGTAAATTTTGAATAATTTGGAGCATGCATCCTGATGTAAGATCCCTGATCGATCATTTTCAATTCGATACCATTCCATTGGAAGGAACATTTTACCGGAGAACCTATACTAGCGGCATAACGTTGCCCGAAGGGATCCCGGTGGGAACGGCCATCATCGGCATGTATTGCCACGAACCTTTCTCAGGATCTTATTTTCACAGGGTTAGTCGTGATGAAACCTGGCATTTCTACAAAGGCGATCCTTTCACCTTGTATTTATTGTTTGATGATGGGCATGCGGAGCAGGTGGTGATGGGATTTGATGTGTTGGGCGGACAAAAACTGCAGTTCACGGTACCCTCGGGTGTGTGGCAGGCCGGGTTGCTTCATCCGGAAGGAGTATATGCCTTGTTCGGATGTACGGTTACACCCGGGTTTTCCGGCGATTGTTTTGAGGCGGGCATTGCGGCCGAATTGGTGGAGAGGTATCCGGCGCAAAGAGTGATCATTGAGAAGCTTTGTCACACCGGAACGGAAAGGTGGTTGCCTGAGGATTATACAGGGTAGGTCATTTGAAAGATGGTATCCGGCCCGAAAGGCATTGTTTCCTCAGTGCCTGGCTTGCTTAGGCAATAATCCCTGATCTCTTCGATGTTCATAAATCCTATGAATAAAAAAAGGCGGATAGGCTCAAAAAACCGCCAATCCGCCAATTCGCCAATCCGCCAATCTCTAGGAGAGAACTGCGTTCAGGCTGACCTCGGCGTTGAGCAATTTGCTGATCGGGCATCCTGTTTTCGCCTCGTTCGCGCATTCCTGGAATTTTTCTTCGCTGATCCCCGGAATTTTTGCCTTGAGTTCCAGTTCAGACTTGGTCACGGCTCCATTTTCGAGGGTGATGGTACAGGTGGTTTCAATTTCATCAGCGGTAAAGCCGGCTGCATTCAAAACAAATGCAAGCTTCATGGAAAAGCAACCTGAGTGGGCTGCAGCCACAAGTTCTTCCGGATTTGTTCCGGGTCCTTCTTCAAAACGTGAATGGTAAGAGTACTGTGTTTTATCAAAAACACCAGATTGTGCGCTAAGATGACCTTTACCATCTTTGCCGGCACCTAGCCATACTGCTGTTGCTTTTCTTCTCATAAGTTTGTCATTTTTTAGAGGGTTTAAATTTAGTCATCAATTTTATCAATACACCATTTAATCTCGTTAATTTGGTCTTATGGCAAGGGTAAATTATTCGTCCGGGGCCAAATGGGAGGACATCGTAGGATATAGCCGGGCTGTAAAAATGGGCAATATCATTGAAGTAACGGGTACGGTAGCCGTAGACGATCACAACCAGCTCCAGGGCGGCGACTCGGCGTATGAGCAAACCCGCTTCATTATAGCTAAAATCGCCTCGGTGCTGGAGATTGCCGGGGCCAGCCTCGCTGATGTGGTGCGAACCCGCCTCTTTGTCACCGACATCAGCCGCTGGGAAGAATATGGCCGGGCCCATGGTGAGTTCTTCAGCAAGGTGAGGCCCTGCACCACCATGGTTGAGGTATCAAAACTGATCTCGCCTGAATTCCTGGTTGAAATAGAAGCCACTGCCATCATTGAAAATCATGCCATATGATGAATGCGATTATCAAGAAGCTGCAATACAAACTCCAGGAGCATGTGTTGATCGTCAATACCCCCGCAGAGTTCAGGGAAGTGCTGGCCGACTGGAAGCATATCACCAAGGTGCACACCAAACCCGTGGAAGGGGCAGGTTATTCCTTTGTGATGATCTTTGTAAAGACAGAGGCCGATGTGAAAGCCGCGGCAAAGCAATACCTTCCCTTGCTTGAGCCCGATCCGGTTTTCTGGATGGCCTACCCGAAAAAAACTTCGAAGAAGTATAAATCGGAAATCCACCGGGATTCAGGATGGATGCCCTTCGGTAATGAGGGATATGAAGGTGTGGCGATGGTGTCTATCGATGACAACTGGAGTGCACTGAGGTTCCGTAAGGTGGACTTCATTAAGACCATGAAGCGCCGCGAGAGCATGGTCCTGAGTAAGGAAGGTAAAACCAAAGTCAGCAGCCAGAAGGGTAAGGGTAGCGCTTAACCAGTTATGTTCGTTTCAATTCTTCAGCAGTTTCTGAAAGCCCTCCTTCCAGCCAGAATTTTTTTGAATTTGGCAGCTGCTTCAGAAATTCTTCTACCTGGACTTTACCTTTCATCATCGTTTCGCTCCATTTTTTATCGTTGAGCATGTTCACCCCTTTCAGGTCCAGTTCAATATACAGGGAGGCCTTCGACTTGGAACTGTCCTGCCGCTGGCGGCTGTTCAACGTCAGGGAGTCCACGATCAGTGAACCGATACCCGGGATGTTAGGCCGCTTTTTACCACGTAGCTTGTCCCACAGCAATGCCCGAGCTGAAGGAATTTCCGGGCAGTCAATTTGGGAATTGGTATGGTTCGACAATGAAATGGCAATGATATGTCTTAGTGGGAACCGATACATGGGCTCAATGGGCAGGTTGTCAACCACGCCGCCGTCAACATGCAACTCCTGATCGATGACCACTGGTGGAAATATGCCCGGAATGGCAATGCTAGCCGTCACTTTTTGATAGATCGATCCTTTGTCGTGCACACTGGCACCAGACTTCGAGAAATTGGAAGAAACACAGTATGAGTTCACCCAAATGTCTTCCAGTTCATGCTGCCCAAACATTTCCCTGATGAAGTTATAGACTTTCTTCCCGGACATCAGGGATAAAACCGGTAAGGTGATGTCCTTTGATGTCAGCTTGCGCCTGACGGACTCTTCACAGACCGCATGCACGCGGTTGAAGTTGAAGTCGTGATAGCTCATCAGGATGCCATAAAGTGCTCCTGCGCTTGTTCCCCCAACAAAATCGATCTCCACGCCGGCATCGAGCAACGCTTTGACAGCGCCCACATGGGCAAATCCTTTTGTCCCGCCGCCTCCCAGCACCAGGCCCACGGCCTGGTTGGAAATCACCCTGCAGAACCGCCTGATATCACCCGGGTGGTTGCGGCGTATATGCAGGTGCAGGCTGACCTTCCGTTTCGATAACCAGCGACTGGTCTGGTTTGGAATAGCGGCATCGCCTTCGTGCAGGAATACGATGTAAATTTTCTTGTTGGTGATGTTTTTTGAGTAAAGGTCAAGTGTCTTTTCAATTTGATACAGGTCTGTATCCGCAGAAAAGGTTGTGGTGACAATCACCAGGTCCGCATAGATCACACATTGTTTAGACCAGTTCGGGTATGCTTCCGAACAGACCAGAACGTTAAGTCCGTTATGCTGTTCCAGCGTATCGAAAATGTTCCTGTACTGGTCCTCAGGCAGGGCGCCGTCGTTGAATACCTGCGTGGAAATGCCACTTCCCTTCAGTGTCTTTTCCATTTCATTGGTCCAGTCGCCCAGGTCATTCAGCGGCTGCAGATTGATCAGGGCGATGTTCTTAGGCGCCCCGCTTCTGTTTTGCTCGAGTATGTTGTTGTTGATCCGTTTGATCAGAACACTGGTGAGCGTACTGGCGAAAACAGGGTTCTGCGAAACGATGTTGAAATAAGTTTCCTTGGTGATCTCTAAAACCATCGTTTTTCGAATGGCGAGTACCGAGGCCATTCTGGGTTCGTTGGTGAACATGGCGTATTCCCCAACGGGCTCACCAACGCCAATATCCCCCAGGATATGGATGCCGTGATGGTCTTCCAACACCGCCCTGAGGCGTCCGCTCAGTACGATATATAACGTGTTGTCATGACTGCCCTGCCTGAATAGATATTCACCCGGATCGATCTCGTATTTTTTACCTTCCTGCAAGATATGCGTCAACCCGCTTTCGCTTAATCCTTCGAATGTGCGGCTCAGCAATTGAAGGTGATGAGGGTCAAACTGAACTGATGTGTCCAAGAGATTGAGTTTTAATACAGGAGTGCCAAAAATAATGGATAGTCTTTATTAATTTGCTTTCTGTGCGTATCGCGATTGTTAGCAGATCAACCCCCATTATGATGAAAAAGCTCTTTGTTTTCCTGTTTCTTCTTTCCGGTGTAGCCACAAGGGCCCAGGTGTTGTCTTCCCGTGACCAGGCCACAGTGATCGATGAGATCCTTGCAGAAAGGGTGGAAACCCTGCTGCCGCGGCTGATGGAAAGAGCCGGTATCGATATGTGGGTGATCATCTCCCGTGAGTACAATGAAGATCCGATCATCAAAACTTTCCTCCCCGCCACCTGGTTGTCAGCACGCCGGCGCACCATGATCGTGTTTTATAATGATCCTGCCAAAAAGCAGTACGATAAATTGGCCATTGCACGATACAATGTGGGCGAAACCATCAAATCGGCTTGGGACCAACAGAAATACCCCGACCAGTGGGACGCTTTGATCAACATCATCAAACAAAGAAATCCGAAGAAGATCGGCGTGAATATCTCGAATGATTTCGGGCATGCCGATGGGATGGACCATACGGAGTACGAGGAGTTGTCAAAACGACTTGGTGCCGATGCCAGGAAGATCGTTTCGGCCGAGAACCTTGCGGTCAGCTGGTTAGAGACAAGGACTGAACGTGAGATGGCCATCTACCCACAACTGGTGCAGATCACGCACGACCTGATCAGCGAGGCTTTTTCGGAGAAAGTTGTCACGCCCGGCATCACTACCACAGACGATGTGGTATGGTGGTTCAGGAAGAAATATGAAGAGATGGGTCTCGCTACCTGGTTCCATCCATCCGTGGATGTGCAGCGCAACGATCCCCAGGATTTTGAACACCTGCGTAGTTTTTCCAAC
This sequence comes from Chitinophagaceae bacterium, assembly GCA_040404045.1. Lineage (GTDB taxonomy): Bacteria > Bacteroidota > Bacteroidia > Chitinophagales > Chitinophagaceae > Pollutibacter. Next base: position 15,770 of record JBBAJN010000011.1, read on the forward strand.
AGGCCCAAGGACCAGGTGATCATGCCCGGTGACCTGCTCCATTGCGATGTAGGCATTACCTATCTTCGGCTGAACACAGACATTCAACAACACGCTTATGTATTAAGACCCGGAGAAACTGGGCTGCCCGCGAGCCTGCGACAAGCCTTCGCCAGTGGCAATCGCCTGCAGGATATCCTGACGTCGCAGTTCAGGGAAGGCACCACCGGGAATAAAATGCTGGCTGCGGCCCTGGCCCAGGCAAAATCGGAAGGCATCAAGCCCAGTATTTATACCCACCCCCTCGGTACGCATGGACATGCTGCCGGACCCACTATCGGCATGTGGGACATGCAGGGCGGTGTGCCTGGCAGCGGTGATTACCCATTGTATCCCAATACGGCCTATTCCATCGAACTCAATGCTGCCACCATGATCCCAGAATGGAAGAAGGAAGTGCGCATCATGCTGGAAGAAGACGGATACTGGGATGGAAAGAAGTTCCGGTATATCAATGGTCGTCAGACAGAGATGTATCTCATTCCGCGTGTAAACAAAAACCTTGGGGAATAGCATCACATGATGAATAAGATCTTTAAGATAATTGGGGCGCTGCTGCTTGCACTGGTTGTATTGGTGGCTTTCAACTACCAGGCCGATGTTCCCGTGGAGAAGTTGAAGCCCAGGTATGCCCAATCGCCATCGCAGTTTATGGATCTCCTGGGTATGCAGGTGCATTATCGCGATGAGGGACCTGCATCAGACAGCCTGCCTATTGTGTTGCTCCACGGCACTTCTTCCTTCCTGCAAACCTGGGATGCCACTGCGGCGGTATGGGTAAAAAGCCATCGCGTGATCCGGATGGACCTGCCTGGATTTGGATTGACAGGGCCATCTCCCACTAATGACTACAGCATTGAGGCTTATGTTTCTTTCGTTCATTCCTTTCTCGATAAGTTGGGTGTGAAGGAATGTTATCTGGCTGGTAATTCTCTTGGCGGCGCCATCGCGTTTGCTTATGCGGCGAAATACCAAACTGCTGTAAAAAAGCTGATCCTGGTGGATCCTGCGGGTTATACGATTACGAATGCCAAAGGTGCGCTTGCGTTTAAGATCGCGCGGATACCTGTGGTCAACCAACTGTTCAAGATCATTACGCCGAGGGATATTGTTCGTAAAAGCCTCGAGGATGTATATGGCAATAAAGCATTGGTCACGGATTCCCTGGTGGAGGTATACCGGGATATGACCATACGTGAAGGGAACCGTGGGGCCATGCTGACACGCATCAACCTGCCCCAATCTTCCGACACCACCCTGGTTAAGAAGATCACCGCGCCTACCCTCGTCATCTGGGGTGATCAGGACCAGTTGATCCCCGTATCCCACGCGTATAAGTTTCAAAGGGATCTGGTGAATGATACCCTTGCTATACTAAAGGGTATTGGTCATATCCCCATGGAGGAAAGCCCCGCGATCGTTGCGCCGATGGTGGCGGGGTTTATTGGAACGCGATAAGTTTCTTATTTCTTACGAAATCGAATCAACCCGATGATCAATGCAAGGGATCCCAAAACGAACAGGATTTGCTTATACGGGATAACGTAAAAGGTATCTCGAATATGCACATCGAAAGTTAAATTCCCGGTTACATTGAAGAAGGATGCCATTAAACATATTGCACCAGCGAGCAGTAGGATGCGTTTTGTCATTTCAGGACTGTTTTTGGAGATGTCATTCCGTGTTTGATCCTATCGGCGATTTTCAGTGATCGTTCTATTCGTTTATCAACGGATTTTACCTGTGTCACCAGGTAGATCAGGCCCCGTTGATTTCCCATGGTGAGTGAATGGAAGATTTTTTCAGCATCGGGATCAGACCGCAGCACTTCCTGAAATTCCTCCGGGACTTCAAACTGATATGCTGAATGATCTTCGGAGAATGTGGCGGTTACCCTGGAGCCTTTTCCGATTTTTAGCTTCTTGCATATGGCAGCACCGATATTTATATAATGGCCGCCCTCTTTTTTAGGCATAATGGCACAATGAAATGACAGTTCATTATTCAACTCGCATATCACCCTTTTGCTTTTATATTTCGATAATGCTGAAGATGTTTTTTTGTCCAACAAGATGTAATGCATGCCGTTGTCAAATCTCTCAAGGATAAATGAGGTTGCCATCAATTAGGTGTTTTTTGGCGAAAGGTGATGCGTCTTCAGTAATTTGCCATCCGGCGGGCTCCGCTAATGGCATGGAGGGTCTCCGCCGGCAAATCTAAACTGGTATCATGTATCTACCTTCTAAGTTGCCAAAAGTTGGCACAAATATCTTCACCATCATGTCCACCCTCGCTACCGATGTGGGCGCCATCAACCTGGGCCAGGGATTCCCTGACTATCCCATGGATGAACAGCTGCATAGACTGGTGGCAAAGGCCATGGCAGACGGACATAACCAGTATGCCCCCATGCCGGGCTTGCCCAAATTGAGGGAGGCCATTGCCGATAAGATCGCTTTCCTCTATGGCACACCCGTGGATCCGGTAAGTGAGATCACCATCACACCCGGGGGTACCTATGCGATCTACACGGCATTTACCACCATCCTTGAGCCCGGTGATGAAGTGATCGTGCTGGAGCCTTCGTACGACAGCTATGTGCCGAATATTGAGATCAACGGCGCGACTGCGGTGCTGGTGCCCCTCAAAGTGCCCGGCTATGGGGTGGATTGGGAAGCGGTGAAGAACGCCGTCACAGATAAAACAAAGGCCATCATCATCAACAGTCCCCACAATCCAACCGGTGCCGTCCTTCGTGAGAATGATATATCGGCATTGCGCGAAATCGTGTCCGGGACGGGAATTTATATTGTGAGCGACGAGGTCTATGAACACCTGATCTTTGATGGTGTGCCGCATGAAAGCATCCTGAAGTACCCGGACCTGCTGGCAAGAAGCTTTGTTTGCTTCTCATTTGGGAAGGTATATAACTGCACGGGCTGGAAGCAGGGCTATGCCGTAGCGCCCGAGCACCTGATGAAGGAGTTCAGGAAAGTGCACCAGTTCAACTGTTTCAGTTGTTTCACACCCACCCAGGTGGCACTGGCCGAATACCTGCAGAACAGATCGGCATTTCTTGAGTTGTCGTCCCAGTTGCAGGCAAAAAGGGATCACTTCATCAAGCTGATGGCTGCCACCAGGTTCAGCCTGCAGGACTCCTATGGCAGCTATTTCATTTGCGGTACATATGAGAAGATCAGCGATGAGGCCGACCGGGATTTTTCGATCCGTATCACCAAAGAATATGGCGTGGCCACCATCCCGGTTTCCGCGTTTTACCAGAACGGGAAAGATGATAAAGTAGTGAGGTTCTGTTTTTCGAAAAAGAATGAGACGCTGGAGAAGGCGGTAGAACGACTGATGAAAATCGGGTAGAATCCGCCAATTAGCCAATGAGCAAATTGTTTCGCCATTCTGCCAAATCGCTGATAGATGGGCCCTACAAGGGGATCATCTACATGCTGTTGGCCGCCCTGGGATTTTCCCTGATGGGTGCCGCTGCCAAACTCCTGAAAGGGCATTTTAACGCGGGTCAACTGGTTTTTTACCGCAATGCCATCGGGCTGGCTTTTCTTTCAGTGAGCCTCATCAGGACGATACCCCAGCAGTCGGGCGGTAAACTACATTGGCTCGTTTTCCGCGGACTGATGGGAACCACCGCCCTCTACACATTGTTGTACTGCATCCTGCACATGCCATTGGGAACGGCCATGACCTACAACCTCACGTCTTCGCTTTTTATTGCCCTGTTCGGATTCATACTGTTTAAGGAATACCACGGTTTTCGCATACTCTTCGCCGTTATACTCGGTTTCCTGGGCATGCTGATGATCTACAAACCCGGGTTCAGCGGATCCCCATGGTACTACCATTTCGCCGGTTTGGTCTCCGGTGTCACATCAGCACTGGCTTACCTCACCGTGGGCCGCATTGCCAGGTACTACGACAGCCGGGTGATCGTACTGTCGTTCCTTTTGTCCGGCGTCATCCTTCCCGGGATCTCCCTGTTGCTGCACCATGTAGTTGGCATCCCGGAAGACGGACTGCTGATCATTCGTTTTGTTTTACCCGAAACCCTGACGCAGTGGGGATATCTCCTGGTGCTGGGTCTTGCCGCTTTGTTCGGGCAGTATTTTGTAACCCTGGCCTATGGGTCCGATAAGCCCGGCCTGGTGTCTGCCATTGGCTACAGCAATATCATTTTCTCACTCATCTTCGGGCTTTTATTGGGTGATGCATTCCCCGATCTTCTTTCCTTGTTCGGCATCTTCTGCATCATGGCAAGCGGCATTATCATCTCCCTTAAGAAAAGACCTTAGTAAATACTATGGGATTGTTTTCTAAAGAGCTAGTCCTGATTGAAATTGATCATTAACTTCAGCTCTAAACTTAGACGTATGTCAGACAATAGTTTGGTGGTACTTCTCAAATACAAGGCCCAGCCCGGGTGCCCGCCAGACATTTCTTTCTGGAACGCCCTTTGAAAGCAGACCTGACGGCGGCACGCCCCAGCAGCAAATACGCTATTTTTGTATAAAGAAGCCGATTTGCAAGCACCTGTTTTACTGATAACGCCCCCGTTTACCCAACTCAACACACCATATCCCGCAACGGCTTACCTGAAGGGGTTCCTGAATACGAAGGGGATTGATTCCATCCAGGCGGATCTGGGCATTGAAGTGACCCTCGCCCTGTTTTGCAAGAACGGGTTAAGGCAGCTTTTTGATACCATCGAAGCAAAACAACAGGTGCATGCCCCCAATATCGAACGGATCCTCACCCTGCGTGAAGACTATATCAATACCATCGACGATATCGTGCTGTTCCTGCAGGGCAAACGGCCCACGCTGGCGCACCTGATCTGTAAACGGGAATTCCTCCCCGAAGCCAGTCGTTTTTCCCAGTTGGATGACCTGAAATGGGCCTTTGGAAGCATGGGTGTGCAGGATATGGCCAAGCACCTGGCCACCATGTACCTGGAAGACCTCAGCGATCTGATCAAGGATACCGTTGATGAACATTTTGGTTTTTCCCGCTATGCGGAGAAACTCGGCCGATCGGCGAACTCATTCGATGAACTCTACCACTCCCTGCAACAGGAGTATACCTACCTGGACCAAATCCTGATCAATATACTCGAGGAAAGAATGGCCTCGGTTCAACCGTCGCTGGTGGCACTCTCCGTACCTTTTCCCGGCAACCTGTATACTTCATTGCGCTGCGGCCAGTGGATCAGGAAACATCATCCCAACTGCAAAGTGGTCATGGGTGGCGGCTTTGCCAATACAGAACTTAGATCACTGTCCGATCCTCGTGTGTTCGAGTTTTATGATTACATCACCCTCGACGATGGGGAAGCGCCGATCGAACAATTGATCGCACACCTCAACGGTGAGAAAACCGTGCAGGAACTCAAAAGAACATTTACCCGCATTGATGGGAAGGTCACTTATATCAATAATGCTTCCTGTAAAGATTACCGGCAGGGACAGGTAGGCACGCCGGACTATTCGGACCTGCTGCTGGACCGCTATATCTCCGCCATCGAAGTAGTGAACCCCATGCACAGTCTCTGGAGCGATGGCCGCTGGAACAAACTGACGATGGCCCATGGTTGTTACTGGGGCAAATGCACGTTTTGCGATATCTCGCTCGACTATATCAAAAACTATGAGCCCAATACTGCATCGGTGTTGGTAGACAGGATGGAAGAGATGATCGCACAGACGGGCCAGAACGGATTTCATTTTGTGGATGAAGCCGCACCACCTGCGCTGATGCGTGCACTGGCCCTCGAGATCATCAAAAGGAAACTCGTAGTGACCTGGTGGACCAATGTCAGGTTCGAGAAAAGTTTTTCGCGGGACCTCTGCCTGCTGCTGAGGTCATCCGGCTGTATTGCCGTCAGCGGCGGACTTGAAGTGGCATCAGACCGGTTGCTGGAACTGATCCAGAAAGGGATCACCGTGGCCCAGGTGGCCAGGGTCAGCAAGCACTTTACCGAGGCGGGCATCATGGTGCACGCATACCTGATGTATGGATTTCCTACACAAACAGAACAGGAAACCATCGACTCCCTCGAAATGGTCCGTCAACTTTTTGAATCCGGTGTGCTGCACTCCGCATTCTGGCATTTGTTTACCATGACTGCCCATAGCCCCGTAGGTCTCCATCCTGCCAGGTATTCGGTTAGAAAGGTCTCTGAAACTGTTGGCAGTTTTGCCAATAACGATATTGATCACAAAGATCCTGTCGGTGCCGATCATGAACGATTTGGATTTGGCCTGAAGAAGGCTTTGTTCAATTATATGCACGGGACCTGTTTCGACTATCCTTTGCAGAAATGGTTCGACTTCAAAGTACCCAAGACAACGATAACCCCTGATTTTATCATCAAAGCGGTTGGTGAACCGGAGTATTATCCTTCGATCAACAGTAAGGTTGTCTGGTTGGGCAACCTGCCAAAATCCGAGATCTCCACAAAGTCGAAGAAAGGCAATCACTGGGAAGTGATGACCCTCAGCTTCCAGACAAAGAAATCTACCATTGCGATTCAGGTTGATCCGGACAAAGGCAACTGGCTGGTCCAGATGTTGAAGAAGTTGGGTACCGAGCCCATGCCCTGGCAGATGATCAAAGATGATTATGATTCGGCTGGATTGGAAGACTTCGAACTGTTTTGGGATAATAAACCGATAAGTACGTTATATAAAGCAGGGCTCCTGCGTTTATGAGTTTTGGGAACGGCTTCAATGTTCATCATGAGGGTGACCGCAGACAGCGGGTGTTTCATTTAGTCGTTAACTTGCTATTTTAGTGATATGAACATCAGGATCATCAGGACAGACGCTTCAAATGCAGATTTCCTTGGCTTAGTGAAACTGCTTGATGCCGAGCTTGCTCTCCGCGACGGGGATGATCATGCTTTCTATGGCCCATTGAATACCATCGGCATGACCCTGATAAAGCACGCAGTGGTAGTCTACGACGGCGACCAACCGGTTGGCTGCGGAGCATTCAAGGCTTTTTCCGCTGAAGCTATGGAGATCAAAAGGATGTACACCTTGCCTGTATACAGGGGGAAGGGTGTGGCTACCAGTGTCATTACCGAGCTCGAATACTGGATCAAAGAACTGACATTCAAAAAGTCCGTACTGGAGACTGGAAAAAAGCAATCGGAAGCCATCGCCCTGTATTCAAAGCTGGGCTACCGGCAAATTCCCAATTACGGCCAGTATGCGGGAGTAGAGAACAGTGTTTGTATGGAGAAAGAATTGCAAGCGTAGAAATAAATGGATAGGTTAAAGTCAAACTCAGCATATTTACGCCAGCTCAGGGGGATGCTTCTCACGTTTGCCTTTATGTGTTGTACCATGACAGGCAAAGGGCAGGCCGGAAATTTTTCTGTACTCACTGGCGACATAGACAATTTCTGGGCAGCGTATGACAGTCTCGTTAAGCTAAGCGATACCACCCTTCAAAAACAGATCATTCAAGCGTTGTATCTGGATAGGGCAACGCCGGGGTTAAGGGATTTTGTTCGGTTACGACAACACACTGCTTCTCGCCACCTGAAGAATATCAACAGCTACCCGAAGTTCTGGAACTCGGTCCGCACCAGAACGCTGGAGATCCGGCGCCATAAAGCTGAAATGGAAGCCATCATGGCCCGGTTTAAGGAAATATATCCTTCGTTCCGGCCGCCTGAGATCTATTTTACCATCGGTTGCCTGAACTCAGGCGGTACTACCCAGGGGGATCGGGTGTTGATCGGTACAGAGATCGCAGCATCTGACCGGAACACTGATGCAACTGAGCTCAATACCTGGCTGCAGAAAGTGTTCTCTGAGCAACAGGATATCGTTTTCCTGGTGACCCACGAGACCGTTCATATCCAACAGAAGAATATCTACACAAAAATGTTGCTGCCGCGTTGCATCAAGGAAGGCGCAGCTGATTTTTTGTCGGAGCTCCTAACCCAACGCAAATTTTCATCACCGTATATGATCTATGGAGCCGCCCACGAAAAAGAACTGTGGGAGAAATTTCGTGTGGAAATGTATGGGACAGAATCTAAGGACTGGCTGTATAACGGAAATATGGTGGAGAACGCTGATCTCGGGTATTTCATGGGATACCAGATCTGCAAATCCTATTATGAAGCAGCTATTGATAAAACGAGCGCCGTGGCAGAGATCCTCGAACTCAATGTCAACAGCAAGGCTGCGGTGACAAGATTTTTTGAAAAGTCGACCTACGCCAGTAAGTGGAAATGATTGTAGTTTCGGTTATAAATGCACATGTATGGGTACAACGATAACGGTTGCTGTCATGGTCCATGGCCCGGTTGAGAAAGTGTGGGAATACTGGACCCGTCCGGAACAGGATGGAAGTACAAATGTGGTTGAAAATTTTGAGGCAGAGAATATTCATGAAGCGGAATTGCAGCGGCAAGGCTGGCAAGCCATCCTGGATCATTTCAAGCGGTATACAGAAGGCAAGCGTTAATTAAAACAATATGAACCTAACGGATTGGATCGGATCAATAGGCGTAGCCATGTTGCTGGTTGCGTTTTTCCTGAATCTCTACAGTAAAATTCCGAAAGAAGGATATTCCTACCTGCTCCTGAATGTCTTTGGTGCGGGCCTGGCTTGTGCGGCTTCCGTCATGTTGGATTACCTTCCCTTTGTAATCCTCGAAGGATGCTGGACCTTTGTGTCACTGGTAAGCCTTGTTCGATTTATTTCTCAGAACCGCAGTGGTGTTAGCCTTTGACGGTCGCAAATAATTGACCTTCCAGACATGCGAATCAAACATATGGGTAGGGTTATAAGTCCGCAGAAAGTTCGTCTTCATCCCCGACCCCGCTGCCGCGCATAACGAGCAGGCATGGGCAAAAAGATTTCCCAACGCCCAAATGTGGATCATGAAACGATAAATTCGGGCCGTTAGGGGGTAGATTTTCTTAAAAAATGGATAAATGGTCGGGCAGAACGCATTTTTGGGTGCATTTTGCAGCGACATTGCGATTAACGATATTTGAACCCTGACGCGAATCGCGTTATTAATAAACAGCCAAGCATGAAGTCATTCTTTATTTCATTTGTTTTTGTTGTCTCTTTTGTGTCCGTGATAGCGCAGGAGAACCTGCCTACTGATTACCTTCCCGCATCTTTCCATAAAGGAAGGCGTGAGGAATTGCGCAAAAGGATGCCGGCCAATTCAGTAGTTGCCGTTTTCGCTTTCCCCCAACGTGTATTTTCGAACGACGTTGAATACGTATTTCACCAGAACCCGGACCTCTATTATTTCTCCGGTTATAAAGAGCCTGAATCTATGCTGCTGATCTTTAAGGAAGATCAGAAAAACGGCAACCAGACCTACAATGAGATCATGTTCGTCAGGGAACGGAATGCGCTGATGGAGCAATGGACCGGCAGGCGCCTGGGAGTAGAAGGCGTGAAAGAGAAACTGGGTTTTCAGCAAGTCTATAACAGCTCCGAGTTCAAGAATTTCCCGCTTGATCTTTCCAAAATGCAGGTCATGTACCAGTCCCCTGTAAATGCCGGGGAAGATATGGTGAACACCCTCTTCAGGCAGTTCAGGGTGAAAGCAGGACTTGGTGAAACAGAGAACAAAAGACTGAACGCAGCTTACAGCATGATCAAGAACAGGACTAACCCGGGCAATCTGGCCCGCGTGGTGAATAATATGAAATCAGCCATGGCCACCGCTGACGATCCCGTGTTTGCTGCAGATCCCCTGATCAACGAGCTCATCAATAAGCCAGATTCTGCAACACTTGTTTCCGTGCAGCAGAAGTTGAAGGATTTTACGATCCCTTCGGAGGGGTACGACCGGCTGGTAGGTTCATTACGTGAGATCAAAACACCTGAAGAGCTGGCCATCATGCGCAAGTCTGTCTACCTGTCCAGCATTGCCCACGAAGAAGTGATGAAGGCCATCCAGCCCGGCATTTCTGAATCCGAGCTGCATGGATTGTTCCTGTATGTGCACAAGAAATATGGTGCTGAAGACGAAGGCTATCCACCCATTGTTGGGGCTGGCGGCAACGGTTGCATTTTGCATTATGTAGAGAACAATGCCACCAAAGTAAATAATCAACTGGTGCTGATGGACGTGGGCGCCGAGTACCATGGTTATTCAGCGGACGTCACGAGGACCATTCCTGCCAATGGAAAATTTACGCCGGAACAGAAAGCCATTTATGAGTTGGTATACAATGCCCAGGAAGAAGTTTTCAAGATCTGCAAGGAAGGTACTCCCTGGCAGGAACTGAACAGGAGAACCACAGAGGTATTGGCAGAAGGCCTGTTAAAGCTGGGTATTATCACCGATAAGAAAGATGTGCGCAGGTACTACCCCCATGGCGTCTCGCACCACCTCGGCCTGGACGTACATGACAAGAACAACGGCGGAGCACTGAAAGAGAATATGGTGATCACCGTAGAACCCGGCATCTATATTCCTAAAGGCAGTCCCTGCGATAAAAAATGGTGGGATATTGCGGTGCGCATTGAAGACGACGTGATCATCGGGAAAAACTCCTGCGAGAACATCTCCGTTGCGGCTCCCCGCCGATGGGATGAGGTGGAGAAAGCTGTTGCCAAAAAGAGCATTTTCACCACCTACGAACTGCCCAAAATGAAGTAAGCTACCGGCGTTTGCAGAAGAATAAAATGAGCAAGGTTGCTGTGACTAATGAGGCCACAGCAACCTTTCTTGCAAATAGCTTTTGGCTCATTTCCAATTTGGATCGTGTACCTGAAAAAATCGTAGCTTATGTGCTCCAAAATCTCAGGAACATGAAGAAAGCATTTCAACTGGTCACGATCCTTTTATCCATGGCGGCCTGCAGTACGGGCAGCAAAACAGAGCCGGCAGCCTCTTCTTCTTATTTCACGGTTATAGACTCCACTGAAAAATTCACGGGAGGCGTGAGGATGATCCCCATTACTACGCCAAAGGGTACTTTCCGGGTATGGACAAAACGGGTGGGTAATAATCCCAGGATCAAACTGCTCATGCTCCATGGAGGGCCTGGAGGTACCCATGAATTTTTCGAGTGCTTCGACAGCTATATGCCTGCCGAAGGGATCGAGTATATCTATTACGACCAGCTGGAATCTTATTACAGCGACCAGCCCAATGATTCTACCTTATGGACTACTGGACATTTTGTAGAAGAAGTAGAGCAGGTGCGCAAGGCACTGGGGCTGAACAAAGACAATTTCTTTCTGTTGGGACAATCATGGGGCGGTATCCTGGCCATGGAATATGCTTTGAAGTACCAGGACAACCTGAAGGGCCTGGTGATATCCAACATGATGGCGAGTATTCCCGAGTATAATAAGTATGCGCAAGAGGTGTTGGGTCCAAAAATGGATCCCGCCGTTTTTAAAGAGATCAAGGATATGGAGGCCCGCGGCGACTTTACTAATCCCAGGTATGAAGCATTGATCACCGAGCACTACTATACACAACATATCATGAGGATGCCCGTTGAACAGTGGCCTGATCCCGTTAACCGCGCCTTGAAACATTTGAGTAAAGGCATCTATGTATACATGCAGGGTTACAGCGAATTCGGCATAACCGGAAATGCGTCCCTGAAGAATTGGGATCGTTCAAAAGATATACAGAACATAAGTGTTCCAACCCTGGTGATCGGGGCAAGCCACGATACCATGGACCCAAAGTATATGGAATGGATGTCCACCCAGGTGAAGAAAGGAAGATTTTTACTGTGCCCCAATGGAAGTCATTTGTCGCAGTTCGACGATCAGAAGACCTATATCCCCGGTGTGATCAAATTTATGAAAGACGTTGACCAGGGGAATTTTTAAAAACACTGCAGATCAGCAGGTCAAAATAAAATGGCAGGATGAAATACAGGAAGCTGGGCAATACGGATATGCACATCAGCCGGATCGCATTCGGTTGTATGTCGCTCAAACCGGAGAACAACAACGAATATGTTTTGCACCAGGCGATCGACGCAGGGATCAATTTTTTTGACACCGCGGACCTGTATAACAAGGGGGAGAATGAGGCATTGGTGGGAAAGGCGCTGAAAGGGAAGCGGGATGAGGTATTTATTGCTTCTAAGGTGGGCAATACATGGAAGGCCGATGGAACAGGCTGGGAGTGGGATGCGTCTAAGGCATACATCACCAGAGCTGTGGAGAAAAGCCTTTCCCGTTTGGGAACCGATCGCATTGACTTGTACCAACTGCATGGTGGTACATTAGATGATCCTACCGATGAAACCATTGAAGCCTTTGAGCTGTTGAAGGCCCAGGGGAAGATCAGGCATTATGGCATTTCTTCTATTCGTCCGAACGTGATCCGAAGATGGGTGGAAAGGTCCAATCTGAGCAGTGTAATGATGCAGTATAGTTTATTGGATCAGAGGCCCGCGGAAGAATGCCTGCCGTTGTTGCAGGAGCATGGCATTGGCGTATTGGCACGAGGCGGACTTGCACAGGGACTGTTGGCAGGTAAACCGGCGAAGCCGTATTTGAACAGGAGTGAGGATGAAGTACGGAAGGCGGGTGAGGCGCAGGCTGCACTGGAAACAACGGGACGAAGTAAAACGGGGCTGGCGCTTCAGTATGTGTTGCATCATCCTGCAGTAACTGCTGCAGTGGTTGGATTTCGCACGGTGGAGCAATTGAACGAGATCTTACATGGGCTGGGCGGTTTGTCGGACGACGAATACCAGCAACTCGCTGCTGCCCTGCCTGCAAACGTCTACCAGGAACATCGTTAACAGATCAGGTATGAGGATAAGGGTAATTATATTTTTGTAGGGTGTTGATCCCTGGACCATTTTCCAGTAAGCAGGTTTTACCAGTATCTTCACGCTATGTTATCTGTTGAAGGTATTGGCAGGAAGAAGGGAGACGCTTTTATACTGAAAGAGATCTCCTTTGACCATGCCGCTGACCAGCATCTTGCCATTGCCGGTGAAACGGGCTCCGGAAAGAGTACTTTATTAAAGGTCATTGCCGGGTTTGAGCAACCCCATGAAGGCAGGGTGCTGTTTGAAGGAAAACGCGTACTCGGGCCAGATGAACAACTCATCGCGGGTCATCCCCACATTGGGTTTCTTTCCCAGCATTTTGAACTGCGGAATAATTACTGGGTGCATGAGATCCTCGAATATGCGAACAAGCTCACCGAATCTGAAGCCTCAGATATTTTTCATATTTGCCAGATCGACCACCTGCTGGGCCGCAGAACCAACGAGTTATCCGGCGGCGAGAAGCAGCGAATAGCTACGGCAAGATTGCTTGTGAACTCCCCTAAGTTGTTGCTGCTGGATGAGCCCTATTCCAACCTGGACATGATCCACAAGCAGACCATGAAGCAAGTGATCCATGATATCAGTACCAGGCTCGGCATTAGCACGATTCTCGTCTCTCACGAACCTTCCGATATCTTACCCTGGGCCGACCAGCTGATTTTGTTGAAGGAAGGGCGCATTGTGCAGCAGGGCCACCCGGAGTTTGTTTACCGAAATCCGACGAATGAGTATACGGCCGGATTGCTTGGAAAATATTTCCTGCTGCCATCGGCATTGGCCCTGGTCATGTCTGACGCAAACGAAAGAGCATCGATAGATGGTTCCTCAATCGTCAGACCCGGGGATATCAAACTATCGCCTGATGAAACAGGGGTAGGGGCGAGGATCACCAAAAAACTTTTTCTCGGAAGCAGTTACGAATATTACGCCAGCGTGGGGGACATTCATCTTTCTTTTTATCACAACAATGATCTCCCTGCGGTTGGTGATGAGGTGACATTGAAAATAACTAAATAAGAAAGTCTTCATGAAACAGACACTTGCGCATATTGCCATCGTAGTTCGGGATTATGATGAGGCTATTGAGTTTTATACCACCAAATTGCATTTTGATCTGATTGAGGATACCAAATTGTCTGAAACAAAACGCTGGGTGCTGGTCAGGCCAAAAGGCGGGGGCTGTTGTCTTCTATTGGCCCGGGGGGTAGGCGATGAGCAGGTCAGCAGGATCGGTAATCAGACTGGTGGCCGTGTATTTCTTTTCCTGCATACTGATGATTTTGATCGCGATTACCAGAACCTTCTGGAACATGATATCCGCATTGTTCGCGAGCCTAGTGTAGAGGAGTATGGGAAGGTGGCGGTTTTTGCAGATCTCTACGGGAATTTGTGGGATCTTATAGGGATTGGCTGATTAGCTTATTGGCTAATTAGCTAATTAGGCCGTGTTAACAGCTTTCACCCCGAACTTCTGAATCAGCCAATCAGACAATTAGCCAATTGGTCAATTGGCCCTTCCCGCCGCTCGTCAATTTTTCCGACCGCTCATCCCAGGCTATATTCTACGAGATTCTTTAATTCATTGATAATCAATAATATAAGATACTGAGACTACTATGCCTGAGACGCTACTATTAAAAATCTTGTACTATGTATTGCATAATACTAAATAATGCCATAGATTTGTATTGTCATTAAGAAACATCAGAAGAACAATAGATCAGGAAAGGAAATAGGGCATTGGGGACTGGATGGAATTAACAAGGCGATCAACGAATCAAAAGAAGAACCAAAAACGAAGGCCGGTCCCCGGGCTTAATTAAAAAACAAGAATTAAAAACCAGAGACATGAACATCGAGAATACTCAAAGCCAGATGCGGAAAGGAGTCCTGGAGTTTTGTATTCTCTCCATCATCAAGCGTGGCGAGGCTTATCCAAGTGACATCATCGAAGAGATGAAGAAAGCCAACCTGCATATCCTGGAGGGAACATTGTATCCATTGCTCACAAGGTTAAAGAACGCCGACTTCCTGACCTATCGTTGGGTGGAAAGCACAGGCGGGCCGCCCCGCAAGTATTTTTCGCTAACTGATAAAGGAGCGGAATTCTACAAGGAACTTGAAGCGACCTGGCAGGAAATGGCAAATGCAGTTCAGTTGATCACACAGAATGGATATCAAGCAGCAGAATTAACAACCAACTCACAATAAATATCGCGACAATGAAAAAGGTAATCAACATAAATTTTCAGGGCAGGGTGATCCCCATCGAGGAATCGGCCTATGAAATATTGCAGCATTACACGGACAGCCTGAGACGATATTTCGCGAGGGAAGAAGGAAGGGATGAGATCATTAATGATATCGAGAACAGGATCGCCGAGTTATTTACAGAAGATTTAAAGAAAGGCCAGGCAGGATGTATTACAGAGGCAGGCGTTGAGAAAGTGATCAACAACATGGGTCGCCCAGAAGAATTTGACGGGGAAGGTGTTGCCACTGAAACTGCAGCCGGTGCTGGCTCATCGTCGTCCACATCTGCCGGTCCGGATGAACCCCGTGGATCGCTCTACAGAAATGAGAACGATAAGGTGTTGGGCGGTGTTTGTAGCGGTCTCGGATATTACCTCAAGGTAGATCCAACTTTTGTTCGGGTATTATTCGCACTTGTTACCTTGGGTGGTTTCGGATCAGGTATTCCACTATATATCATTCTCTGGATCGTGTTGCCAGCTAAAGGAATGAACGTAAATATGAGGAGAAGGCTTTACCGTAATCCGGACAGCAAAGTGATCGGTGGTGTGGCCAGCGGTATCGCGGCCTATTTCAACATTGCCGTATGGATACCCAGGGTCATATTCGCGCTTCCTTTGATCGCCAGCGTGATCAGTTCGATGTTCCATAACAACTGGTTCTTTGGGAACAATTTTCCTGATTTTGTTTTCAGTGGTTTCGGTGGAACATTGGCCTTTATATATGTAGTATTGTGGATGGTGATCCCTGAAGCAAAAACCGCTTCAGAGAAACTCGAAATGCGTGGCGAAAAAGTGGACCTGGA
>JBBAJN010000011.1:31796-45987 GCA_040404045.1 Chitinophagaceae bacterium
ACCCGCAGCAACCAGGGCCAGCAATGGTTTTGCCCATGCGATGGGTGTGTTGTTCAAAGCTTTCTTCCTGTTCATTGCCGGCACCATCATATTCGCGCTGTTCGTCGCCTTCACAGCCGTCCTGTTTTCCGGGATCGGGCTGGGCATGTACGATATCAAGAACTATTTCCTGACAGGCTTCTGGCAAAATTTCCTCGCCTTTAATACCATCGCTTTACTGTTTGGAGTGCCCATCATTGCTGCAGTAGTGTGGATCATACGCCGGATAATTGGATCAAGGTCAAACAGCAGCTATCTCGGATGGGTGTTCGGAAGCCTTTGGACCATAGGATTGATCAGCGCCGTATTTCTGGCGGCGATGATCACCCGGGAGTTTAAGCGTGTTGATTCCGTAGAGCAGGATGTAGCCATCACTAACCCCGCCAATGGCAGGCTCGAGGTGGATGTAATGCCGGCCCCCGGTAAGTTCTATAGTATGGTATGGTTTGACGATGAAGTGGAGGATACCCCCTTCCTGCTGAGCGCGGATGAAGACAGCATGCTGATGAATACAGTGAAAGTGAAAATCAACAAAAGCGAAGACTCCAATTACCATGCATACATTGTTAAGTTCGCGAGGGCATCCAGCCCTGTTACCGCCGGTGAGTATGCAGAGAGAATAGAATTCCCTATCAGCCAGAAAGATTCAACCCTGTTCCTCTCCAGCGGTTTTGTGATCACCAAGGATACAAAATTCAGGAACCAGCAAGTGTTGGTGGTGGTGGAAGTGCCAGTGGGCAAGCAGATCAAATTAGATCCCCGCGTCGATGATTTTGACTGGTTTACCGTGAGCACCAACACCAGGAACCGTAACAGGGGCATGCGTGTTGACTGGGATAATGAATGGGACAGGGGCTATGGTTATAAAACCAATACCTGGTATACCATGACACCTTCAGGACTGGAAAAAACAGATAAGAGAT
This sequence comes from Chitinophagaceae bacterium, assembly GCA_040404045.1. Taxonomy (GTDB): domain Bacteria; phylum Bacteroidota; class Bacteroidia; order Chitinophagales; family Chitinophagaceae; genus Pollutibacter. The sequence goes on from JBBAJN010000011.1 coordinate 32,759, forward strand.
CGGATAACTGGGATGCGGATGAGAATGAAGGAAACAGGGATACCGATGGTTACAGGTATAAGCGCGAACGGAGAATAGATGTGGACAGCATAGAGATCAAGGGTGGAGGAGAAATAAAGATCAATGGAAAGGATACTACCATCAATATCAAGCTAAACACGAAAAAAGATCAGTTTACAGGCAGGAAAGAATCAGATGAAGTAGCCGTTGCCAGCTCAGGAAAAGGGAAAAGAGGATATATGATCTCCGTACTGGATCTTATGAGGATAGGTCGATGATTGTGGTTTTTGACTGGGAAAGCGTGATGGCCATGTTGGTCATCACGCTTTTTCTTTTGCACCCATTCACTGACTCCCATTTTTGTTTTTCCCATCCATCCCGGCAGCGTATCTTCGCAACCCTCAATGGATGGTATGAAATCAACTCCTTTTACCCAGAAACACCTGGCCCTTGGCGCTAAAATGGCTGAGTTCGCAGGTTATAATATGCCCATTTCGTATAGCGGTATCAATGATGAACATCATGCCGTCCGCAACAACGCCGGTGTATTTGATGTAAGCCATATGGGTGAGTTCATCCTGAAAGGGCCCCATGCGCTGGACCTGATCCAGCGGGTTACCTCCAACGATGCATCAAAACTGGTCAAGGGCCAGGCTCAATACAGCTGCCTGACCAACGAGAATGGCGGGATCGTAGACGATCTGCTGGTGTATTGCGTTGATGTCAACAAGGTATATATGTTGGTGGTCAATGCCTCTAATATCGAAAAAGACTGGGAGTGGATCATCCGACATAATACGGACCAGGTGGAGATGCATAACATTTCTGCTAAAACCTGCCTGCTGGCCATTCAGGGGCCCAATGCCACCCGGATTCTACAGCCGCTGACAGACATGGATATCCTTAACCTGAAGTACTATACGTTTGTAAAAGGTAAGTTCGCCGGGATTGACAATGTTCTGGTGAGCGCTACCGGTTACACCGGCGCAGGCGGCGTGGAGATCTATTTTGAAGACATCGACGATCATGCATCTAAGATCTGGGATGCCATCTTCGAAGCCGGAGCAGAACAGGGTATCAAGCCCATCGGCCTTGGCGCCCGCGATACGCTCCGACTTGAAAAAGGTTTTTGCCTCTACGGAAATGATATTGATGATTTCTCTACTCCATTGGAAGCAGGACTGGGCTGGATCACCAAGTTTGCCAAGCCTTTTACCGCCAGCGAATACCTGCAGAAGCAGAAAGCAAATGGGGTTGAGAAAAAACTGGTGGGATTTGAAATGGTCGATAAAGGTATTCCGCGGCACGACTACCGTATTAAAGACCTGGAAGGGAACCTGATCGGCCGTGTTACTTCCGGAACACAATCTCCCAGCCTGGGTAAGGCCATCGGCCTGGGATATGTTCAAACAGAACATTCATCGCTGGACAGCGAGATCTATATTGAGATCAGGGATAAGCTGATAAAGGCGAAAGTGGTTAAAATACCTTTTGTATAAATCTTTTTGCTAACTCACTCATCCCATATGGATCAATCATCCAAACCAGTTTTATATACCTGCCTCTCACCCGCCTTGCTCAGTTTATATGATGTCTCCGATTCTATCGTAGTGATCATCGATGTATTGCGGGCAACATCTACCATTGCAACCGCGCTCTATAATGGCGCAGCCTCGGTCATCCCCGTGGCCACCGTGGCAAGATGCATAGAACTGGGAAAGGAGTTCGATGGCATTACGGCAGGAGAGCGCGACGGCAAAGTGGCAGATGGACTCGAGTATGGCAATTCCCCCTTCGAGTACCCGCCATCTTTCATCCAAAATAAAGTACTGGTGCTCACCACAACCAATGGCACTAAACTGCTCCATATGGCGCTGGACAATGGTGCCAAGGAAATCATCACCGGCTCGTTCCCCAATCTCTCTGCCGTGTGCGACCACCTGCTGGCCAGCAACACCAACGTGATCCTGGGCTGCGCTGCCTGGAAAGACCGCGTGAACCTGGAAGACAGCCTGTTCGCGGGCGCAGTGATCGAGCGCATCGGCGAACATTTCGATATCAGGTGCGACAGCTCCCGCATGGTCCAGAATCTTTACAGGCAAGCCCGCCCCGACCTCTACGAATTCATGAAGCAGAATAACGCCACACACTATCACAGGCTGACCAATTTCGGTCTCGAAAAAGATATTCGCTACTGCCTCGCCGAAGATGGCGCCAACATCCTTCCCAAGTTTGTGGGGGACCGGTTAACGATTGGCTAATTAGCTAATTAGCTCATTGGCTCATTCTTCTCTGCAGAGAAGCTTTGATTTTTCATACATTCTTGTTTTAAAGAATTAGCTAATTAGCCAATTAGCTAATTAGCCAATTGTTTATATTGTAGCTATGAAACTAAGATCGCAAGACTGGTTCGGCAGAACCGGTAAAGATGGATTCATTTATCGCGCATGGATGAAAAATCAGGGTATTCCCGACGAAGAGTTCAGGGGTAAACCCGTGATCGGCATCTGTAATACCTGGAGCGAATTTACGCCCTGTAATGCCCATTTCCGGGAACTGGCGGAATCGGTAAAAAAAGGCGTTATCGCCGCAGGCGGCTTCCCCGTGGAGTTTCCCGTGATGTCGCTCGGTGAAACGCTCATCAAACCAACGGCCATGCTTTATCGTAACCTGGCCAGCATGGACACCGAGGAATCCATCCGGGCTAATCCGATGGACGGTGTGGTGCTGCTCTGCGGTTGCGACAAAACAACCCCTTCCCTGGTAATGGGCGCAGCGAGTGTGGACCTTCCGACGATTGTAGTTTCGGGCGGCCCCATGCTTACCGGACGGTATCGTGGTAAGACCATCGGTACCAGCGATGTATGGCGTTTCAATAATGCCGTGAGAACCGGGGATATGAGCCAGGAAGAATTGACCGTTGCCGAAGCATGCATGTGCCGAAGCCAGGGCCATTGTGCCGTGATGGGAACGGCTTCCACCATGGCCTGTATGGTAGAATCCCTGGGCTTGACCCTGCCAACCAACGCGGCTATTCCGGCTGCCGACAGCAGAAGAAAAGTATTGGCGCAATATTCCGGGCAGCGCATTGTAGAGATGGTGAAAGAAGATCTCCGCATTTCAAAAGTGCTGACGCGCGAAGCCTTCGAGAACGCCATCATGGTCAATGCGGCCATCGGCGGCTCTACCAATTTCGTCATCCACATGCTAGCCATTGCGGGCCGTATTGGTGTGGAACTCGACCTTAAGGATTTTGACGCGCTTTCCGCCAATGTGCCATTGCTCGCGAACCTCCAGCCTTCGGGTGAATTCTTCATGGAAGACTTCTATTATGCAGGAGGACTCCCCGTGGTGATGAAGGAACTGCACAACAGGCTGCACAACCAGCAGATCGCCGTGAGCGGCAAACCTATCGAACATAATTATAAGGATGCCGAATGCTATGATGCTACCGTGATCGGATCACTCAATAAACCTTTTAAACCTGATACCGGCCTCGTGGTATTGAAAGGGAATCTTTGCCAGGACGGTGCCGTACTTAAACCAACCGCAGCAACACCGGCCCTCATGCAGCATAAGGGCCAGGCGGTAGTGTTCGAAAGTATCGAAGACTATCACGCAAGGATCGATGACCCCGCTCTTGAAGTCACCAAAGACAGCGTTCTCGTGTTAAAGAATGTTGGACCCATTGGTTATCCCGGTATGCCGGAAGTGGGCAATATGTCGGTCCCCAAGAAACTGCTCGAGCAAGGCGTGACGGATATGGTCCGTGTCTCCGACGGTCGTATGAGCGGTACAGGGTTCGGTACGGTTGTCCTCCACGTATCTCCGGAATCAGCTAAGGGCGGCATGCTGGCGCTGGTCCAGAACGGCGACTGGATCGAACTGGATGTCGCTGGCCGAACACTGACGCTGCTGGTTGATGAAGCTGAACTCGACGAAAGAAAGAAGAACTGGACACCCACCCATAAAGTAGCATCCCGCGGTTATGTACAACTATATCAGCTGCATGTTCAGCAGGCGCACCAGGGAGCCGATATGGATTTCTGTGTGGGCAGTTCGGGCAGTGTGGTGACGCGGGACAGCCATTGATGAAATGTGAGAATGTGATGAATGCGATCAATGTGGGAATGAATATGGGAATGTGCGATTACCCTTTTTAACCGATTTTTTTTATGTTTAGAGATAGGACGGTCATCATCACTGGCGCCGGCCAGGGCATTGGATTCGCCATTGCGAAAAAACTGTCTGCCCTGCAAGCCCATGTTGTCTTAAACGACATGGATCCTGCGCTGGCCCATGCCGCTGCGGAAACGATCCGCGCAGCAGGCGGGCATTGCGAGGCATATCCGGGCGATGTGTCCGATATCATGCTGGTCAGGAAGATGGTTGATGATACGGTCAGAAAATATGGCAGATTGGACATGCTCGTCGCTAACGCAGGCATTACCACCTTCGGTGATTTTTTTGAATACACACCGGAATCCATGCAACAGCTGCTGCAGCTGAACATCTCGGGCACATTCTTCCTGGTCCAGGCAGCGGCACTCGAAATGCGCAAATCGGGCGGGGGCAGCATTTTGCTCATGTCTTCTGTAGTAGGCAACCAGGCCCATAAATACCTCGCAGCATATGCTATGACCAAGGCTGCCATTCAAATGTTGGCCAGGAACCTGGTGATCGAATTATCGCCCTACCAGATCAGGATCAACACCATCGCGCCCGGCGCTACCATTACGGAACGTACCATGGCCATGGAACCTGAATACGACCGCACCTGGCAAAAGCTTACGCCACTGGGGAAAGCGGGTACAACAGAAGATATCGCCAATGCCGCCGTTTTCTTTTTGTCTGATCAATCGGGCCAGATCACTGGCCAAACCCTGGTGATCGACGGTGGATGGTCCGCCGTTTCTCCTGCGCCCGGGGAAGAACATTTCAAAGAGGTCAAGGATAATTAATTAAGCCTTTTTTCCTTTACTTTTGCAGATTACCCTTTTTACAATCCGTAGGAGTGTAATCAACAATATGGCATTATCGCACCTTTTGAAATTTATCTATAATAGTGGAACGGATGAAGTGATCCGTAGGGGTAAGAAGATTCATGCTATTGGTTATGTTGAATTCATCGAGCATGACGAGTTGGTGAACTCCGTGACCTTCAGGGTGAAGGACGACAACTATAACACATATTACAAGGTTAGCGTACAAAAGTATAAGGATCCCAAATCCTTGTCGATCCGTTGCAGTTGCCCATATAATCTTGGTGATATCTGCAGGCATGAAGCAGCCGCCCTGCTCCAGTTGCAGGAATTGCTGGACAAGAATATCCTTGGGGAGAAAGGCATTGTATACCACCAGCGGCATACGGTGCTCAAGATGAAGCATATTGACCTCAAAAGCATCCGCATGCTTACGTCGCCCGAAGCTTATAGCCTGGCAGAACAATATCTCAGGACCCAGAAGGCGAACATCTTACAGGCAAAAGATGAAAGGGTTGAGGCATCGTTGGAGATGGACGGCGAAACTTATCCCGTAGTCATCCAGAAGAACGATGAGCGCAACTTCGATACATCGTGCAAGTGTAAAGAGGAGAACCATCCCATTTGTATCCATAAGGCCATCTTGTTTGTCCAACTCCTGAATTCCTATGGCCCGAATTATTTTGATTCCATCCGGAACTGGGAGAAAGAGAAGAATAAACTGCTCGAAGCTTACGGTTACAGCACCAAGGATGAGGGCTGGGAAAAGAAATTTGAATTTGCTTATAAGGATGGGAAGCCATTCCTCAGGGTCCTGGACCCAACAGTGAAAAGGGTGGTGCCTCCTGCCAATGCATATCGCCCCAAGGTGGAAATGGTGCAGGCTGAACCTGAAGAACTGGAGGTTGCCATCATCCCACCCACACAGAAAATCGGCATCGTTTTCAACAACAATCATAAAACATTTCCCGGCTTTACCCTCGATGTGGTGACGGGAGAATGTTCGGATGCGGCCCAGGGCTTCACGGGCAAAGTGGAGAAAGTAGACCTGGGCAAGTTCGTGAACCTCGAGGGGATGTCTGAAGACGACAGTTCCCTGATCCAGCAACTTCGAAAGTTCCAACAGTCCGAGATCAATAAATTCATCAGCAGGAACTCCCCGTTCTCAGGCATTTGGGAGAATATCATCCAGCAGGAAGATGAAGAACTGGCGGACGATACCAAGGCCCTGATCGTTGAGTATATGCTGCCGAAGATCAGGAAGATCTTCCGCGAGAACAAAGACAAGGTCCCTTTTTACATCCTTCCCAAAGGCAAGAATTTTATCACCGCCAACCTGAAGCCCGTAGATGTGTCGATCGACTCCCTGCGCCCGGCTTTCAGGGTTTACCCCGAGAAGAAAAACGTGGTGGTGGAGTGTGTTGCCCGGGTGAATGAACTGGAGATCGAGTTGAAAGACAACGAATGGCAGAGTGACTGGCTGATGCTGTACAACGAAGTGCTGTATACCTGGGAGAAAGAAGATGATTTTGATGTGGTGAAAGATTTTCTTCCCGGCGGTCGGGTCAACGTTCCCGCTGCTGAATTCGCAGACTATCTTCCTAAAAAACTGATACCCCTTACGCGCGATTATGGCGTGGAGTTCGATAAGGCCATGGTGCTTGAAGTTAAGGATGGTGAGCCCGAGATCAGGCTACAGTTGCAGGAAAAAGGGGATTATCTGCTGTTTGTCCCGCTTTTCAGTTACAAGGGGTATGAAATAAAGTATAACGACAAAGACAATATCTCCATTCCCATGAACGGGAAGGTGATGATGATCAACCGCAACAAGCAGGCAGAGGTTGGCTTCATCCGCAAACTGGAAGCCCTGCACAGCAATTTCCTTCGTCCGGATAACGGCGCTCTTGTTTTAAAGGGCACGGATGTTTTGAAGAACAATTGGTTCTTCCTCTTCGTGGATGCCATGAAAGAAATGGAAGTGCCGGTCATTGGTTTCGATGTGTTGAAGAACTTCAAGTTCAATACCGAGAAGCCGAATACCAAGATCCGCATTTCCAGCGGCATGGACTGGTTCGATGCCAAGGTAGACGTGTTGTTCGGTGACCAGCAGGTGAGTATCTCTGAGATCAAGCGGGCATTGACCAATAAGCAGCAGTTTGTACAACTGAACGATGGTTCGCTGGGTATCCTGCCCGAGGAATGGCTGAAGAAATATTCCCTGCTGTTCAGGGTGGGCGAGGGCAAGAACAACGACCTCCGTTTGTCTAAGTACCACCTCAGCATCATCGACGAATTATACGATCAGAAGAATGAAGAGGAAGTGGCTATTGAACTCGAAGAGCGTTATGAAAGGCTCAGGAGTTTCAATCGCATCAATGAAGTAGATCCTCCAAAGGAACTCGAGCATATATTAAGGCCCTACCAGGTGGCTGGTTACCACTGGCTCAACTATCTCAGCGAAGTGGGCTGGGGTGGTATCCTGGCAGATGATATGGGTTTGGGTAAAACCGTACAGGCACTGTCCTTCATCCAATACCTTAAGGAAAAGAATGGGGCGATGCAAGGTATCGTGGTTTGTCCAACCACCCTGATGTTCAACTGGGAGAATGAGATCAAAAAGTTCACGCCCGATCTGAAATACCTGATCCACCATGGCGGCGACAGGGCAAGGGACAAAAAGGGATTTGAAGGCATTAATGTCATCATTACCACCTATGGTACCTTGCGGAGCGACATCAAGATGTTGCTCGAGATCGAGTTTGACTTTGTGATCCTGGATGAATCCCAGGCGATCAAGAATCCGCACAGTAAGGTCACCAAGGCGGCTTCGCTGATGCGTTCGAAGAACAGGCTTTGCCTCAGTGGTACGCCGCTGCAGAACAATACGTTCGACATCTTCGCACAGATGAATTTCCTCAACCCCGGCATGCTGGGCAGCGTGGAGTTCTTCCGGAACGAATTTGCCACACCTATCGATAAGTTCGGCGAGCCTGAGCAAAAAGAACACCTCAAGAAACTCCTGTATCCATTCATCCTCCGTAGGACCAAGGAGCAGGTGGCCAAGGATCTTCCCGAGAAAACCGAAACCATCCTGTTCTGTGAGATGGAAGACGAACAAAGGAAGATCTACGATGCTTTCCGGAATGATTACCGGAACAAGATCCTGGGGGTCATCAGCGAGCAGGGCATCGAGAGATCCCAGCTGACCATCCTGCAGGGTTTGATGAAACTGCGCCAGATCTGCGACTCGCCGTACATCATGAACGATGTAGACAAGTATCCCAACGTGTCGATCAAACTGGAAGAGCTGGGCCGCGAGATCACCGAGAACATCGGCAACCATAAAGCGCTGATATTCTCCCAATTCCTGGGCATGCTGGCGCTGATCCGCGCCAAACTCGAGGAGCTGAAAGTGCCTTACGAGTATTTCGACGGCAGCACCTCCGCGCAGGACAGGGAAAAGGCGATCCGTAGTTTCCAGGACAATGACGAAGTGCGCGTGTTCCTGATCTCCCTGAAAGCGGGCGGTGTGGGTCTTAACCTTACTGCCGCCGATTATGTATATATCGTGGACCCCTGGTGGAACCCGGCTGTGGAACAACAGGCCATCGATCGTACCCATCGTATTGGCCAGACCAAGAATATCTTCGCCTACCGAATGATCTGCAAGGATACGATTGAAGATAAGATCCTCCAGTTACAGGATAAGAAACGCACCCTCGCCCGCGACCTGATCGCTGATGATGCCAGCTTTGTCAAGTCGCTTTCCCGCGAAGACGTGGAATATCTTTTCAGTTAATCAGCCCGTTTCCCATGGCGCAGCAAGCCAGGCATTTGTAGTACGGACACCTGTTTTAGATTTCATTTAACTTAACTGCCCTTCCTTTTGGGACGAATAGGCGTTATTATTGTATGGATAGGTATGTTTTAACAGATCCTGCATACTAATCCGCATCAAATTCCGTTACCAAACAAAATCCATGCTATGATAGATAAGCTCATGTCTGCTGACATCATCCGTTCGTTCATACAAAAACTGATTCAACGCCCTGATTATTATGCTATAAAGCATTTTGAGAAGCAGCGTCGGAGGCCAAATTATGTAAGGCTATAGCCTGTGCACAACCTCTGAAACCACATGTGCTTGGCGCCGTCCCCAATGAAGGGACGGTTTTTTTATTTACTTATCTTAGGGCATGGGCAAATTACAGGTCTACCGGTTGTCTGAGCGCTCCATAACAGTTTCCTGGGACCCGGTCATCAGCCCGGAGATCCATCGCCAGGTGTTGGAGGCCGACAAACGCGTGCATGCCGGTTCATTTCCGGGTTGGGTCGAGAATGTGCCCGCCTATCATACCCTCACTGTTTATTTTGATCCGCAGGATGGTCCGTTGGATCCCGAAGGGTGCCTGCTGGAGCTGATCCAAATAGCAGGGCCATCTGGGCTTGTAAAAGGCAGGATCGTGAGGGTGCCGGTGATATATAATGAGGAGGTGGCACCTGACCTCGCGATCGCTGCGGAGAAGCTGGGGCTTTCTGTCAGGGAACTTATTAGCCTGCATACCTCCCAAACTTATCATGTGTATATGCTTGGCTTCATGCCCGGCTTCCCCTATATGGGCAAGCTGCCTGCGCAGCTGCACCTGCCGCGGAAGTCAGTCCCGGCAGCAAGGGTGGCTGCCGGGACTGTGGCCATTGCGGGCCTTCAAACAGGCATATATCCTTACGATTCGCCAGGTGGCTGGTATGCCATTGGAAAAACACCGATCTCCCTGTTTGATCGGGGAAAATCATATTTTGAGCCGGGAGATGAAGTGGAGTTTTACCAGGTAAACCAGGGCTGATGTCTTTATCGATCATAAAAACAGGAATCTATTGTTCAGTACAGGATCAGGGGCGATGGGGTTATCAGCGTTTAGGCGTACCCGTTAGCGGCTGTATGGACAAACATGCTGCTTCTGTTGCCAATATCCTTTGCGGTAACCCACATGACGTGGCCGTACTGGAGTTCGTGATGCATGGTGCCAGCATTCAGTTTGAGGCGGATCATCTTGTTGCCTTTTCTGGCGGCGGCGCTGCTCCGTTCAGCGGCGATCGGGAATTACTCCTCCACCGCGCGATTTTTGTTCCGGCAAATACGGTCATTGATCTTCGATATATGGATAAAGGCTGCAGGTTGTATATGGCTGTTGCCGGGGGCATTGACACCCCGTTGGTGATGGGTAGCAGAAGTACTTATGAACCCGCCGGTGCCGGCTCAAGGGTCAGGCCGTGGGAAGTCCTTCCGGTGGGTAACAGAACGGATGTTGCTGAAAGAATGATCCGCCAAATGGCACCGCAGGGGGTTACCGTAGCCAAATGGGGCGCAGTGGAATTGCTCGAAGAGATGGATTCGGATTGTGCGCGGGTGCTTCGTGGTCCTGAATGGTCGCAGTTCAGCGAGTCCGCGAAGAGAAAATGGTTATCGGGTTATTTCCAGGTCACGCAGGCCTCCGACCGCATGGGATGTGCCTTAAGTGGCGAACCGCTTAGCCTGGCAGTTAGCAAAGAAATGATCTCCACAGCGGTTACTGCAGGTACTATTCAGGTAGTGCCGGACGGGTCGCCGTTGTTGTTGATGGCCGATGCCCAAACAACAGGTGGTTACCCGAGGATCGCGCAGGTGATCGAAGCAGACATTGCGCTCTGCGCGCAAAAAAGGCCGGGGGATAAGATCCGGTTCAGGGAAGTGTCTGAGGCCGTTGCGCATCAATTATTCGTCAACCGCGTCGAAGAACGCAAACGTATTGAGAAAACAATCGGGGTTAAGTTTTGCATATGAGCATCATTGATTTGAACTGCGATATGGGAGAAAGCTGGGGCACCCGAGTGGTGGGCGAGGACGCCGAAGTAATGCCCTGGATCAGCTCCGCCAACATCGCCTGTGGATTTCATGGCGGTGATCCCATGGTCATGCGCTATACCATCGATCTGGCCCTCAAGCATCATGTTGCCATCGGCGCCCATCCATCGTTCCACGATCTGGAGGGTTTCGGAAGAAACAACATGGACCTTTCGGCCGTTGAGATCTATCACCTGGTGCTCTACCAGATCTCTGCCCTGAAAGGGATGGCCGAAGCCTGTGGTGCCCGTCTCCACCATGTGAAACCGCATGGGGCCTTGTATAACATGGCTGCCGGGTCTTCTGTCTATGCCAATGCGATCGCTGCTGCCGTGCGGGACCTTGATCCGAACCTTATTCTTTATGGACTTTCCGGAAGCGAACTCATACGCGCCGGCCAATCAAAAGGCCTGCTTACCTGCAGTGAGGTTTTTGCTGACAGAACATATCAGGATGACGGATCGTTGACGCCGCGTCAAATGTCTAACGCCCTGATCACAGATAAAGAGAAGGCCATTGAACAGGTCATGATGATGGTGGGGGAAGGAAAGGTCAGGACGGTTTCTGGCAGGGACATTCCGATCCGCGCTGAGACCATCTGCATCCATGGCGATCATGAGGGTGCAGCGATCTTTGCCAGGGAACTTAACCTTGCTCTAGGCGCAGCAGGATACAGCATCAGGGCCATGGAGCAAAAACAAACATCTTGACCAGGAAATTCACAACGGCCATTACTGGTGCTGCTTTTTTGATGGCTACTTCAGCCATTGGGCCGGGTTTCCTCACGCAAACGGCCGTGTTCACCAACCAACTCGCGGCTTCTTTTGGCTTCGTGATCCTGGTGTCGATCCTGCTCGACATTGGGGCGCAGTTGAATATCTGGTCCGTTCTGGTGGTTTATGGAAAGAAGGGCCAGGAGGTGGCCAACGAAGTGCTGCCCGGCTTGGGCTACCTGCTGGCGGCCCTGGTGTTCTTAGGTGGCCTGGCATTTAATATTGGCAACCTGGCGGGCTCAGGCCTTGGTGTGCAAGTATTATTCGGCATCCCCGCTAAACAGGGCGCAGCCATCAGTGCTGCCATTGCCATACTGATCCTGCTTGGCGGTAATTCAGGGAAGTGGATGGATGTATTTACAAAAGTATTGGGCATGATCATGATTGCCCTCACCCTCTACGTATGTTTTTCCTCCTCGCCACCTTTGGGCGAGGCTGTTTACAGGAGCTTCGTCCCTGAAACCATTGACGCCAAAGCCATCATCACACTGGTTGGCGGAACGGTAGGAGGCTATATCAGTTTTGCAGGCGCGCACCGGTTGCTGGATTCGGGCATGAAAGGGGTAGAGTCGTTACCTATGGCGAGAAGGTCTGCCGTTTCCGGTATCCTGCTGGCCTCGGTGATGCGGATCATGTTGTTCCTGGCGGCCCTGGGGGTGATCTCCCGGGGATTGAGTTTGGCGGACGATAACCCTGCGGCATCTGTATTCCAACTCGCAGCGGGTCCCCTGGGGTATAAACTTTTTGGGGTCGTGTTGTGGTCCGCGGCGATCACATCCGTTGTAGGCTCCGCGTATACGTCGTTCAGTTTTATGACTGTCTTTCACGCGAGTATGGAAAAATGGCGCAAGCCCGTGATCCTGGTTTTCATCCTGGTGTCATTGCTGGTATTTATCCTTGTGGGCCAGCCTGTGCAGATCCTCGTATTCGTTGGCATGCTCAATGGTTTCATCCTTCCGCTGGCCCTCACGGTTATGTTAATCGCTGCCTATCGGTTGAGGAAGCAAGGCTACCATCATCCAAAGGCCATGTTCATTTTTGGCATCCTGGTGGTAGTCGCTACCGCCTGGTTGAGTATTAAGGCGATGATATGATGGGCATGTCGGTTGTAGATCTGCTTTCCCATGATCGGGCTTCTTTACTTAAATTGTATCCCGATAAAGAACCGGCATGCTTGACGTAAACAATTTCATAGAATTAAAGGGATACCTGAAGCACAACGGGTTGGCGTCTGACGAAACGTCCATTGTGATCGATCCCCTGCCCGGCGGAGTCTCCTGTACGGTTTTGAAGATCACAACAGATAAGGGTCGTTACGTACTGAAACAGGCACTTACCAAGTTGAAAGTAAAGCAGGAATGGCTCTCGGATATTGAACGTACGAATGTGGAGAAGCAGGCCTTGAAATTTCTGCCTTCGGTGATCCCCAATACCACCCCGGCCCTGGTATTTGAAGATGAAGCCAATTTTCTTTTCCTCATGGACTGTGCGCCCGATGGCAGCGAGAACTGGAAACAGTTGCTGATGAGCGGGAAGTGCAACCCTGCGGTGGCAAGTACAATCGGAGAGATCCTGGGCGATCTTCACCAGCGT
>JBBAJN010000012.1:0-45723 GCA_040404045.1 Chitinophagaceae bacterium
TCAGCGGGCTTCTTTGTAGTCGCTTTTACCTTATTGGCAGGACGTGACTTGCCGAATGATCCTTTGAAGATCTTGCCTTTCTTTGTTTTTTTGTCGCCTCTTCCCATTGTTGTTTTTTTAATTGGATAGCAAAAATAAAAAAAGCAAGACAAACTGCCTTGCTTTTTTTATTCGGCTGGTTCAGATTATAATTTAGCAGTAAGCTCTTTACCGGCTTTGAACCTTGCAACTTTTTTGGCTTTGATTTTGATCACTTCGCCAGTTTGGGGGTTGCGGCCATTACGTGCAGCTCTTTTAGTTACAGAAAAAGTTCCGAAACCTACCAGAGTAACTTTACCACCACCTTTCAGGGTTTTAGTAACTGCTTCAACAAAAGAATCCAGAGTAGCATTAGCCTGGGTCTTTGTGATGCCTGCATCATCAGCAATCTTTGAAATTAATTCTGCTTTGTTCATAGATGAAGTTTTAAATTTAACGAGCCAAATATATCCAGTTTTTGATACTGAAAAAATATTTTTTTGCGCTTTGCAATCCAGTCTGGTAGCGGATTACAGCATTTTTGGGAAAATGCATCAAAATTGGTTGTAAAATGCCTTCCGTCTACAACCCGCTACTGTACTGATTCTCAGGCGAAAGGCGAAAACCCTTGTCAGGCAAGGGTTTCAGCGGGATGCTTTAAACCGGGCTGCCCGGACTATCTTATCCACACTCATTCCACAACTTCCATGAGGCTCCTGAAAGCGAAGATCTGATCACCCCATTTCCGGAGTGTTTTTGCTCTTAATTCTTTTGCATGGTGTTCCATGTAGACGTCGTATTTCTCTTTCATGGTAGTGAAATACTGTACTGCATAAGTAGGTCCTTCTGATTCATCAGCATCGATCAGGCGAAGCATTCGGTGATGGGTGAACAGGCCGGTAGCAAGCACTTCGGGTATATGTTCCGTTTTCATCCATTCCAGCCATTCTTCATGGATGCTGTTGTTGACCTGTGTAGTTACGTTATAGATGATCATATTATTTCGGCGTAAACCGGGCAATGGTCACTATGTTTTACATCGGGGAAGATGTCTGCATCTTTCAGCCTGCTCCTCATGTCGACTGTGGTTGTAATATAATCAATTCTCCAGCCTTTGTTGTTCAGTCGTACTGTCGGGAATCGCTGGCTCCACCAGCTGTAACGGTGAGGTTCGGGGTGAAAGTTCCTGAAAACATCTATCCAGCCGCTTGCCAGGAACTTATCCATCCATGCTCTTTCCTCGGGCAGGAAGCCGGTGGTATTCCTGTTGCCTTTGGGATCATGGATATCTATTTCCTTATGCGCGATATTGTAATCGCCGCAGAGGATGATCTGCGGATGTGTTTTCCGAAGGGCGTTGAGATAGGTATAGAATTCATCGAGCCACACATATTTGAACGATTGTCGTATGTCTCCTGAGGTGCCGGATGGAAAATAGGCATTGATCAGCCGGATTGCGCCGAAATCCAGTTGGATCACGCGGCCTTCATCGTCGCTGGCTCCATGCCCATTGCCAATGATGACATTGTCTGGCTTTATCCTGGAGAAAACCGCAACGCCGCTATATCCTTTTTTCTGCGCACTGAACCAGTAGTCGTAATAACCCAGGTCGTTAATGAGTTTATGGTTCACGTCATCCCTGCTGGCCTTTGTTTCCTGGATGCAGATGATATCAGCCGGATCGGTCTGGAGCCACTCTGCGAAACCTTTTTTTATGGCGGCCCGGATGCCGTTGACATTATAGGAGATGATGCGCATACTAATTCCGAAATGTTTGAAGTTATGTTTTATTGCGAATCCGCCAATCCGCCAATCCACCAATCCGTTAATCCAAATTCTGGCGAAGCCATTTTTCCGCATCTTCTTTCTGCATGCCTTTTCGCAGCGCATAATCCGCGAGTTGATCATCGTTGATCTTGCCCAGTCCGAAGTATTTTGATTCCGGTTGGGCAATATACCAGCCGCAAACAGAGGAGGCCGGGTACATGGCCAGGGATTCGGTGAGGGTGATGCCTGTTGCATTAGTGGCATCCAACAGGTCGAACAGCTTATACTTCTCGGTATGATCGGGGCAGGCGGGGTAGCCGGGTGCCGGTCTGATCCCCTGGTATTTTTCCCTGATCAGTTGTTCGTTAGTCAGCTGCTCATCTTTTGCGTAGCCCCAGAATTCCTTGCGCACTTTTTCGTGCAGGAATTCCGTGTATGCCTCTGCCAGCCTGTCTGCCAGGGCTTGCAGGAGGATCTTGTTATAATCGTCGTGCCCCTCTTCAAATTTCCTGATATGGGGCTCGATGCCTTTGATGGTGACGGCAAATGCGCCAATATGATCCTGGTAGCCAGCCGTGTCCGGCGCGATATAATCCGCCAGGGAGAAATTCGGTTGGCCCTCCGCTTTCTTGATCTGCTGCCTGAGGAACTCCAGGTGAACCGGTCCTTTGTCTGACAGCAGGGAAACCGTATCACGGCCATTGCTGTTGGCCGGCCAGAAACCGATGGCAGCGTGTGGGGTGAGCCATTTTTCCCTGACGATCTTCCGCAGTAGGTCGTTGGCGTCGTTGTATAGTTTTGTGGCTTCGGCACCGATCACTTCATCGGAAAGGATATCCGGGAAACGACCACCGAGTTCCCAGGCAATGAAGAAGGGTGCCCAGTCGATATACGGAATGATTTCTTCCAGGGTATGTTCTTTAAAACTCCGGTTACCGGTGAAAGTTGGGGCCACCGGTTTGTAATCGTCCCATTTGCATTTTGTATTATTCTTTACGGCTTCTTCATAGGTGATGTATTGCTTGGCCGTTTTTTTATTGGCAAAATCTTCCCGGATCTTTTCGTATTCGAGTTTGGTTTGCCGGATCGTTTCCTGACGCGAGTTGTTCATCAGGTTGCCTGCGATGTTTACACTACGTGATGCGTCAAGCACATAGATGACGCCGTGATCGTATTGTGGTCCGATCTTGACAGCCGTATGGGTTTTAGACGTGGTAGCACCGCCGATCAGTAAGGGCTGTGTCATGCCCCTTCTTTTCATTTCATGGGCCACGTGTACCATTTCATCCAGCGAGGGTGTGATCAGGCCGCTGAGGCCGATGATATCCACCTGGTGTTTCTCGGCTTCGTCCAGTATTTTATCGGCCGGGACCATCACGCCGAGGTCTATCACTTCATATCCGTTGCAACCGAGGACCACGCCTACGATGTTCTTGCCGATATCATGTACGTCGCCTTTCACGGTAGCCATCAGGATCTTTCCTGCGGAGGATCGGCTGGATTTTTCCAGTTCAATATAAGGGGTGAGGACGGCTACGCTTTTTTTCATGACGCGTGCACTTTTCACTACCTGCGGGAGGAACATCTTACCGCTTCCGAAGAGGTCGCCCACCACATTCATGCCGTCCATCAGGGGGCCTTCGATCACTTCGAGGGGTTTTGGATATTTCAGCCTTGCTTCTTCCGTATCCGCTTCGATGAAGTCGGTGATACCGTTAACGAGGGCGTGTTTAAGTCTTTCCTCTACGGACAGACCGCGCCAGGCCGCGTCTTTCACGATCTCTTTGCCTTTGCTTTTTACGGTTTCGGCGAACTGGATCAGGCGCTCGGTAGAATCAGGGTTGCGATTGAGCACCACGTCTTCGCAGAGTTCTTTCAGGTCAGCGGGTATTTGGTCGTACACCTGCAACTGGCCGGCATTCACGATACCCATGTCCATGCCTGCGCGTATGGCGTGGAAAAGAAAAACAGAATGCATGGCTTCACGTACAACATCATTACCCCTGAAGGAAAACGACAGGTTGCTGACGCCACCACTGATCTTCACCAGCGGGAAACGTTGTTTGATGACCTTGGTGGCTTCAATAAAGTCCACGCCATAGTTGCTGTGTTCTTCCATGCCTGTGGCGATCGCAAAGATGTTCAGGT
The DNA here is from genome assembly GCA_040404045.1 of Chitinophagaceae bacterium. Classification (GTDB taxonomy): domain Bacteria; phylum Bacteroidota; class Bacteroidia; order Chitinophagales; family Chitinophagaceae; genus Pollutibacter. The sequence goes on from JBBAJN010000012.1 coordinate 3,934, forward strand.
CAAAGATGATATCCTGCGGCGGGAATCCAACTTCTTCGGTAAGGATGCGGTAGGCCCGTTCTACGATGGTCAGTCTGCGGGTCACGTCATCGGCCTGGCCTTTCTCGTCGAATGCCATCACGATCACGGCGGCGCCGTAGTTGAAGCATGTGGTGGCCTGCTCCCTGAATTTATCTTCCCCTTCTTTCAGGGAAATGGAGTTAACGATGCATTTGCCCTGCACGCATTTCAGTCCGGCCTCTATGATGCTGAACTTTGATGAGTCGATCATGATGGGGATCCGGGCGATATCGGGCTCGCTTTGCAACAGGTTCAGGAAGGTCACCATGGCTTTCTCCCCGTCCAGCAGGGCATCGTCCATATTTACGTCCAGCACCTGGGCGCCGCTTTCCACCTGCTGGCGGGCGACGCTGAGTGCTTCTTCATACAGTCCTTCACGGACGAGACGTGCGAATTTCTTTGAGCCCGTAACATTGGTACGTTCACCAACGTTGATGAAGTTTGTTTCGGGACGAACCACGAGTGGCTCCAGTCCTGCGAGCCTCAGGTAAGGTTTAATATGTAAGGTAGAGGTCATAATGTTAGGTTAATGCTGGATCAAGAACGGGTAATGGGCGCGGCTTAACATGCTGCACGGCTTTTGCGATATGTTCGATGTGTGCGGGTGTTGTGCCGCAGCATCCGCCAACAATATTGACAAAGCCTTCTTTTGCCCAGTCCTCGATGTGGTGGGCGGTGTGCTCGGGCAGTTCATCGTATTCGCCCATGGCGTTGGGTAAACCAGCGTTGGGGTATGCCGAGGTATAGCAAGCTGCGATTTGCGACAGTTCTTCAATATGGGCACGCATTTCTTTTGCACCGAGGGCGCAATTGAGTCCGATGCTGACCGGACGTGCATGCATAACCGAAGTATAGAAAGCTTCAAGCGTCTGGCCGCTGAGTGTCCGTCCGGACGCATCCGTGATGGTGCCGCTGATCATGACGGGGAGTATGGGTTGTCCTGCATCAGCGAAATATCGGCGGATGGCGTATACTGCTGCTTTTGCATTTAGGGTATCGAAAATGGTTTCAATAAGCAGGATATCAACGCCGCCTTCATGCAGGGCTTTCACCTGTTCATAGTAGGCCGCTGCCACTTCGTCGAAACTCACGGCCCGGAAGCCAGGATTATTGACATCGGGCGACAGCGAGAGTGTTTTACTCATGGGTCCGATCGCTCCTGCAATAAATGGTCCTCCACGTGACGGATCATAGTGGGAGGAAGCTTTGAATTCCTTCACGGCTTCGCGGGCGCAATGGGCCGCTGCCAGGTTTAACTCATAGGCCAGACTGCTCATTTCATAGTCTGCGAGCGAGATCGCCTGCGAATTGAATGTATTTGTTTCGATGATGTCTGCGCCAGCCTCGAGGTATTGTTTATGGATATCGATGATGATCCTTGGTTGGGTGATGCAGAGCAGGTCATTATTGCCCCGCAGGTCAATGTGCCAGTTTTTAAAACGTTCGCCCCGGTAATCTTCCTCTTTCAGTTTATGTTGCTGGATCATGGTACCCATGGCGCCATCGATCACCAATATGCGTTCCCGCAACAATTCAGAAATTGTCTTCATTTTGAATTCATTTAAATAGTGGCGGAAGGGAGTACTGAAACGAAGTTCGGGCTGAGCCGGGGATCGTTTATTAGTTCAGTTCTTCCTAACCGCTACAGGCCGAACAATAAACAAATCTGCCTGCGGGGCGAAGATACGAAACCATTGGCTAATTAGCCAATCAGCTAATTATTTAGAGACGTAGCTCTCTATGGGAAGTCTGTTCTGCAGGCTTCTGGCCAGGGTCATCTCGTCCGTATATTCCAGTTCGCCGCCGAATGCGATGCCCCGGGCGATGGTGGTGATGCGGATGCCGGTGGACTGCAGCTTTTTCTGGATGTAGTAGATGGTGGTATCACCCTGGATGGTGGGGCTGAGGGCGAATATGATCTCCTCGGTTTTTTCAGCAGCTGTTCTGTTCAGCAGCGATTCTATGTGGAGTTGGTCCGGGCCTATCCCGTCTAACGGTGAAATAACGCCGCCCAATACATGGTAAAGGCCGTTGTATTGCTGGGTGGCTTCTATGGCGATCACTTCGCGGAGGGTTTCCACCACGCAGATGAGCTCTTGTTTGCGGGCCGTATTGCTGCAGATGGAGCAGATGTCGGTATCAGCCACGTTATGGCAGCGATGGCAGAATTTGATCTCGGCACGCATCCTGCTGATCACTTCTCCAAACTGCTCTACATCCCCTTTTTCCTGCTTCAGGAGGTGCAGTACGAGGCGCAATGCCGTTTTTCTGCCGATGCCTGGAAGTTTGGCGAATTCGTTCACGGCGGACTCCATCAATTGGGAAGAAAAGACCATACAGCAAATTTAGCCCTGATTTTTGACCTCTCTCAAATTGATATCAACTTCATTATCCCAATTGGCCCGGATATTCAGCTTTTGTTCGCGGGGTTTGATCAGTTCGGGCTGCAGTTTTTTGTCATAGTCGCCCGTGTCCCATTTGCCGTTATTGTTCCTGTCGAACAAAATCTTCAGTTCATAGTCGCCGGGCATCATGTATTTGAAGTTGAGGCGGCTGAAGCGCAGGGGAACGCTTTTCTTGAGTACGTCGTTCGCGAAAAAGAGGAGTACGGGATTTAGCGTGGTGTCCAGTTCAAGGAGTCGTATGCTCAGGCTACCATAATCTTCCTCCTTACGGGTGGAAAACTTGAGGGTGTCGCTTTTGATCACCGTGAAGCCCAATGAATCCTGGGCGAGGTCTTTTTCGATAAAGATCTTGTATTTGGTCCCCGGGGTCCATTTGTGTTCAACGCGAAGGATATTGGAATCCAGGTTAAAGGCGGCAGGCAACCTGATGCCGGTATCGCTGGCCAGGTAGATTTTTGAGCTGTCCAATTTCACCGGGAGCCTGTCGAATCTAAGTTTCAGCGTGTCCTGGAAATCGTGCAATCCGCCTTCTGTATTGATGGTATAGCGCAACCTGCGGTCGTCTTTATTTGCAGGTACTTTCGGTGGCAGCACGGAGGCTCGCCTTGGTTTTTCGGCAGCACGACTGAATGCATAAAGCTTAACCGGTTCTGTGTTGCCAGCGATGGTGACGGGTTGTTCAAGGAATCCGAAAGCCTCCGAGGGCTGGTCGTATTTCAGGCCGCCATCTGCGTCTTTCAACGCAAATACGTTGTAGATCCCGGGGCTGAGATATCGGAAGGTGAAAAAACCGTCTTTGTTCATGCGGGTGAAATAGCGCGGTTTTTTTGTACGAACGGCGGTATCGTTAAGATCGGGCTGCAGGACCACGAGGATGGTACTGTCCGCTTTTCCTGTTTCAGCGAGGAGGACGCGGCCGGACAGTTTACCGGTATCGATGGCGGGCCCTGTAGAAAACACGAAGGTGAAATTTCGCAGGGCGTTGCTTTCATTGATATCCTGGAGGGCATCGCCGAATCCGAAGGAATAGGTGGTATTGGGCCGGAGGGTATCTTTCAACTTGATGGTGACGGTTTTGAGTCGGCCTTCGATCTGGGGCTGTATGTCAGGTACGGGTGATACGATGAGGTGCTGCTGGATATTTTGCAGCTGGATATATTCATTGAATTCAAGGACGATGCGGTTGGCGCTAACATTGACTCCGGAATCCGCCGGGGTGGCCTTTACCAGCACGGGCGGCAGGCTGTCTCTCTTCCCTCCCATGGGCGGCAGGGGTTGACCGCAGCGATAGAAACCTGCGGCCAGGAACAGGAGGGCAATGAGGAACGATAACCTGCTAAGCATAGAATGGCTGCAAACTTAAGGTGTTTATGGTCATCGCCCTATTTGCCTTTGTTAAATCAGCGACTCATCCTGGGCTTCCTGCAGGGTCAGGTAGATCTTGTTTTCCTTGGCGAAATTGCACCAGCTGCAGGTATCTTTTCCGCAACCGGTATAGAAATCGTGTGGTTTGATCCGGGTCCAGGCATCTCGGATCTGCTGCTGCACCAGCATCACGTCTTCCTCTGTGATATCGAGCCGCATTTTCTGCCATTTCCCGTTCTTGTCAGGTTCAATGAAATCGAATATCACGTGCTGTACTTTCCAGTTCTTAGGAAGGAGGTCAACCATGATCTTATAAAATACCGCCTGTCGCCAGTAGTTGCCGCCCTGTGGTTGTTTATCATCCTGCCCCGGTCTTTTGAAGCTGCTTAGGGCTTTGGTGTAATCGCCGGTTTTGAAATCGGAGATCACGATATCGTTGCCCTCAAAGGTGATGAGATCGGTGAAGCCGCGGAGGGGAATATCGTCGATCGCAACATTGTCCAGCTTGTATTCTGTGAGGAGCACTTTCGGGGGTCTTGCATCCTTGAACGTATGGTCATGATAAGCGGCCAGCACCTTCATGCCATGATCCGTGAAGCGTTTAAAGCTCTCCTTGTTAAAATGTTCCCTTTCCTTGGCCAGGGCTACCCGGAACTGGTCCTGCAGCAGCGCCACAGGTGGATATTTCTCCTTGCCCTTGCCATCGTCGTACACCACTTTCATGGCCGCGTGGACAGCTGTTCCGAAAGAGGCGCTTTCAGATTTTGCGCCCGGCACTTTGACGAGATTGGTATAATAGAACCCGATCGGGCAGTCGAGGTAATTGTTCAGTGAAGACACGTTCATCACAAAGCGGGAGAGGAGACCATCGATGTAGCTCTTTTCGGCCTGCTGGAGGACGGGTTTGGCGATGACCCCAAACCGCAGGGACTTGAACCTGAACTTTTCCTCGTCACTTAGGGTGATGGCTTCTTCGGGCAGTTCCAGGGCGGACCTGATCTCTTCGAGGAACATGGTGGGCATGAGTTCTTTCCCGTCATTTTTCATGCGGGGGTAAGAAATGTAGAGATGCTTTTCAGCGCGGGTGATGGCCACAAAGAAGAGTCGGCGTAGTTCTTCCTGTTCTTCTTCTTTTGATGCGGCCCCATCTTCCCCGCCTTTGAATACAGCGGGGGGCAGCGGGAAACCACGACTTACTTTCCTTTTTGATTCCCATACATCTGTTCTTGCGCCCAGGAAGAATACGTGTTCGAATTCCAGGCCTTTGCTGCCATGGCAGCTCAGGAGGTTGACCCCTGTTTCATTACCCGTGGTCTGGATCAGCGGCAGTGAGAGGTCGTTATCCACCATCAGGTCGATCAGTTGAACAAATTCTTTGAGTGAGATCAGCGGATGGCGGTGTGTTTCCTCTTTAATGTAGTCGAACAGGCAGGAGAGTTTCTCCATCAGCCAAACCTTCTCCTCGCTTTTGGTGATCATGCCGAGTATGCCGGACTTGTTGATCAGTTTCTCAAACCATTGCTGCAGGGGGATATTGAACGAGTCTTTCTGGAGTTCATTGAGCGTGATGCTGATGTGGCTCAGCTTGCCACTGTTCTCATCTGCGGGGAAGAGCATGCCTGATTGTGCTGCGCTGACGGCGTTGATGTACTCGCGGAGACTGCCTTTTTTCTCGCGGGTGATCCGGGCGATGTCGATCGGGTTCAGTTCGAAGAAATCGTAATGCAGCAGTTCAAAAAGGAGGTATTCGCCGCCGTTGGGGAGGTCGTTCTCCATGTCGATATATCTGCAGATGTTGAGGATTTTTTTGATGAACAGGTCCTCCAGCAGGTTCAGTGAGCGCTTGACGTAAAAGGGGATACTGTGGAGGTGCAGGAACTTTTGCAGTTCGTCACCGTATTTATGTTCGCGGTATAAGATCGCGATCCTGCCTGGTGCCGCGCCGCTGTCGATCAGTTGTTTTACGGCGTGGGCGATATGGGCATTTTCGGAGAACTCATTTTCATAGACCCTGATCACGGGTGGTGTTTGCAGGTGGATCAGTTCTTCCCTGGCGGTGAACAGGTCTTTGGTGAGGCCGTCAATTTTTCGAATCAGTCGTTTTTGGTTCTGCGCGATGAGTGCCGTAGCGGCGTTCAGGATCGGCTGCACGCTGCGGTAATTATTAGTGAGCACAATGGTTTTCAGGTTGTTTGCGAGGCGCGCCCTAATCTCCATCATATTTTCGATGTTGGCGCCCTGGAAGCGGTAGATACTCTGGTCATCGTCGCCCACGACGAAGAGGTTGGGATTGTCTTCCCAATAGGCGGTGAGCAGTTCTACGATTCTGTTTTGAGATCCGCTGGTATCCTGGTATTCGTCTACCAGGATATACTGCAGTTGTTCCTGGTAACCAAGGAGTATGTCGGGCTGATCTTCGAAGAGCCGGATCACCCAGTTGATCATATCGTCGAAATCGTATCGGTTGTTACGGGCAAGGATCGATTGGTAGGCGGGGAAAGCGTCTACGGCGGCCCTTGTTCGGGTATATCTTTTGACTTCGTCCTGGCCCGCCTGGGTAAGTCCTTTTTCAGGTTTTTTTTTATTGGTAAAATTTTCCGGGATGGTCACCTCGATGTAGTGGTCGATTTTTTCTTTGAGGTAATCGGGTTCCCAGCCTTCTTTTTTCATGTTGGAGAACAGGGCGTGGAGGTTCCCCAGGTCGAAATAGGCTTCCCCTTTCAATCGTTTCAGGGGGTTATCGTTGGTGAAACCGTCGATCAGTTCCTTGACAAACTGCACCCTTTCGAGTTCGCTGAGAGGTTCGAGGTCGGGTTTTCGTAGCAAACGGCTCTGTTCCTGGATCACTTTGTTGCAGAAAGAGTGAAAGGTATGGATGTTCACTTTGTAGGCATCACTGCCCAGGAACCGGACCAGGCGTTTGCGCATGGCCACTACGCCGGCGTCGGTGAAGGTGAGGCAGAGGATATTCTCGGGGGCGGTATCTGTTTCCAGCAGGATCTTAGCGATCCGGCACGCCAGGATCTGTGTTTTGCCAGTACCGGGGCCGGCTATGACCATAACGGGGCCTTCGATGGCGTCTACGGCCTCGCGTTGATTGTTATTCAGCCGGCCGTATTCCTTTATATAAGATTGCTTTAATTTATCTGAAATGGTCAACATAAGGAAGGTTTTGGTGTTTTCAGAAGGGAGTTCAATTTACTTCAAAATGCCGCTTCGGTGGCAAAACATTATCAACAAGATGGCGGTATACAGCATAAAGACAGTACAGAAACTTCCGGTGAGTTTGGAAGAAGCCTGGGAGTTTTTTTCCCATCCTAAGAATCTGGCGAAGATGACGCCGGAGTATCTGAATTTGAAGTTCACCAACGAGCTTTTTGGAGATCGGATGTATTCGGGTCAGGTGATGACCTACAAGGTGAAGCCCTTGCTGGGTATTCCCATGTTCTGGATGACGGAGATCACCCATGTAAAAGAAGGGGAGTATTTCATTGATGAGCAGCGTTTCGGACCTTATTCGCTTTGGCACCACCAGCATCATTTCCGGGAAATTGACGGTGGGGTGGAAATGACGGACCTGGTGCACTACAAGATACCGGGGTGGATCCTCGGTGATCTGGCCAACAGCCTGTTCATCAGGAAGCAATTGGAGGGAATCTTCGATTTCCGGTTTAAAAGGGTGGAGGAGCTGTTTGGTAAGTGGAAAACTGCCACCATATTAGCATAGTTTAATATATTGAATCCACCAGGGTTAATATATGAAACAAATATTCCATATTCTACCACGAAAAGGGTATTGTTAACGATGTTTTAAATTATAATTTGCAACAGTTTTACAGCCGTTGCAAAATCTTAGTCCTGATAACACCATTTTTATCCTTGAGCATTCACCCCTTTTTGAATTCACCAGACACCCATTAAGCGTTACCCTGGCATTCGGGAGATATACTTTTCGATTTGCTTGATCTGGTCAATCACCTGCTTTGCAGTTGGTTTTTCTGCTTTAGCCCTGCGGAAGTAGTCTTTAGCCGCGCGGAATTCCCGTTTTTGCATCATGATCTGGCACATTTGCAGGTAGGCCAGGGCTGCACTTTCCTTATCGGGGATCCCTGCTTTGAGGGCTGCCCGGATCAGGCTTTCGCCCTGTTTCATGTCTCCTTTCTGGAGGGCCATCATTCCTAATTGGAGTTTATTGGCGCCTTCCGCCTCTTTCATGGGTACGCCCAGGTCAAGGCTTTTCTTCATGTGTTTTTCGGCCGAGTCGAAGTCCTGCTTCATCATGGCCATATTTCCCATGAGGGTATAGTATACGGACTGGACCGGTTTATAGAGCAGGTTTGGGAATTTGATCATCGCCAGCACTTTTTCGGCCGCTTCCACATTGCCGTCTTCCAGGTGTTCCTGTATAAGCCGGAGCGGGCCGAAGAAGAAATGGGTGAAGATCATGATCACAGCGGCCAGGTATAGTATAAATGACGGCCAGAAGCCGCTTGTTACATTCACTACGATCGCCAGAACAAGAACGGCGATACCAATCCAGAGCCTATATCTAATAAATACGTTGAACCATTTCATCCCGCAAATATAGGATTTGCGGATTGACGGATCGGCGGATTGGCGAATTGAGGCTCGGTTTTGACAATTTTTCCCTTATTTTTGCGTCCCTCAATTGCGAAGTTGAGTTGGTCCCGTAGTTCAATGGATAGAATAGAAGTTTCCTAAACTTTAGATACAAGTTCGATTCTTGTCGGGACTACAAATGAAACGGAGAGTAATCTCCGCTTTTTGTTTTTGGCCGATACTGGAGCCGATTATCCACTGTTGCCTTCGCCCCGGTTTGTGAGGACACGAACCAGAATAATATAACTAATCTTCCATTGACTCAAGTATTCCCCAGGATCCTTGTTGCTAGAGGGGGACGATTCCGTTTTGGAATTAAAGCAAATTCTTATATATAAAGTATTTTACTGGAAAATTTTCAAAGCATGTTTGACTACATATACAATAAGCAAAATGCCATAATTGTTAACACTGCTTTATCAGTCTTTTACACATCGTACAGACAAGCCATAGCTTTTTAAGATGGAACCCTGGTTAAAAGTTTCGAAGGTCGTTCCTATAGCATGATATAATGCTTCAGTGGTAATTGTGCTGTTTGGGGTAACGCTCCACCATATACAATCTGTTCCGAAGTTCGTAAATGCACCCAGGTCCTGACGCATTCCGACCGGAAATGCAGAAAACCCACTGCTATTGGTCGCTCCTGTATTAGGCGGATTCCATTCAACAACTGCTTTCATTTTCCCGCCCGCAACCAGGCCGCCACCTAAAAAATTCTTTAAAGTCGTCCATTCGTCCTGGTTAGGTACATGTCAGCCTGTCGGACAGATATTTCTTGTATTGGTAAAAAGCCGCAGAAACAGCAATTACGGCTTATAAAATAAAAATGATATCTTTTTACAACTAATTAATTAAGTGTTTTTATATATACAATCCCGTTTTCTGGCTGCTCTAAAAAAGTGTTGCGTTCTGAAAACCCCGACACCATCGTACCCAAGGCTTCTCCGCCACAGGGAGTGTATGCTGTTGTTGCACCTGTACCACACGCCACTGCAGCCATACTTGCGGAAACTCTTGCGAAATCACGATTCCGCTATACATTTACGGCAAGCATCTACAGCAAGCTTATTTCAAAATTGAGAAGTATGAAAAAATGGTTCACCGGCATTTTCGTCTTACTGGTTGTAACAGGGGATGCACAATCGGAGCAAACCATCGAACAACTGCTGCTCAAAGAATTCAAGGCTATAGACAAGCTGGCCAATAACACCAGCGGCAGCAGGTTTGCACTTATTGATACACTGGAGGTGGCAAATCTTCGCTTTCGTACACTACTGCAGCAAACTACAAGCCGCTTTCCGGCTACTATGAGTTATGCGTTCAAGGCGCTGCAGAAAGAAGGTTTGCGCATTACAACATCAGACGACGGACTTTTTCGAATTTATTCCTGGGACACCCAAACGGGTGGCACCATGCGCTTTTTTGAAAATGTGTACCAGTATAGAAATAAAGGGAAAGTAATGTCTGCCCATTTCCGGGAGAGCGATCAGCCAACTGATCCCGGCTATACCTATGGTGAAATTTATGTACTGAAGACCGCTGATCAAACCGTTTATCTGGCCCGGCGGCAGGCCATGTATTCTACCAGCGATATGTATGAAGGCGTCAAAGCATTTCGTATTGACGGCGACTCACTCAACACCACCATCAAAATTATCAAAACCAAAACAGGCATCCGAAATGGCCTGGGTTTCAACTACAATTATTTTTCGGTAGTTGATCAACCTGCCCGGGCAGCAACATTGATGCAATACGACGCTGCCAAAAAAACACTGCGTTTTCCGGTGGTGCAGGCCGATGGAAAGGTAACGGCACAGCATATTACCTACCAGTTTACCGGCAGTTTTTTTGAACGCATCAAATAATATTCAAAAACTGCAGCAACGGCATGCAGCAGAAGCATGGTGTTATAGGGTATGCGGCAGATAAAAGGGAATGAAAGCGCAGTATAAAAAGTTCTGTATGTAAAAACGGAAATGCAACAGAGTATGAAGATTATTGTTCACTCTCTTCCTCCACATCTTCCGCTTCTTCGAGGCCTTCACCGGTTCCCTTGCGCACTTTAATCACAGGCTTGGTTTGCGTACCCGATACATCCATTGGAATGCCAATGATGCCCAGCGGCGGAAGTCCTAACCTCATCTTAAATTTGATTTGACCGTTAAAATCGGTCTGTCCCTGCACACGCAGGCGAAAGCCACTCATTTTGATGCGTACCCGTTCCAACGTAATTACATTGTTTTTGATGGAAGTTGTAAACTTCACATTGCTGATATCGGGGTTGGCAATGCGTTCCTCACCCGTTGCTTTACTTACGGCATTCATAAGGCGGAAGCCCTTCAGCTTCACATTTTTTACGCTCATCACACCGCCCCCTTCCAGCGAAGGATACACCGGCTGCATGGCGCTGTTGAGTTTGCCCTTCAGCTGATACTCGAGAGAAACGCGACCCTGTGCATGGCGAGCAGCGGTAACCATCTCCCGAAACATGGGTACGGAATCGTACATCTTTTTTACATCAAACTCGGTTGCCTTTACCGAAAACTGAAACTGTGCACTGCGACTGCCCCGGTTGGCATAATCGGCTGATGCTGTAACATCGCTGCCGGCCAGACGAAAGCCCGCATCACGAAGCAGTAGCCTGCCCTTTTTAACAGCAAGCATACCGCTGATATTTCGGATGTGTACACCTTTGAAAAGCAAATGATCTACCTCCGATGTAACTTCTAGATCCAAATCGGCTGGCACCATCAGCACGTGTGCCGCAGAAGGTTGGGTTACGGAGGATGTATTTCCCGCTGGGGGTGCAGGCATCATCAATGCATCTGAATGCACCAGGGCAGACCGGAGCTGAAATTTTCCAACTAATAATGCATCTTTAGTCAAAAAGTAAGCAGGCACATTTTGCATGTGGCCTTTCATGTTCACAACGGTTTTGCCGTAAGAAAGCAAAAAACGATCAAACCACATTTTATCATCCCTGAAACGGAATACACCGGCGGGTATCTCCAACGGCAGGGGCAGTGTTTCGGTATACGCCGAAAATTTTTTTACCTCCAATACCCCTTCGTTGTAAAGGCGTGTGTACCGGCCATCCACGGCATCGCTATACCTGCCCCTGAAGTGCAGATTGCCCGTAACTTCGCCCTGCATTCGGGGCACCAAGCCCGCTCCTACCGCATGCAGTTTCGCAAGATTAAGTGTGCCGTTAAAACGAACATCATAATACGGGTTCCGCAAATTTTTCAGGGTTGCACGCAGCCATGCTTTATTACCGTCAATTTCAAATGAAGCGGTATGGACTTCAATTTGTTGCTGCTGCAAGCGGTTACCCGTATGCGAAGCGGCAGCATCGAGGGTGATGGCAGTAACGGCCACAGGGTAGTCAACGGTTTTAAAACTGCCTTCGGTCCACGATAAGGTGCCGTTGGCCAGCGGATACAATCCTTTTGCCGGATCTAATTTTCCGGAAGCTTTTAAATCGGCCCGGAACAGTCCGCCTATTACGACCGCTTGCAACGGAATCATATTTTTAATTTGATCTAACTGTAAACGGATGTTTGCATTGAGCATGAGATCGGGACGATGAAAATTATCGGCACTGGCCTGCACCTTTAATCGATTGTATCCGGAACGGGCAGACAGGTCATACACTTGCAGCCGGATATCACGATAATCATTGCTTGTACAATTTATGTCGGTATGAAGCTGCATGTTTGTTATGGCCTGCGGCAGCTTTGCATACTTAAAATAACCGTCTTGCCAGCGAAGTTTTAAAGAAAATGCAGGTATTTTTTGAATAACAGTATCGCCCCGAATACTTTTCGGATCAGCACCCCTTCTAAACGGTCCGTTTGCAACAAGGTCCATTTGTAGTTTTCCCTTGATATTAAACCAGGGAAAACCAAATGCCTGATCAAGCTGCTGCAGGTCCATAATTGTTTGGATACGAGCAGCCACAAAGGGGTTAATCAGACTTTCAGTACGAAGCGTGGCACGCAAATAATTTTTGCCCAGGTTCAGGTACAAAGAGTCGATTGCAAGCTTCAGGCTGTCGGCCTCCATGGAAGGCAATTGCGCCTGCAGGTTAAGATAAATGTCTGAAGCAGGAAGCGGTGCCATTTCGTGCTGCACCAATCCGTTGCGGATGGCTATACTGAAATCGGCCGAAGGCATCCGGTTTTCTGCAGCAATATAATCGCCTTTCAAAGCAACGCGGATATCGGCAGTTCCGCCAATACGGGTTTTGTTTTTCCAAGCAGTATACTCCGGGGGAAGTGCCGTAAAAAAATCTTCCAGCTTCGTGTTGATACTGGTGAGCTTTAAATCCATACTACAGCCGTTATCCAGAAAATCAAGCGATCCGGTAAAATCAACCGGCAGTTCATTGAGCATGATTTTATTGTGCTCAAAAATGAAGGCAAAAGATTTGGTATCGACACTCGTAATATGATTTGCCTTTATTTGCTTGCCTGTAAAATAAATCTGCTGATCAAAAGCAAGATCAAATGAATCAATGCGCACATCACTCATCAGCCGAAAAACTTTTTTCGAAAGATCACCCGTGCCCTCATAGTGTAATCCTTCTGCACGCAACAACAAATCAAGCGACTGATCGTGATAAACAATGCGGCTGTTTTTTATAGAAAGAGCGGATAACTTGATGCTGAGATCTGTAGTATCGGCACCCTTGAGGGTATCGGCCGGTGCAGCGATAAAAATATTATAATTGGCTGCTCCGTTTTCGTTAATCAAAATATTAATCGATGCACGTTCGGTTATAATTTGATCAACAACTGTATGCGCATCAAAAATTAAACTTTTGAGATTAATGCCAAACGCCAGTTCTCTGGTTGTAAAAAGGGTATCGTGCTGAAAGGGTGCCGACCCCAACACGCTAAAATCGTGCATCGACAAGGTGAGATTTGGAAAATGCCTGAAAAGCGATAGGTGTGCCTTTTTAAAAGTTACTTTTCCGTTTATAATGGTATTGATCCGTTGTTTGAGCTGATTTTCAATTTCGCCGGAAAAGAAATAAGGAATTGCAATGAGCAGCAGCAACAATAAAACTGATGCATATAAGGTAAACCTTGCCAGGCGGAAAATGCCTTTTCTAAATATCTTCTTCATTGTAAAAATCTTTCCGGCAAAAAAGGAGATGTAAAAAATTAAAAAATGTTTGTGTAATTCGTAAACAAAGACCTTATTGTTTTTCAAATTTAATATTTTGCATAACTGATACTACTTTCTCGGCTTAGTAAAGTTTGCTATCCGGCCAAAACCAATTGATTATGACTGGTGCTGTTGCAAATGAACCATTCATAGAGGCAAAAAACCTGTCGACTTTCAAAAAATACTATTATATTGGCAGCATATTAACTGCTTATACAACAACATGCTAAATCGTATTTTAGTCAGCATCGTTTGTATCCTGCTCTGCCACACTCTGGCGGCTCAGGTTACCTTGTACTCCGCTTCCGAATACAGGGGGCTATCCATTAAAGTTCAGGAAGGAAGCATCAGCTCCATGTCTGCCACACCAATTGGTAACGACCGGCTGGCTTCGATGGTTGTACCCAAAGGGTACTTAGTAACCCTTTATGAGCATTTCAATTTCCAGGGCTATGCCGAAACTTTTGACGGATCTGTGCTCAACATGCCGGAAAGATTGAGGAACAGCGTATCTTCTCTGGTGATCACACGTGTGGATGGTGCCGGATGGGTGAGCTCCGAAGCCAACGGGCAGTCCGGATGGAACAACCGCGAAGTGGTTATCTATTCCGAGTGTTATTACCAGGGCGCGTCGAACTTGCTGCTGGCCACCGACTATCCCACTATGCCCGCCAATTTTCACCGCCGACTTTCTTCTATCCGCATCCCTGCAGGATATGAAGTAGATGTGTTCACCGAAGCTAATTTTCGTGGAAGAGTGGCAAAGCTGCGGGTAGACCAGCCCTGTGTTCCACAGGAATGGAACAATATTGTTGCATCTGTAAAAGTGTACAAAACCTATACCGGCTATCTTCCTCCGGATAATTACGACCCATGGAACGCTAATGCATCATCTGGCAGCAGCAGTGTAATGCTGTATAATGCTTGTGAATTCAAAGGCTTGTCTACCCCCATGGCAGATGGCCAGTACAGCGAACTTCCTTTCGGTGTCCGGAATCGTGTTTTCTCCATCCGGGTTCCCCGCGGTAAGGAGGTGATTTTGTATTCCGGAAAAGGGTTCACCGGATCGTATATGCAACTTATCGGCGATCGCAATTGCATGATCGCTAATAATGAGTTCATGGTCAACTCAATCAAAATTGGTCCCTTTCAGCAGCAAACCCAATCAGGTGGCGGCTGGAATGGTAACGCACCGGCAAGACCCACTCCAACGCAAACTGCAGGTGGTGATGTACAGGTATTTAATGATTGCTATTACAGAGGGAGAACGATGAGCTATAAGCCCGGCGAGTACCCCACGTTGCTGTTTACGTTTGCCAACAACATTTCCTCGGTAAGGGTACCACCCAACCGCCGCATCATTCTCTACACCGGCGTTAACTACACCGGCAGTTCATACATACTTACATCCAGCAGCGATTGTTTGCTGGGCGCATTCAACAACCGAATCAGATCGGCTATTGTAGAAGAATATTAATTTCATATCAATTACTTACTATGCAACTCCATCATCTTTGTGTTATCGCTGTTATGGGCGCAACTATTGCTGCCTGCCAAAATAATAATCCATCACCCGGCACTACAACAGACAGTCTTGCCGCAGCAAAACAAACGCCAGCAGCAGACAGTTTGTTGCGTGCCGCAAGCGGTGCTTCCAGAGAAATTGTTACTTCTACCGGAAAAACCGTGGTGTTGGAAACCGCAAACCCCAGGGGTGCAAGTCTTACCGACATTACTGTTTATTTTAAACATGATACAACAACAATGCTTACCTACACCGATAAGGATCCTGTGAGTAGTTTTTTTGCAGCCGATCTGGACGGTAACGGCTTTGATGAAGTGTATGTTATTACAACGGCTGCAGGCAGCGGATCGTACGGAAATGTATGTGCTTTTTCATCCAATAAAGACATGTCTTTCTCTTTCGTGTATTTACCCGAACTGGAGGAAGCAGATCTTAATCCCGGTAAGCCCTTTCACGGGTATGAAGGGCACGACGAGTTCAAGGTGGAAGGCAATAAACTGGTGCGCACTTTCCGCGTCAGTGAAGGCGATCAAAAAAGCAACCGCACCATCCGCTACCAGCTGAAAAAAGGAGAAGCCGGATTTATGCTGGTGGCTGAAAAATAAATAAGGCTTCCGGCCGAAGCTTTCTTCGGCCAAACCGGAAAGCGAGTGATCGAAACACCTTTACCCATATCATGATTAAAAACAGTAAAAAAACTACATCAATGAAAAACTACACACATAGCTTCTTGATGCTTTTTCTGGTTGCGCTGTTCACTGCCTGCGATAACCGGCAGCATCAGGAAATCACCAGCATCATCGACACCTTCTATGTCCGCAGCGTTGCGGGTGATTATCGGCTGGCAAACAAATCGTTGCTTACACCTGAACTGGCCGGTCTTATTGAAGCGGCAACCAACAAACAGGCGGCATCAGCAGCCGCCCTCAAGGCAGCCGGTTCTACCGACAAGCCGCATATGATTGAGGGCGATATTTTTACAAGTTTGTTAGAAGGGAGTACAGAACACAAGGTATTATCCATAAAAGTCAATGGCACTTCTGCCGAAGCAGCAGTACAGTTCAGGCATACACAATATAACTACGAATGGAATGACCGTGTGCAGCTGCAACAGATCAATGGCGCATGGAAAATTGACGATGTAATCTATACTCCCGGCAAAGGTGCTGGAAAGAGTACACGAGATGTACTTACGCAGTTTCTGCGATTACCGGATGAGCTCTAACGGCCCCGTAATTATACCGGGTACTGTTACCTGTATTTAGTGGGCACAGCCAACATAAATTGAGGATCTGAAGCGAAAAGCCTGCGGGTCCTCTTTTTTTATGATGGCCAAAATGCTGTCGGCCCCCCGAGCCGTTTCGCTGATACAGGCAACCAATGCAATGGTTTTTTCCGGATATTTTTCTGCATATGTATTCAGGTATTCCAGGCTGAAATGAACAGAGGGGAAGCGTCGTGGAAAATATTCTCCGGCATAGAGTTCATCTTCATGATTTTCCGGCAAGGCAATCAGGTTTTTCTTTTGATTGTATTCACGCTCCAGGGTATCTACCGGGAAATTGAGTTTTCTATGCATTGTCATCATTTTACGGTGTAATGCATGATAATCTCTTCCTGTATCAGCAATCACAAAATAATAGGAGGCATAGTCGGGCAAGCTATCACCGGCAACATTGTGCTCATGTTCATCTTCATCGTCATGCGCATCCGCTGCTGTTACTGCAGTCTCTGCCAACTGTGATGTATCTTGTTGTCCAGCTGTGTTCGTTTCGTTTTGCTGCGCAGCCTTGTTGCCGCAGGCTTCCAGCAGCATGATGATGCAAGTGATTAGTAGATATTTCTGCATACTTCAAAGTTTTCAATATAAGTAAAGGCATCAATGATGCCTTAAATGTAATTGTTTTCAAATAAAATCAGAATAATCCAGAGCATCGGCCTACCGTTCTTCCGCAACTGCTGACCGGAGATACCGGTTTCGTACCATAAAAAACGCCACACCCTGCAATTGCTGAAAAACGTCAATGCCTGCAACTAAAACTCACACGGCATACCTGCCGCTTGTATATTTTACCTGCAATCGTTCACCAAAATACTGGTTGTTTGCGTTACTTTTATCGCATGCGTTTAACTGGCTTTGTGTTTTTGCTTTTTTATATGCCCTTCAAATAGGGGCGCAGGATCCACCACCCAAAGTTTCTAAAAAAATCTTCGGCTTTACCGTGATTTTCTTTTCAGTTTGCAAATAGGCTTCAATCTGCTCCCTCAACTTTATACATCTGAAAAATTGATCCTATGACTACTGGAATGATTCTCTATTTTTTCTTGCTTGTTTCATTGGTGCCATTACTGCGTGGATTGTATCCAGGATGTATCACAAAGCACAGCCTGATGCTGTTTTATTATCTGAAATGACCAAACAAAAGGATCAGCTTGCGAAAGAAAGGGATCAGTACCTGGGACAATACCAATCACTCAAAGGACGGCTTTCGGTAGTGGAGGAAACTCAGGCAGCTTTTGAGCATCTGCAGCAGCAATACCAGCAGGCAATCCGCCAGAACAGTTAGTTGGAACAACAGGTACAACATGCCCGTCAACGGATGGAGGAGCAAAATGCTGACTGCATACTTTCCTAGATTTATAGTTTTTAATTCCTTTCGGCGGTAAAAAGAAATTGATTCCTGGTTTACTCTTTTTGTTTGCAGTATATTTTGCAGTTTTTTTCTGATTTTACTGCAAAAATCATAATTTGAAAACTTTTAAATACTTGAATATCAATATTATATAACTTATTTTCAAAGTAGAAGTTTCCTAAACTTTAGATACAAGTTCGATTCTTGTCGGGACTACAACCTGTTTTGAAACCCCTTGTTAATCAA
Source organism: Chitinophagaceae bacterium (assembly GCA_040404045.1). Taxonomy (GTDB): domain Bacteria; phylum Bacteroidota; class Bacteroidia; order Chitinophagales; family Chitinophagaceae; genus Pollutibacter. Next base: position 21,960 of record JBBAJN010000012.1, read on the forward strand.
GGGGTTTTTTGTTTTTGGACTTTGAGAGTAGCAAGAATGTAGCACCCCGAGTCAAATGAACATACAAATTTTGTTTGCTGGTAATTGTTTATACCTTTTGTAAGGGCTTAGATGAGTTGATCATACAGGGGCCAAAGACAGGCGAAATTTTGTGAACAGGGTCAACAAAACCGCTGAACTGCATGAGCCGTGCGATCTGTAAGAGAACAGTCTGGCTTTGAAAACCTGAGCGTTTCATTTTGATACAAATTCCTACAGGTTTTGCTTCCGTAGTTGTAGGCACAGGATAGTTTTGTGCCCATAATTAAAGCCGGTCGATTTTCGGGCACAGCATGAAGAAAGCAGCAATTATCGTCTTTTCATTTCTGGGGATGGCCTGGCCTGGCTTCAGCCAGGACCTTGGAGTCGCCCAGGTCCAGCCTGAAGGACAGGTTGCAGTGCCCCTTGTCGCGGAGGGACCGGGTCACGGGGGCGACAGCTTAGGCATGACTGCTCCCGTGAAGCCTGTTTACACACGATCTTCTTCCCGATTCTTTCGCGTTTCCTATGAGCGGGGATATTGTATGCCGGTGGACGATAAAGAATCTGTAAACAACATGCTGCGGAACTCCACGTTTATCAACTTCTCGATTTCCGGTGCATGGGAGGTCAATCCACATACCGTGTACGCACGTATCTACCGAAAGCCTTTGTTGGGATTTGGATTTTCGGCCCTTAGTTTCAGGAATAGCCAGTTGGGGAATCCGTTCATGGTCTATGGTTTCACCGAAGTCCCTGTCACCAACCAGAATCGCAGGTTGCATTTGTCTTACGGTATAGGATTGGGCCTGGCATGGGGGTTCAATGAGTACAACAAGGACTCCAACCCGGTGAATAAGGCCATCGGTTCATACGTAAATCCCCACCTGCAGGCAAGCCTGAACCTGGGTTACTGGCTTACGGATAAGTTGCGCCTGAGTGTAGGCACGGGTTTTCGCCATTATTCCAACGGTTCAACACGGAAGCCCAACGCCGGTGTCAACATCATTCCCATCCAATTGATGGCGCAGTTTCGGACCCGGCAGGTTTTTCATGAAGGGTTTGTGCCCGAGTTGCCCAAGTTCAATAAACATATGAGCTACATGGCCTACCTGACCGGCGGCATGAAGCAGATGGAAATCAATGGCCCGATGATCTATAAACTGGGTGCTGGTTTCAACGCAGGTTATCATCTTTCATACAAGTACCGGATCGTTGCGGGCTTTGACATGACCTATTCGTCCGGAAGCGGCAGCAGGGTCAGTGGCGATGCAAGCGCCTTCAGCAAGAGCGTCAGCTACGGACCTTATGTTGGCTGGGACTGGTACCTTACAGAACGACTTTTCATTCCGGTACATATCGGCGCTTATATCCATCGCAAGTATGAGAACGATGAAACGAATGCTTTGTACCAGCGTCTTGGGATCAGGTACCGACTCCTGAAAGACAAATCGTTATCCATAGGTACAGCACTGCGTACTCATTTTGGCAATGCTGATTTTATTGAATTCAGCATCGGGCATCATTTCTGAACGATACTTATTGCTTCAGGACGCTAAACCTGTTTAAATTTATAAGTTGAGCCAATTTTGCCTCGCTGTAAATGGGCATTGTTTCTATCTTGCCAAAGTTTAAACGGAGCATTAAAACTGAACACATGAAAGAAATGAAATGCCTCTTGATGTTGGTCTTCGCCGTGTTGATCACATCAGCCTCATTAGCCCAGGTGAAGCCGGTAAAGAAAGCTGCATCCGCGGCTACAAAGGTGGCAGCGGCGCCTGCTAAGAAAACGGTTAACAAAGCAACTAATGTAGGAGAAAGGGTAGGTGACAAAGGAGATCCGGGAAGGGAGAAAGCCAAAGAGAAGGCTGATGATAATGCAAGATTCAACCGGGGTGACGAACGTCCTGTTGGAAAGGAAGGGAAAGACGCCCAGGAGGGTAGTGATAAGAAGATCGGAAAAGACGATAGTGGCGAGGGCCCAAAGAAAGACGGTAAACCCCTGAAAAAAGACGATAAGGCACGCGGGAAAAAGGGATAGCAGAATCCCGGGCTGGTTATTAAAAAAGGGTTGGATCCACTCTGATAGGATCCAACCCTTTTTTAATTGATCAGGAGAAGGTTACATAGACACCTTCTTCAAATAATGACCTTTCCCATCAATGATCGGCGGCGTTTCGCTGGTCACTGTGATACCGTCTTTTCCGATCACTGTTCGCGTGGTGCCCGCTGATGTAGTGACTTCAAAAGGCAGGGGCATGAAGAAGTTATTGACTTTGATCAGATATTTCTGGTAGCCTGTTTCTTTAATGTTGATATCTATCCGGTCCGTTGTTCTGGTATAGAAATCGAAGAACGGTTTCAGGTCTTGTTTAGATTCGCTGCTGAACAGTTTTTCTACATCGTCCGTGGTGACAAAATTGTCATACGTGTATTTGGGATCCGTTGCCAGTTTTTTCAGGGTGGGGAGGAAGATCTCATCACCCAGCAGGTACCGTAAGCTGTGCATAAAGAATGATCCTTTGGAGTAGATATCACCCTGCTGGTAGGTCTCGTCCTCCGACAGCTCTTCTCCACCTACCATCGGCTTGATGTAGCGGATGGATCTTCGGTGTCCGTTGATCATCTTATCATATGCGGCTTGTCCGCCCAGTTCGTACATCGCCAGCGCTTCCGCATAGGTGCCGATGCCTTCCTGGATCCACATATGTGCCCAGTCTTTGTTGGTGACTTTATTGGCCCACCATTCGTGCGCGTATTCGTGGAACAGGTTATCTGAGTAATCGTGCTCGCCGATCTTTACATACCTGAACTTGTTGTCGAAGGTGATCATGGTCTGGTGCTCCATGCCTGAATTGGGTACTTCGGCAATGCCGATCTTTTCCTTCCACCAGGGATACTCGCCGAAATATTTTTCAAGGATCCTGGAATCCCTGGCTTTCAGCTCGATCACTTTATCTGCCTGGGCAAGGTCTTCTTCCAACACATAGAATTGGATGGGAACTTTGTTTCCGTTAATGGTGGTATAGTCTTTTGACACCACCTTGTATTTCCCGATATTGAACACCACGCAGTAGTTGCTGATGGTATAGTTCGTTTTCCAGTGGTAGGTCTGCTTATCTTTTTTGTTGGTGGTTTTTTGGAGTAAGCCGGGAGCCGCTACCACCAGCCCTTTTGGAACGGTGATGATCATATCCACGCCCTCATTGGGTTCATCACTCGGGTGGTCCTTACAGGGGAAATAGACCCTGCCGCCTTCTTTCTGGCAGTTGATGGCCACCCAGGGATTGCCGCTTCGGTCTTTTGTCCAGGTAAACCCGCCGAACCAGGGTGGCCTGACTGCAACAGGAGGGATCCCTCCGTAGCTGATCTTCACGGTTTGTTTGCCGGCCTTGAACGGCTTTGCGGATATGATGTAGATCTTGTCATTCTTATGTTCGAATTTGACATCCTTCTTGTTGACCGTGATTTTAGATACATCGAGAAGATTGACCAGGTCGAATAGCAGGCTGTCTGTGTCCTTCGCGAGCAGGACTTCGATCTCCGTGAAGCCATTTATTTTCTGGCCTGTGATATCTACGTCAAGGTCGATGGTGTAATGCCTCACATCCATGATGGCCTGCAGGGGCTTCAGCTTACCGCCGGACGATAAATGACTGATGTCGCGGTTTTGGGATATTGCCGGCAGAATAGACATGATCATGATGATCATGGCGGCGATCGGCCGGAATGATTTGTAAGTAAATGTCATGTGGTTGTTTGTTGTTTAAATATAAGTAATTCGTCTTGCCTACGTCCGGTCGCTTGTATCCTTCGCGAAGTTTTTATCTTGCAGGTAACAAAAGGCTGATTGGCTCATTTGCTGATTGACTTGTTGATTTATGCGTTAATGTCAGAGATTGCCAGAGCCGAGAAAATTTGAAACCCCTTTTTTCCATATTGGTCAGCGTCCTTCTGTTTTCTTGTACAGTGCCGAGAGGCACTGGCAGCAGGGGTGATTTTGTCAAAGGTGTCTATGGCAATCCGGGTAGCCTGCTTAAAGCGGGACATCGTTTTGATTCCCTCGGCATGAATGCTGTTTTTGTCCGAAGCGTTTCATTAACGCAGGAGTTCTTCGCCACCGCGAAGCAGCAGGGTTGCAAGGTATTTGTGGAATTCCCAACCTTGAATGGTGGGGGTTATCTGGACACCCACCCCGAGGCCTGGCCCATCAATGAAAAAGGGGAACGTTCACCACCGGCAGACTGGTTCATGGGAGTTTGTCCTACTGACAAGGCTTTCAAAGAATACCGCACCCACCAGTTAAGAAAGATCCTGCAAGAGTATGATGTTGATGGTATTTTCCTCGACTACCTACACCTGCATGCGCAGTTTGAAACGGTGAACCCTGTTCTTCCGGAAACCTGTTTCTGTAACAATTGTATCTCGTTGTTCAGCGCTTATACAGGCTTGAGCATTCCGGGGAACGACACCAGGGCGAAAGCAGGCTGGATCCTCGATAGCGCGAATGCATCGTGGAGGGGCTGGAGAACCGGTGTTTTAACGGGGTGGGTTTCCGATATGAAGTCCATCGTTCGTTCCAATCGTCCCCATACAGTGCTCGGCGTTTACTATTGCGCATGGTATCCCGGGGATTATGATTCCGCCTTGCATCGCATCCTGGGCATCAACGTCGCCGCATTGGCTGAACAGGCGGATGTGCTGGCGCCTATGTTGTTTCACAGGATGATGGGCAGGGATACAGATTGGGTGGGCGAGTATGTTGCATGGCTGGGTGGGGAAATCCGGAAGAATAAACCGGGCACGAAGATATGGCCCATTGTGCAGGCGGATGATAAAGCAGGACCTGTATCACCCGATGAGTTCCGGAAAGTCATGGTCAATGGATCCCGGGCCCCGGCTTCAGGCATGATGATGTTTGCGGACCAATCCCTCCTTGCCGATCCCGGGAAGCTGCGGGTGATGAAGGAGCTTTATCGAAAATAGTGAATCTCAAACCCATCAGTGAATTTTCTGCGTGACGGAAATGATTTCGTGGGTAACTTCAACTTTTATTTACCTGTTTAAAACTGAAAAAATTGTCTACCTCAAGTTCTGTAAGGATACTGGTTGTTGGTTGCGGTAACATGGGCGCATCCCATGCAATGGCTTTTCAAACCCTTGAAGGATTCGAGATCTGCGGGATCGTATCAACGGGGAAAAGCAAGGAAGTGTTGAACGAGAAACTGGGTGGTGGGTATCCCCTGTACAGTGATTATGCAGCGGCGTTGGAAGCTACTAAGCCGGATGCGGTTTGTATCTCCACCTATCCTGATACGCACGAGGCTTTTGCCGTCATGGCTTTTGACAAGGGTTGCCATGTATTCATGGAGAAACCCATTGCAGATTCCGTGGAGGGCGCAGAGCGCGTAGCTGCGGCGGCGGCCAGATCAGGAAAAAAACTGGTGATCGGTTACATCCTTCGTCATCATCCTTCCTGGATAAAATTCATTGATATCGCGCAGCAACTGGGTAAGCCCCTGGTGATGCGCATGAACCTGAACCAGCAAAGCCATGGCTATATGTGGGATGTGCACCGCAACCTCATGAAAAGCCTGAGCCCCATCGTAGACTGCGGTGTCCACTACATCGACGTGATGTGCCAGATGGTTCGTTCAAAGCCGGTGCAGGTCACTGCCATTGGCGCGCGTCTAACCAATGATATTCCTGAAGGGAATTATAACTATGGCCAGTTGCAGATCCGGTTTGAAGATGGGTCCGTGGGTTGGTACGAGGCGGGTTGGGGACCCATGATCAGTGAAACGGCATTCTTTGTAAAAGACGTGATCGGGCCAAAAGGTTGCGTATCTATCGTGGCGAAAGATGCGGGTGGTAAAGGCAAATCGGATTCGGTAGAGGCGCATACGAAAACGGAATCTTTGCGCTGGCATCATGCTGATATCAATGATAAGAATGAATTTACTAAGCCTGACGAATGGATCGATCTGACGGATGAGCCGGATCACCAGGAACTTTGCAACCGCGAGCAAGCTTTCTTCCTGAAGGCTATACAGGAAGATGTAGATCTCACCGATCATGTGGAAGATGCCGTAAACTCCCTGCGCATTGCCTTTGCCTGCGATGAAAGCGTCAGGACAGGGCAGGTGGTGAAGTTGGGGTAGTTGTTTCTTGAAGAAAGAATTTATGCGCCGAAACAATATAAGAACGAGGCTCCTCGTTTTAGACTTGGTTTTTCATAGGATATTGGATTTAAAACGGGGCTAGATTTCCATCTTGGCCCTTTTTTTATTTATTGGCTCATTGGCTAATTAACTCATTAGCTAATTTTTCAGTTTTTCCTTTTACAATGAGCCAATGAGCCAATGAGCCAATCAGCTAATCAGCCAATCCCATAAATCCCGTATTTTAGGGAATGACTGCCTCTTTTCTGCGGCCTTTCCTGCTGCCTGCCATTACCGGACTGTTCTTATTCCTGTTCTTTCAGGGAACGAATCCCGCACCTCCCACTATAGACCATGCAGCCGTGCTCAAGTCATTGAACGGATCAACCCTTGAAAAAGGGAAGGAAATTTACCTGAAAGCCTGTGCCATATGCCATGGCACCAACGGCGTGTCGTCATTCCCGCAGGCGCGTTCGTTCACAAAGGATCCGATGAGGTTTGGTATTAAACCTTATGATATGTGGAAGACGATTACCACCGGGTCTGGCCAGATGCCCGCGCAAACCTGGTTAACACCCGAGGAACGCTATTATGTCATCCAGTATATCCGCGAATCATTTATTAAGGCATCCAACAAGACCCAATACTACCCTATCACAGCAGCCTATCTTGCCACCCTTCCAAAGCCCGCAGGAACTGGCGTTGACCAGTTGGCCCTCGTCAAAGCAGAGGCAAAAAAAGGCTCCTTGCAATATGGTCAGGAATGGTTTAAACATTCAGCCAGCGATTACGGCCCAGCCACCTATTCCCAGTTGCAGGACCATAGCACCTCGGTACTTTCTGTGGAGCTGGGGAAGGACCTCTTCCTGAGCTACGATTTGCTACGCCTCCGTTCAGATGCCGCATGGACGGGCTCCCTTAACCTGTCAAAAACGAAGTATAAACTCTACCGTGGCGAAGGCCAGCCTTTTATTGATGGTAAGATGCCGGACGGGCTCCAAACCTGGGAATGGCAGTACTCGGCAGAAAAAGAGTCGGTGTTGCGTCAAACCGGAAAAAGAGCGGTTCCTCCGCCCTCCGTTTTCCAGTATGATGGCCATTACCTGCATGCGGGGCGGGTCATCCTTTCCTACTCTGTGGAAGGGCGAAAAGTCCTGGAAATGCCCCGGGGAACAAAAGATTCATCCGGAACGGCGCTGGTGCATAAGCTCACCATTGGCCCAGGTGCAGCCAGGACCCTGGTGATCGGCTCCCTGAAAGATAGTATGGGTGTTATGGCCGGAGCTGCGAAGCCGGACGGCACCTTCCAGGAAGGTCAACCGGGACTGCCCGGAGAGCGCCCCGTGGTGTTGATCGGTAAGTCGACCAAGCCCGAGCAAAAATATTTTGTGGCCAGCGTCTCATCTTCAAAGGGACTGACGTGGAATGTTTCACCCGACTATCGTGTTTTTCTGACCATACCTGCTTCAGAAGCAGAGATGACCCTAATCATCACCCGGATTGCCGGAACAGGCACTAAGGCGTTGGTAAATTTGCAGGGCTATGCTTCATCCCCTAAAGGGGCCGACAGCTCATTGTCTTCGTTGATCAGGACTCCCCCTGCTGCAGTGGTACGCCGACAAACGGTGAAGGGGTACACCAGCGCAGCAAGGCCGCATTTTGATTCGAGGTATTACAAAGACAAGGATAAGACGTCAGCATCGAAGCTGGTGAATATTCCGGCCGACTATCCCTATACCGTTGACCAGATCACGCTTCCCTATGATAATCCCCACAACGCCTGGATCAGGCCTACCACGCTGGCGTTCAGGCCAGACGGCGGCTTGTACGTCGGCACCTATGTAGGCGATGTATGGCTGGCGACAGGGATTGACAGTGCCCTCAGGAAAATCACCTGGCAGCGCATTGCAACAGGGCTGTACGAACCCATGGGAATGAAGGTCATCAACAATACACTACTCGTTACTTGCAGGAATGGCATTATGAGGTTGCACGATAACAACCGGGATGAGCAGATCGATTTTTATGAGCAGATGTATGCGGACCACGACGTTTCCAATTTCTTTCACGCCTTCAACTTCGGGCTTGAAACGGATTCGAAGGGAAACATGTATTATGTAAAACCCGGGCAATTCACAGACAATAAGGATCCCGGAAACGTGATGAAGGTATCACCGGATGGGAAATATGCGGAAACGATTGCCACGGGATTTCGGGTGAATAACGGCATTACCCTGTCTCCCGATGACCTGATTTTCGTAAGTGATAACCAGGGAAGCTGGACGCCGGCAAATAAGATCAATGTCATTGAGCAGGGAAAATATTACGGGTATGTTCCAAATTTTGCCACTGCCAGATGGAGCCCGGATGGGCAGACGTTCCCCAAAGAAAAAGTGAAGGATGCAATCATCAGCAGTGACCTGGTTAAAGTGCCCGATAGTTTTGCCCAGCCTGCTTTGTGGATGCCCCAGGAGTTTGACAATTCTCCAGGAGGCGGAACCTGGTCTTCCAAAACATGGGGACCTTTGGGGAATTCGTTCATCCATACGAGCTATGGCACAGGTTGGTGTTACTATGTTTTGCCAAAGAACCAGGGAGGTGTATGGCAGGCATCCATGATCGCACTGCCGTTCCAGTTCGATGCCGGCATTCAACGCGCTGCAGTGAATCCGGTAGACGGGAACATATATGTCACCGGGCTAACGGGCTGGGATGATGGCGTTGCGCAAACTTATGGCACCCTGGCAAGGATCCGTTACACAGGCGGGGAAGGGCATCTGGTAAAAGATGTGGAGATTATTCCTTCCGGCATTCGTGTAGCCTTTAATTTTACCCTTGATCCGGCCGCGCTGGATACCGCTGATGCCGAAGTCAGTATGTGGAACTACAAATGGACAAGCAACTACGGCTCAGCGCATTATTCAGTATTGAATCCAGGAAAGGAGGGCGAGGACAGGCTGTCGATCAGCCAAATGACTGCAGCCGGAAAGATCCTGGATATCAAGTTGCCCGCGTTGCAACAAGCGAATACGGTGAGGTTGCGCCTGCGGGTAAAGGCAACAGACGGAACCATTGTCAATGAATCAATTTATCTGACCATTAATAAAATGCCCCTTCCATGAAGAATTTAGTTTTAGTTTTCATTCTCACCACACTGTTCTCTTACTGCGATGCACAAACGAAGAAATGGATCTCTTATGATGGTGGCGAAGGCCCGGGAAAGGGTAAGAAGATCGTATTGGTGAGTGGTGACGAGGAATATCGCTCTGAAGAGGCATTACCCATGCTGGCCGGTATATTGTCGAAGCGATTTGGCTTTACCTGCACCGTGCTTTTTTCGCTGGATCCCGGGACAGAGAATATCAACCCGGCATTTCAGCAAAACATTCCTGGATTGGAGAATCTGTCGGATGCCGACCTGATGATCATATTTACGCGATTTCGTGAATTGCCGGATAGCCAGATGAAGTTCATTGACAACTACCTGAAGGCGGGTAAACCGGTGATCGGGTTAAGAACGGCCACACACGCGTTCAATTACTCACGCAATAAGACATCCACTTATGCGCAGTATGATTACCGCTCTAAGGTTCCGGGCTGGGAACAGGGCTTTGGAAGGGTTGTGCTGGGTGAAACCTGGATCGCACACCATGGGATCCACGGCAAGGAGGGGACCAGGGTATTGGTTAACGGCATAGAGCAGGATGCAAAGAATCCCCTGCTGAACGGCGTTAAGGATATTTGGGGGCCTTCAGATGTGTATACAGTGAAACAACTTGCCCCGGGTACCAACGTGTTGCTGTACGGTCAGTCCACCAATGGCATGGATGCAACTGCCCCGGTGAACCTTGAGAAGTCGGTCATGCCAGTGGCCTGGACCAGAACCTACAGCATCGTGCCCGGCAAACAGGGTCGCGTGTTTGCCACTACCATGGGTGCTGCCGTGGATCTGAAAAGTGAAGACCTTCGGAGGCTCATGGTGAATGCTGTTTTCTGGGCAATGGGGATGGAGGCAAAAACGCCTGCCAAAGCAGATGTTTCAGCGATCGGGCAGTATGAGCCCACCATGTTTGGTTTTGGCACACACCAGAAGGGACTCACCGTTTCGGGAATGCAGAAATAGAAGACGCTTAGTTCAACTCCATGAGGAGGGAAGACCCTTTTTTCATGGTCGCCCGCAACATGCCGTCTTTTTTCGACATGCCTGTTACCGATCCGGATATCTTTTCCTTCCATTCACCGGGAGGTAACTTGAGTGCCAAAGGTCCATCGACTGTTGCCGTGATCCTGATATAGCTCAACAGGCCATGTTGTTTTTTCGCATCCACCAAAAATGCGCCTTCGGTCCTGAGGCTTTGAAATGACACATCTTTCCATGGCTCCGGAATGGCGGGCATAAGCTCGATAAATCCTGCGTACGACTGCAACAGCATTTCCTGTATGCCTGCGGCAAAGGCAAAATTTCCTTCGAGGGTGAATGGTTTGTATTGGAACGATGAGTATCCGGATTTGGTCTGGTCACCGTTCAGGTGGAAGCTGTTGGGAGAGCAGAATGCTTTAGCGAAGATCTCCAGCGCCCTTGCTGCGCCCGCGCCGTCTTTTGCCCTCGCCTTCAGGTTGCCTTGCCAGGCGTAGGAATAGCCGCACCAGTTACCCGGTCCCACATCGTCCAACAATCGAAGCGAGTTGCTGATGATACTCCTGCTTTTATCTCCATCTTCCCACCTGATCAATCCCAGCGGGTGTATGGCCATCAGGTGTGAGAAATGCCGGTGGGATTCTTTATAAGGGCTGTTGGGGGCAAACATCAGCTCGTCCTTTTCGCTGAGGATCGGCCCATCAAAACTTTGCAGGATCTGGTTCCAATTGTTGGCTTCTGCCGTTTTGCCCAGTGCGGTCGCCATTTCTGCGGCTGCCTTGAAAGCGAACGTCATCAGGGACAGGTCATAGTTCGTATTGGTGGTGAACCAGGCGGAGATGCTATTGTCGTGGATCTCCGGACTTGAACTCAGTGGCAGTTGTCGTTTCCCATTTTTGTCAGGGGTGGTGATATGGGAAAGAAATACGGCAACTTCTTTCAGCCATGGATAAGCGCGGGTTTCAAGGAACTTTTTGTCCATGGTATATCGCCATTGAAGGTAGTAGTGTTGGGCCAGCCATGCGCTGACCGTTGGGGAAAGTGAATACTGGATCCAGCCCCCCATTTCTGTGCCGTCGAGGGTGGTGACACCGGGCACATTGAGTCCATCGACCCCAAAATATCTTTTCGTGTAGGCCTTATAGTTAGATTTATTCTCGTCAAGGTGATCCAGGTAGACCATCGCTTCCTCGAGGTGATTGGCGGAGTAAGACGGCCAGTAGCTGAGCTGGGTGTTAAGGTCGTGGTGAAAATCCCCTTTCCATGGGGGTATCCTACCATTATCTGCCGTCCAGATGGCCTGCAGGGAAATGGGTGGCGCGCCTTTTCTGGAAGCGGATCCGAACTTATATTGCTCGAGGTACCATTGCCGCAGCAACACGGGATCGGGTATTGAAATAGCGGACTTATTCCAGTAGCCGGTCCACCAGGCCTTATGTTCTGCGGCGTGGAAGTTGAAGCCTTTTGACAGCTGGGTTTGCAGGAGGGCGGTATCAACAGCGAGGTTTCCATTTGCTTTTGTGGACGATGAGATCTTCCAGATCCCTTCTATGCCGTCTTTCCCGGTTTTTGACCAAAGGACGGTGACCCGGTAACCGAAACCGCCCCATCCTTCCTGGAAATAAGTGATCGAGTTATTGGTTCTTACCACGCTCCCTTGTTTGTATCCCAGCCTGCTCAGGTCGTCCCCACCCACTACATCACCACCTTTCACTGGTTTGCCTTCATAGGGCGGGGGAATGAGGTTCAGGTTAAACCCTGCGGGGAGGTGTTCGAACCTGAACAGGCCAAAATCGTTTTTGGCGCTCACGAAGCTCATCATTTGTACTCCTGATTGCCATTCTACGGTGCAGATGGCGGTGCTGATATCAAGTTCGGTTTTGATGGGTTTCCCAAATCCCTGCATGGGGATCTCCAGGGCTGCGCCAGGAATTTTTGTAGGGGCCGGTTCATTGTCGTACGGCCAGTCGAAGTACTGCTGTACGATTTTATAGTCATTTTTTTCCACCTGTTGTTTTACCCAGTCGAATCGGAATTCCGGGCGGTGCAGGCCTTTCATCGGACGTGAGTCCCAGAGGTCGGCCCGGTCTAACGACAAGCGGAGGCTATTCTCTTTTTTCCAAACCAGCGCGCCCAGCATGCCATTGCCGAGGGGCATTCCTTCGTCCCATGAAGTGGGGATGCTGTCAAGCGATAGTTTCTGGAACGGCAGTTGGCTGAAGCCTTCGAATGACAGGGCCATTAAAATGGATACGAGTAAAATTCTTCGGAACATAGGTTGGTCGGTTTTTGAATGCCGGATAAGATGGGCACGAAAATACCGGATAAAACCAGATCCGTGGGAAGGTTTTGGAACAGGATAACTTAATAATGAGTCGTCTTCAGAGCTGGCCGGTGGTCAGCACTACCTGTGAACCCGGGTATTGGACTCCGGGGTCGTCTTCGGCGGTGATGTAGATCCTGGTAGGCTTAACCGCAGTGACCGTTTCAAAAGAAGCTTTCAGCTTACTGGACATAAAGCCGGTAGACGTATTTATCTGGCCGATGTTCTTGATGTAGTTATTGTCGGATTCCATCCAAACTACATAGTGGCCTTTACGCGGTTCCAACCTTTCGGGCTCTGCGAGATTGGCCAGGAAGATCTTGATCTCATAGTTGTTGTTGAAATCTTTTTTCAGTTTCACTGAGCCCTCGGCAGCAGGCACCACGGTGGAGTTTTGAAAAGATACTTTGCGGGAGCAGGCACTGCTGAGCATCAGGATCATTACTGACAGGATGGATAACCAGAGAAAGCGATTGGATGGAGGTGTATATAAATCTTTCATTTTAATTGATTTTTAGAACTTAATAAAAAGTTCATGCCCGAAGATGGAATAAGGAAAGGAAGCGAGAACGGTTTGCGGACATTCAGCCTTGAAAGGGGCTTTACATTTTCTAAACCAGGAGTGCATGTAAGGTAGCCTATTGAAGCCGCATTCCGATAATTACTTTAGGGGGGGTATCGGCTTGCAGATATTCATAAAAGTTTTAAATCTCGTCGACCAGGGGATACGGATGCCTTACATTTGCCGGACATTTTAGCTCACAGCATTGGATTTCAAAATACTGATATCGAATCTTACCAACCCCACGCTCCTGTTTTTCGTCCTCGGCATTTTCGCAACTATTGTTAAGAGTGACCTTGAGATCCCCAAAGGCTCGGTAAAATTCATATCCCTGTACCTGCTTTTTGCGATCGGGTTCAAGGGCGGACAGGAGTTGGCGCACCATGCATTTTCCGCTGAGATCATTTATTCGATCCTGTTCGGGCTGGTCATTGCTTCCCTGATCCCGCTGTATACCTTTTTTATATTGAAACGAAAGGTAAGCGTAAGCGACGCCGCCGCGGTGGCTGCAGCCTATGGTTCTGTCAGCGCAGTGACTTTCGTATCGGCGGTCAGTTTCCTGGAATTACAGAAGATCAGTTTCGGAGGCCATATGGTAGCCGTTATGGCATTCATGGAATCCCCGGCGATCATCGTGGGTGTGATCCTTTTAAGGCTGTACAACAAGGAAACAGAGGGTAAAAGCAGCATTTCTTCTACTATACAGCATTCGTTCACGAACGGCAGTGTGCTCCTGATCCTGGGAAGCCTGTTGATCGGGTTGATAGCGGACAGCAAGCAAGCCGAAGGCATTAAACCATTTACCACCGATATCTTTAAGGGCTTTCTGGCCATTTTCCTACTCGAGATGGGGATGGTGACCGCGCGAAGGTTTGCATCGTTCCGGCAGTATGGATTGTTCCTGAGCTTATTCGCTATGGTTATACCGGCCATTAACGGTTGCATAGTAGCTTATGGAAGCAGTATGGTGACCAGCGATCCCGGGAATCGCTTCATTTTTGCCATCCTCGCTGCCAGCGCTTCTTACATCGCCGTACCGGCGGCTATGAAGATCGCTGCACCCAAGGCGGATCCCGGCCTGTATATCCCTATGGCGCTTGGACTAACCTTTCCTTTCAACATCACGATAGGCTTTCCTCTGTATTATTCCATCGTCTACCATTTCTAGTTGGTGTTGTTTTAACGAAGGTTTCCGAAATAACTCTTTCAAAGCACCATGATCTCATTTAGTGAGACTTATCTCAATCAATTGCAAAGGTCGATGAACATACTTTGATCATCGACCTTTAATTATCAGAAATGACCTATCCCAAGGGTTAATAAACAGGGGCTTTCCCAATATCCCGCCCCTGTCTATTTTGTTACAGCACTTCTTCAACTTTCTTGCTGATATGGTTCAGGCTGTCTCTAAATCCTTCCTTCATGCCGGTCAGTTTTTTCCGGCCGTCTTGAATTTCATTTTCAATGGTGCCGGTAATCTTTGTTCCTTTTTTAGACAGGAACGCCCGGGTTTCTTTTCCCTTTCTCGGGGCAAACAAAATACCAAGTACTGCACCTGCAGCCATCCCAACACCAAGCGCCGTGAAGATTTTATTTGTGTGTTTCATGTTCTCTTTTTTTTGAGGTGAACAATATTTTATCAATTGTAAATTTCATTATTAAAACGGCCTTAAACAATGAGGTTCGTCATTGTTTTATTCGTCGCCTGTTTGCCGTCTTGCCGATTGCCGGAGGGATGCATCGTTTTACATGCTTATGTAAATCCTTTCATGATGCACAGCGTTCCGGTTGGTTCACCTGGGCAATAACAGTTTTGGAGGATATGGACGCAGTTTAAATGTTACCTTTACCCTTCATAAGGATGGATCCATCCTGTTGGCCAATGCCGGTTCGGGTCCGGCTTCAACGGCTGAAAAGAAACAGAAACTCCGCCATCATAGGCGGGGGATCTTGGATCTCCTGCCTTTTCTAATTTATGAGGTACATTATTTTCTTTTTTCTTGTTATTAATGCATGTAAATCTCCTACCATGATGCCATCTGATAACGTCAAGGTTCATGCTTTTCGACTTAAGCCCGGAGAAGACCTGAAAGCGGGGATCGACAGTATAGTGCAGCGTGAAAAAATTGAAGCGGGCTGGATCATGACTTGCGTGGGAAGTCTGACACGAACAGCCATCCGGTATGCCAATCAACCGATCGCTGATTCTATGAGCGGTCACTTTGAGATCGTATCCCTCACCGGGACAGTCAGCATCCAGGGAAGTCACATTCACATCAGTGTGAGCGACAGTGCCGGCAAAACCATTGGCGGTCATCTCATGCCGGGAAATACAGTGTATACAACAGCAGAGATCGTTATTGGTCAAACGAAGGACCTGACATTCGCCAGGGAAAAAGATGGTACTACCGAATGGCCGGAACTGCAGGTTCGGGAGAAAAAATAGCCCCCTAGATCGCAGGCAGGCTCACCGCATCAGCATGATCTGCTGAGAATAATTTTCGCTGACGGGAATATACTCGCCGTTAATGGTGACCTGGTGCCGCTCTATCCTGCTGATCTTTTCTTTATTTACAATATATGAACGGTGAATACGAACGAAGGATGTTGGCGGTAACAGGGATTCCATCTCAGAAAACGTCATGCGGGTCAACAGTTTTGAGCCTTGCATGACAACATTGATGTAGTTTCCTTCAGCTACCAAATAGAAGATGCCGCTGAAGGACACCTTCACCAGTTCGTAGCCCGTTTTCAGGAAGATATAATCCTGTTGTTTGCCCTGGCTCCGCCATTGATATACTTCATAAGCTTTTGTACAGGCTTTCATGAAACGGGGAAGGGAAAATGGTTTCAGCAGATAGTCAACTGCATCCAGTTCGAAGCTGGTTACGGCATGTTCGGAATAGGCCGTTGTAAATACTACCATTGGTTTCCTTGCCAGGCTGTTATAGAACTCGATCCCGCTGATGTCCGGCATTTTGATGTCGAGGAAGATCAGGTCAACCGGGTGCTTCCGCAGATGGTCCAGTGCCTGAAAAGCATCCGTGAAGGTGGCCGAAAGCTCAAGGAAAGGAACTTTCGATGCGTGTGATCTCACCACTTCAAGGGCAACGGGCTCATCGTCTATGGCGATTGCGATCATTCTTCTGATGTTAGCTGTATGGTTAAATGTATGAAAAACTCTTTGGCATTTTCCCGGATGATGAGTTCGTGTTTATTGGGGTAGAACATATTCAGTCTTTGCTTTACATTGTTCAGGCCAATCCCGGTATTGTTTTTTTCCGGGTCGTTATCGCGGGTATGTATGCTGTTGTATACGTCGAAGAATATGGAGCCCTTGTCTGTGTTCAGGGAGATCTTTATATGTGAAGGTTCGCGCAAGCTGATTCCATGTTTGAAAGCATTCTCAATAAAAGGGATCAGCAGCATGGGTGTTATGTACAGGCTGTTCGGTTCGTCCTCGATGTTTTCCTGGATGATGATGTTGGGTGACTCCTGGGTCCGGAGTTTTTGAAGGCTTATGTAATTCTTTATATAATCGATTTCGCGGTTCAGGGAGATTCTGTCCTGCACATTTTCTTCCAACATAAAACGCATCATGTCGCCCAGCCGTTGTATGCCCTCGCTGGTGCGGTCGGCTTTTTCCTGCAGGGCCGTGCCATATAATGTATTCAGGGAATTGAACAGGAAATGTGGGTTGATCTGTGACTTCAGGAGATCGAGGTTTGCTGAGGATGTACCCAGGGCCTGCCGGAGATAGACCAGTTCCGTTTTGTTTTCCGTTTTGTATTTAAACATAAACCAGGAAATAGGGGCAGTGACAAACAGCTGGATGGCAGCGTTACCGGTGAGCACGGCAACAACAGCTTCGCCATGGTTGACCATGGGAAGAATGACCATAGCCAACGGGAGGGCGGAAATCAGCAGGATCTGGAATAGTTTCCAGCAATACTTCAGGAACTTTCGTTTGGGATGATGTAGTACCGATGGTATTAGTTTATGAAGCGAATACCAGTACAGGCCTATCGCGATCGGGATTATCACGGAGTACATGATAATGATCTCCATATGAGCTCCGGCAACCAGGAGCAGGAAAAAGGAGATCATCCATAGAATGAATATGATGATCACCTCTCTGGTGAGACCCTTATATTTTTCCTGGATAGCATCTTCATTTACGAGGATGTAAACGGCGAAATGTTTGATCACGATGTACATAGCGAAAAGGAACATCATCCAGAATGCAAACAACATTCGTTTTCTGAAGACATCATTGTAAAATGCATTCAGGCTTTCATGATCTTTTACCTCATATGCCTTGATCCAGGTATCGCTTATGCTCATCACGAGACCGAGCAGGGCAAATACCAGGATACCCAGAAAGATGTTGATGGCCAGGTTGTTTCTGCGTTGGATATTGGGGGT
This sequence comes from Chitinophagaceae bacterium, assembly GCA_040404045.1. Taxonomy (GTDB): domain Bacteria; phylum Bacteroidota; class Bacteroidia; order Chitinophagales; family Chitinophagaceae; genus Pollutibacter. The sequence continues at coordinate 39,587 of JBBAJN010000012.1, forward strand.
GATATAGAGTCCGAGAAAAATATAGGCTCCATATAATGCCGTATAGATTGCCGCTTTGGGTATGAGGAAGTTCTGGAGATACGAGAACTTGTAGTTCCTTTCAAGGAATGCATAATTCAAATCTGACCAGCCGTCATTGGTCCCAAACCTCACGCCCTGTGATACCAACAGGAAAATGGACAGGATGTAGATGACTGTGGCGCCCCAGAATTCAATCCGGTCAAAATCAAATGCAGTTTTGGTTTCAGGTCTCATTCTCAATCATTTAGGATGCAATGATATCATCAGCTTCATTGGTTTCATTTTCGGTGTGACGAAAACCCGGTATAATGTTACCAATCTAAACCCGGGGGAGCGATTGAAGTGAGCGTCGATCAGCTTTTCGGCGACCATTCAGCCAATACTGCCAGGGTGTTATCCATGTCTTCTCCTGATATGGAATGGCTGATGAACCATGTTTCAAAAGCAGAAGGTGGAAGATAAACTCCTTTTGCCAGCATGAAGTGGAACAGAACATTAAACAGTTGGTTACGCGCGCTGCTGGCCGTATCAAAATCTGTAACGGGCTGCCCGGAAAAATGCAGGGATATCATGCTGCCACATTGGTTGATCACATAGGGGATACCCTTCTGGTCCATGATGCGCTTCATTCCTTGCTTCATGTATTCGCCTTTTTGATCAAGATCGCGATACACATCAGGATTTGATTTCAGGTAAGAGAGCAGGGTATAGCCCGCTGCCATGGCAACAGGGTTGCCGCTTAGAGTGCCTGCCTGGTAGACCTTGCCCAAGGGGGCGATCTGTTCCATGATCTCTTTCTTTCCACCAAATGCGCCGACAGGCATTCCCCCGCCTATAACTTTTCCAAATGTCACCAGGTCTGCATCGATGCCCAGTCTTTCCTGAGCGCCACCCATAGCCAGGCGGAAGCCGGTCATGACTTCGTCGAAAATCAGAACGATCCCTTCACGTGTGCAGATTGCCCTGAGGCCTTCCAGGAAGCCGGGTACAGGAAGTATGCAGCCCATGTTGCCCGCCACGGGTTCTATGATGATAGCAGCGATCTGGTTTCTGTTCTCCTGCACAAGTGTTTCCACCGCTCCAAGGTCATTGTAAGGAGCAACAAAAGTATCCAGGGAAACTCCGGGAGTCACCCCGGGGACCTGTTCTATTTCCAGCGTGGCTACACCGCTGCCTGCTTTCACCAGGAATGAATCGGCGTGGCCATGGTAACAGCCTTCAAATTTGATGATCTTGTTCCTGCCGGTGTATCCACGTGCGAGTCTGATCGCACTCATGCAGGCTTCGGTACCGCTGCTTACCATCCTGATCAGATCCACATTGGGAACCATGGATTTTACCAGCTCGGCCATGTCAATTTCCAGTTCTGTGGGTGCGCCGAATGAAATGGCCTGCTGTACTTTCTCCGTGATGGCATTAACTACCGGTTCAAAGCCATGGCCCATGATCATAGGTCCCCAGGAATTGATGAAATCGATATACCGGTTCCCATCGGCATCAAAAAGGTAGGCTCCTTTGGCAGACGCCATAAAAACGGGCGTTCCGCCAACCGACCGAAATGCACGAACAGGTGAGTTCACCCCGCCGGGGATAGAGCGGTTGGCTCTTTCGAATAGAACTTTGCTTCTTTCAATCATTCGTTTTTCATTAGCTCATTAGCCAATTAGCCAATTAATCTGACCGCCTGTTTGGCAAAGTAGGTTGCGATCATATCTGCGCCGGCGCGTTTCATGGAGGTCAGGGTTTCCAGAATGGCTTTATCCTCATCGATCCAGCCCATTTTGGCCGCTGCTTTGATCATGGCATATTCACCACTGATGTTATAGCAGCTAACGGGCACGTCAACTGCGTTTTTAACCTCCCGGATGATGTCGAGGTAAGAAAGCGCGGGCTTCACCATAACAATATCTGCCCCTTCTTCCACATCCATCATGGTTTCCCGGATGGCTTCGAGCCGATTGGCATAGTCCATCTGGTAAGTTTTTTTATCCCCGAATCCCGGCGCCGAGTCGAGTGCATCCCTGAAGGGTCCGTAAAAACTGGAAGCATACTTTGCGCTATAGGCCATGATGCCTGTTCTGGTCAGTCCGTTTTCTTCCAATGCCTGCCTGATGGCACCAATGCGTCCGTCCATCATGTCACTGGGCGCAACAAAATCCGCGCCGGCCCGGGCATGGCTGACACTCATCCTGGCCAGCACCTCCACGGTGGCGTCGTTCACGATCTCGCCATTTTCCACAATGCCATCATGACCAAATGAAGAATAGGGGTCCAGTGCCACATCCGTCATCACCAACATGTCAGGTACCGCTTCCTTAATGGCCCTTATGCTGCGTTGCATCAGGCCGTTGGGATTCAATGCCTCCGTGCCGAGGTTGTCTTTCAGCTCGTCTTTCGATTTGACAAACAGCAGCACGCACTTCAAGCCCATCGCCCAGAGTTCCTTTACTTCTGTCACCGTCAGGTCTAACGACCTGCGAAAGTAATTGGGCATGGAACCGATCTCGGATGACTGATTCTCGCCTTCTACGATGAACAGGGGTACTATGAAATTCTCCGGTGACAGCCTGGTCTCAGTGACCATGCTTCGAATGGCGGCCGATTGTCGTAGGATCCTATTTCTCCTTTGCAGATACATATCATTTTTTTTACCCAGTTGCGGGGATGGAAGCAGATTTGCAGGAGCTCATCTTCCCAACTACCCGGAGCAGGCTGGTTGTTATATTCAAATCTTACCATAGGCGGAAGACTCATCAGTGCAGTTTCAACGAAAGCATCTCCACTGGCTTTGCCAAATTTCATTCAAAAATCAACATCTTTTTCCTGCCCGGGATGCTGGTGACCCAAAAATAGCTCGAACGTCTTCAACTGGCTGCGTATCAGCTCCGTGAATTCGCCATGCAAAATGGAAATATTGACGCCGCCCTACGCTCATGGCCGATATTCCTTTACTGCGTCTACAAATGCCCGGGCATGGTCCACCGGCACGTTAGGTGTGATCCCATGGCCGAGGTTGGCAATGTATTGCCGGGTCCCAAAGCCATCGATCATTTCCTTTACCCATTTTTTTATCTGGGGAACCGGTGCCAGTAACTTCGCAGGGTCGAAATTTCCCTGCAGGGTAATGCGGTTTCCCGAGAGTTTCCTGGCCATGACCGGGCTCAGCGTCCAGTCAATGCCGATGCCTTTAGCGGATGAAAATGAAAGGTCCTCCAATGCATACCAGCTCCCTTTCGGGAAGAGGATCACGGGCACTTCATCTTTCAATGCATCGGTAATTTGTACAAGATATGGCTCTGAAAATTGTTTGAAATCTTCGGGAGAAAGACTGCCCGCCCAACTGTCAAAAACCTGAACGATGTCCGCACCGGCTTTGGCCTGTGCTTTCAGGTAAGTGATGGTGGTGTTGGTGATCTTTTGCAACAGCAATTTTGCCAGCGCAGGTTCCGTGTATGCGAATTGCTTGGCCTTATCCCAGGTTTTGCTGCCCTTGCCTTCGATCATATAACAGAGCAGGGTCCACGGTGCGCCGGCAAAGCCAATCAGGGGAACGCGGCCGTTCAGTTCTCTTTTGGTCAGGGCAAGCGCATTCATCACATAGTCAAGTGATTCTTCCACGCCTTCTGTAATCAATTCTTCGATATCTTTTTCAGATCTGATCACTTTGGGCAGCGAGGGTCCTTTCCCTTCTTCCATCAGTACTTCCATACCCATGGCCTGGGGAATGACGAGGATGTCGGAGAAAATGATCGCAGCGTCCACGCCCACCTGGTCGATGGGCTGTAGGGTGATCTCGCAGGCGAGTTCCGGGGTTTGAACGCGCGTGAAGAAGTCATACTTGTTCCTCAATTTGATATAGTCCGGCAGGTAACGTCCGGCCTGCCTCATCATCCATACGGGTGGTCGTTCCATTGCCTCATTATTCAAGGCTCTCAGTAGCAGGTTATTCTTCAGTTCCGTCATCGGCTTTGAAAATGTTTTATGATGATGTCTACTATACTGTCTTGCCTGGGTTTGCTGGCAACCACTATATCATTGTTTGTGTATTCCCTGATCGCGTTGGCCGTGGTCTCGCCAATAGCAAAGCAGATCGTGTTACCTGGTATGGTGTTGACTGAGAAAAAACTAGACGCGGCGCTGGGGCTAAAGAATACGATCCCATCGAATGTCTGCTCCACGGTAACTGGTGTTGGGTAGGTTTTGTACAACTCGAGTTCGGTGACCTCAATACCTTTATCGTAGAGCAGGGCTGGCAGCTCGTCACGCCGCAGATTTCCACAGAAGTAGTACAACGGGCCGGATCCTTTAGCCATGATCTCTTCGGCAAGTTTCTTAGCCGTTTCCGAAGTGGCGACGATATCAAACGCCGGGAATAGGGTGTTGATGGCCGTGCTTGTTCTTCCGTCTACGCTAAATGCTTTACAGTGGGGCGGGATCTGGATATTGTATTCGTGCACGAGTCGGGAGAGGGCCTCCACGGCATTCGTGCTGGTGAATATAAGGGTAGCCCGGGCAGGGATATCCTCAATGCTTGCGGCTTTTTCGGGCGAAAGGGATGTTTCTGTTCGTATGAATTCTTTTTGGTCAATATGTATGCCCGCATTCCCCGCCAGCTCTATGAGGGAATGCAGGATCAATCGCGTACTTAATATATGGATGCCTTTCACAGGCTGTTTTTTTTGAGCAATTTTCTGATCCAGGGCTGGTTCAAACCCAGTAAGGTCATGGCCATCTCGTGTCCCAATGAGGAGGCTTGGTCAACCGGTCTTAATTCATCGATTTCCTGAACATGTGATCCATCATGACTTGAAATATTACCCTTGAAGATCAATTCATCGCGTTCGATCACCGCAAGCGCGCTGACCGGGGTAGAGCAACCGCCATGGAGGGTCTTGAGGAATTCCCGTTCAATGCTTGTGCATAGTGCGGTTTCGCTATGGTTCAGGGGCTGTGCGCACTGGAAAGCATCCTGGTCATTTTCGCGGCAAACGATCATGATAGCGCCTTGTGCGGGTGCCGGCAGCATCCAGTCAAGATTGATGGAATTAGCGGGTCTGAGGTTGATCCGTTCAAGACCGGCAGCAGCGAATATGGCACCATTCCAGTGGTGTTCTTCGAGTTTTTTCAACCTTGTGTTTACATTGCCGCGGAGTGATACCATTTGGTGCCGTGGGAAACGGTGAAGCCATTGCGCGACGCGTCTCACGCTGCAGCTGGCAATCGTTGCGGGTTGATCCACGTCCATGAAAGAAGTATCCTCTTTGTAAACCAGGATATCGATATGTGAGGCCCTTTCCAAAACCGCTGCCTGTTTCAGTCCCCTTGCCAATATCACGGGTACGTCTTTCATGGAATGTACGGCCAAATCAATGGTATTGGAGAGCAGGGCGATATCCAGGGCTTTGGTAAAAATGCCTTCCACACCCATTTCGTACAGCGGTGTAATGGTGTTCAGGTCGCCTTCCGACTTGATATAAACCAGCTCTGAAGCAATGCCCCTTGCATGCAGCAACTGCTGCACATGTGTGGCCTGCCAAACAGCGAGCTGGCTGTCGCGGGTTCCGATCCTGAGTTTATTCGTCATTAATTCATGAACTGATTTATGGCCGAAATGTACTGACAGCCCCTGAGGTCCTGTTCTTTTAACTTCCTGGCCGTATCGCTCAATACTTTCTTTATACGTGCGTTGGTTGATTCATGGCCCGGACGTTCCCTGGAGTGAAAGCAACGTTGCGTATGCAGTTGGAGAAGGGTGGTTTTCAAGTGGTTCAGGATGGGGGCGTGTTTCCTTCGCTCGTTCCAGATCCTGAAGTCCGCCATGTGTTCAGCAATGATGGCCTTTGCTTTTGGGATCTCAGCCCTTCTTTTTAAGAGGGTTTCATCTTTCATCTTTGACAGTTCATCTACCCGTATCAATTCCATACCGTCTGTGTCTTCAGCGTCTGCTGCCACATTCAGGGGAACGGAAAGGTCGATGATGAGTTTCTCCCCGTATCCTTCCAGTTGTTTTTTATGGATAATGGGCGTGGAGGAATTTGTAGCTACAATGATGATGTCCGCCTTTCTGACCTCCTCGTCCAATGCTTCCATCGGCGCACAGAGAAGCTGGTATTTCT
>JBBAJN010000013.1:0-33526 GCA_040404045.1 Chitinophagaceae bacterium
AAGGTCCGCTTCAAAAGACAGCCTCACCACGTCCTTACCATGATTTGCGATCCAGGCCGTTCTGTTGGCCCACCCGGCAAACAGGTAAGGTTCGGAAGTTGCATTTTTGCCAACGGTATCTTTCAGGTAGATGGAACCATAGGCGTCGATCACCCCGTTCCGGTCTGGCATATCCAGATCCGTGAACCAGAGATTGGAATTCGACTGGCCAGGGCCGGCGATGCCGCCTTTCTCGGGACGTTTGCCGAGGAACTCACTGAAGGCCGCGTCATCGCAACCAACCACCAGTTTGTTTTGCCACCGCTCAAAATCACCCACCACTTTAAGGTAAGAAGACCTGGGCCTGATGCCTGCCGTATTGTTGTGCCTGAACGTCTCCGGAAAGCGCCAGAACATACCGTGCATGGTCATTAACAGTTCTTTCTTCTCCGGTGTACCAATATTTCTGATCCTTGGCCATTCGGTGTTCCAACCATGCGCCCCATCATAAGTATTAGTTGCCTTGGGGAGCCGGAAGAACTTCCATTTGTTTTTATCACGAACGGCCAGTAATACAGATTTGAAATCCCAGCCAGTGGCCCAAATGGGATCGGTAGACGGATTCGGATTGCCATAGATACCACCAGGACCAGTCACTTCAACGAACTGGTTCCGTCGCACCACCTTCCAGTTTTTGCCATCCCATTCACTCAATGAACCGGCCTGGATCTTCGGATCCACCCTCGCGCGTTCACCCGCCTCACCGTTGTTTGAATAAACATAAACGCCCTGTCCCGAATAAAAACCTTTTCCATGCACGCCTGGCAGCAATGCACTCTCATATGTTTTGGCACCTTCTTTTGCGAGTTGATTCCCGTCTTTGAAAAGCACTTTCACTTCAAGGGTATGCACATTCACTTCATAAAATCCTTCTTCCATAGTGGCATACAAAATGGTATTGGCGGGATCGGTCACACTTCTTGCCATCCCGGTCAAGCGGCCTGGCATGGACTGCCAGGGGATGGTCCTCACATTGCCTTTTGCATCAATGACATGGTATCCAATGAAGAGCTGATTACTTTCTTTGTGGATCATCCTGTTGGCGTGTGTTCCGCCAATGGATTCAGAACGCACCACGCGGGACAGATCCGGGCCGATCTCATACAATTTATCAGAAGAACCGAATGGTTTATGCGGACTATAGGTCACTGCCCAAAGTTTGCCAGCCCATGCAACTACCGCACCGGTTCCGCATTCCCCTTCCGTATTGTAGTAGGCAAGTGAAGGATATACACCGCTGACATTTACCGGTTGGGCGATGGCGATACTTACCATCACAAACACCGTCATAAAGAGGAACTGTAACTTCTTAAGCATAAACTGGGTTGTTTTGTGGATGATCATTTTTCTTTAACCGGCACAGGATCCAGGCGGGCATCAAACTGATAGTGCTGGCCGCCGTTGAGCTGAAGGGTTTTAACATGGGTCCCGTATCGAAGGGTATAATTTCCAGTGAACGCTGGCGTCAGGGTGGCCCTTTGTAAAACATTTCCCTTCCACTCCATACTCACCGCCACATTTCCCCTGGCCTTCAGGCCCCGCACACTGCCCGTTGACCAGGCTGATGGTAACGCCGGCAAAAGATGAATACTGCCGTCATGGCTTTGCAGGAGCAGCTCAACTACCCCTGACGTGTACCCGAAGTTTGCATCCATCTGAAAAGGCGGGTATGCGCTGAAAAGATTCCTGTACAGACCTCCGTCCGCGGCCACCTCAATTCCGCCATCCTTTTTTGCCACGCGGAAAAGCGACCAGAATTGGGCATAGGCCTTCTCAGGCTGGAACAACCTTGCCCAGATATTTATCTTCCATGCGGAACTCCAACCCGTACTGTTCTCCCCTCGGGCATCTAGCGAGCGGATGGCGGCATTAGCCAGTTTCGGTGTTGACAGGGGTGTGATCTGCCTGCCGGGATGTACCGCAAACATGTGGGAATTATGCCGATGATGATCCGTAGAGTCGTCCACATCTTCCATCCACTCCTGCAACTGTCCCCATTTACCGATCTGGGGGCCAAGTAGTTTAGACCTTGAACGTTCAACCTTCTCCCGAAAGTCGTGATCCACTTGCAGCACCTTCGCCGCTTCTAAATAATTTGAAAAAAGGTCATACACGATTTGCTGGTCATACGATGCACCCGGATAGGGTCTTTTATCTTCTTCATTCTTGCCTGGCCCGTGCTCGGGCGACCATCCATCGGGTGAGATAAGTTTGCCATTCGCATTTTCCACCAGATGACCCTGCCAGTATTCCACCAAATCTTTCAAAAAAGGATAAGCCCTTTTGCGCAAAAATGCAGTATCCCGGGTGAACTCATAATGCTCCCAAAAATGCCGGCTCATCCATGCACTACCGGGCCTGTGCAGGCGCCACCGGCTCGGGCCGCCGAGGAGATTGTTGGTGCTATATGCAACCCAGCCTTTGGGAACGTTCAGCAGGGAATCCTTTGAAGATTTTGAGACCTTCGACAGGTTCTCGATCCAGTCCAACATCGGCAGGTGGCTGGATGAAATGTTTGTTTGTTCAGCCAACCAATAATTCATCTCTACATTGATATTGGTGGTATACTGCGAATACCATGGTGGCTTGAACTCGTTGTTCCAAAGTCCCTGCAGGTTGGCAGGCAGGCCGCCGGGCCTTGAGGAACTGATCAGCAAATACCGGCCGTATTGAAAGAGCAAAGCTTCCAGGGCTTGATCTTTCATACCCTTATTGTATGCCAATACGCGATCCCAGGTGGATGCTGCAGGCTCCGGTCCTAGATCAATCGAGACTTTGTTAAACATGCCGGAAAAATCCCTGACATGTTCTTCTTTCAGCAGAGCGTAGTCTTTGACTGAGATCTTTCCCAACTGATCATACAGTCTGGCATGAGGTGGATCGCCCAGGTAGTCCCGTCCGGAAAAAGGCTTTATGGAAGTTGCGGCAACCAGGAAAACCATCAGTGTATCCGCGTTCGATACTTTCACACTGGAATCAGTGGAAGTAAATGTCCCGCCTTTGTTAACTACCCGGGCGATGGATTCATACAAAACACCATTATCGATTTTACCACTGAATGAAATATCCTTCCCGCTGATCACAGAGGCGGTTGGCCTTGCATCTTTCAATAATATCTCCGTTGAAACCGATCCTTTTTTCTCTGCGGTGATCATCAATATGATGGAGCGATCCGGATGACTTGCAAAATACTCGTGCTTAAACTTTGTGCCATTAGCTTCATAGGTTGTAGTATGAACGGCATTGTTGAGCGTAAGCGAACGTTTATAGGCATGGGCAGGGCGATGCTTCCATTTGAAGAACAGGTTCCCAAATGGTTGGTAAAACCCTACAGTCTCCGCAGTACCCGTGATCAGCGAAGATTCATTGAACTGTATCCGTTCCGTTGGAAAGTCAGCAAAGACCATAGCGCCCATTTTTCCGTTACCCAGCGGCAGGGCTTCCAGCCAACTGGTGGCAGGTTCCTCATACCACAAACGCTCCTCCTTTGCATTGGAAGATGAATCCTGCCATTTAAGCGGTATCGCGATATTCATACTGTGTTCGCGCTTATTGATCCCCATGGCCCCGATCAGGTAAACAGGAAGGCCTTTTTCGAACAGGATCCAGGGCCTTTCAAGCCGGTCGTCAAGCTTGGTTCCGTTTTCGGTATAAATTGACCGGGGAATAACAAGCGGGAACTTTGTTGGCGCCCAGTCGTACCCATTAGCTGACCTGAACATGGCGATGGCGCCTTCAATACCCGTGTAACGACCGGAGGCATCCCTGACCATCGCATAGTTGATCCCTTTATAGTTCCAGATGAAAGGATCTTCCGCCAGCATCCAGGGCCGGGTTCCGGTTCCTGCCTTGTCTTCGAAGATCGGCTTGGGGTGTTTCACGAAAGGGCCTGTCATCGACTTGGAAAAAGCAACGCCGATCCGCACATTCCCACCACGGTATGTACCGTTCTTCTCCACCATTTTATACATGAGGATCACCCGGCCACTCGGTTCAACCGTCACCGCCGGGTTAGAAACGAGCATCGCATCATAAGCGGCAGAATCCTTAGACACATCCAGCACTGGCTGATCAAATCTTGTCCATTCACCCTCAGGATGGCTCGCTACGGCTACCCCTATCCGTTGGTTATTCCTGTAATGGTACCATTCTTCGGTATACTGGGCACGAGGCTTTATATCCACAGTACCGGTGCTGCCCATGTAATACAAATAGTACTTGCCCTTGTGCTCGATCACCGCGGGATTATGGGTACAAACCCCGTCCCAGTAGCTGGTAGCGCGACGTTTAAAAATCACTTTAACGTGCCGGTAGGGGCCGCCGGGCTTGTCCGATTTTGCCAGCGCAATTTCCGAATGGGTGATCCATGCTTCATGCCCGGTAGATCTGGGCCAGCGGCTGTAGAACATATAGTACTTCCCGTCAGGGCCCTTTACTACGGAGCCACACCAGATATTATAATCGGGATCAATGAACCTGTTCTGTTCAGGCAAGGGCTGCACCATCCTGCTCATATCCACATCGTCCATGGATACCAGGTTTCCTTTCTTATCCAACTTTGGCTCCTGCGACAATGCGGCAGGAGCAATACTGATAAACGCCAGGAACATCAGTATGCATAGACGTAATTTCCTCATGACTTCATTTTGTGGATTCGTGCCTCTTTCCTGAATCCCCAGTAACCGTAGGATACCGTAATGGCAGATGCTTTCTTTACATTCAATGGAGCAATGAAAATGCCGGAATCAGGAGCCGTTTCGGTCAGCATCAACCTTTGTTCGGTCTGGTTATCCTTCTTCACCATGACCCATGCGCTTTCAACTTTGGACGGATCCAGGTTTAGCGGCGCGCGAAGGCTGGCATAATATGTCGAGCGCTTTGAAAAATCTTTTTGTGGTGTACCTGCATGGTCTGTAATGGCCACAGAAATACGGTGCAGGGAAGAAAATGTAAGGGTGGTCATCCAGCCCCGGTTTGAAACGGCCCAACCTTCTGTTGCATACGCATTCATGCCGATCTTATCGCCAACGACAGCTGTCTCCACCGCGGCTGACTTTTGTTTCAAAGAAGGAAAATCCTTGTCGAGCGGAGTTCCATCAAGTGTACCCCTCACCAGGCCGAGCATCCCATAACCGTTTGGATGTGCATCCGGCCAGCCATTCTCCACACCTTCCCAATAGCCATTCAGGGCCAGCCTCTCTTTGCTCTTATTTGAGAAATGGGCACCGAGGGGATTAAGTCCGAATGTAAAATTGATCTGGGACCAGGCAAAGGGTCTGGCTTCGGGTCTGTTCAACACATGAGCAGCAGCAAAAAGGCTTCCTCCCAGTGCTGGCGAACCACCCAGCTCCTTGGTTTTAGGATGCGCCCATTCGGTGTCGCTGTGTACACGATAATGCCAGGGGTTTTGGGATCTGGCAAGGATATGATCCATCCATGCACTGAGTTTGGCGGCAGTTCCGGGAGGCGCTTTGTCAGGTGCCGTCATCAGGAAAAAACTAAGTGCCTGGGGAGTAATATGCTCTGCATTCCTGATCCACCACATGTGCCGGATGTTATTGAAATCCCAGTTGCGGATGATATCAGAAGCGCCCTCTTGTGCCCAGGAAAGAAATTTTGCGGGTTGTCCGTCTTTCTCATTCAATTCGGTGAGATACATGAACAGGTTACTGAATACCGATTGACCGAACGCGTTACCCATTTCATTGAACTCCTGGTAGCCGCTGTCAACCCATTTATTGCTGTAGGTCCAGTGCCGAACTACTTTGTGGCGTTCATATTCCTCCCATTTATCGAGGCAAACTTTCCTATAGGCTTTGTACTTCTCCTCGCTCAGGTAGGGTTTCAGGAAACTATGATAGGCCGCACAAACGGCTGCGAGCTGATCGAGTGTATTCCAGTAATCATATTGCATTTTCGGGGTGCCTTCATAACCCAGCCAACCATGCCGCGTATTTACAGGACCATTATAAGTATGGTGGTGATAGGCAAACTCCGCGTGCCAGAGGATGAGGGCAATGAAGTCCGGTATACTCCCATTTCCCAATTCGTTCTTCCAGTTATCAAACAGCGCGGGATTACTGGCGTAGAACATGGTTTCGAAAACGGTTTCCAGGGTATACGCGCCGCAATCGCGGGAGGGACCCCCGCCATATACTTTGGCCTCGTTGGAATGAACAGGATCTGTGGAACCGCGTACATCAACAAAAAAATCATAGGCGAGTTTAGAGGAGAGAAGCTCCATCAGGAATGGCCTGATCTTAAATGGTACGGAGGGTTTCAATCCTGCTGCTTCAGCAACATACTCATCGGTATGATCCTTGGGTTCAAAAGCGGTAAAGTCGCCTGCAAAATGATCGATCTTACCTTCAAAAACAGGTTTGCCGGTCTTGGTGGAACGAATGGTGAATGTGGTTCCGTCGGCAATGCCCCAGGCAACAAGTCGTTTCGATTCTCCCGCGTTATACCCGGCCTGGTTCACGAGGGTTGTGCCAATTGCACTGGGTTGAGAAAAAGCATGGACATGAAAACACAACAGATACACAAGCAGGTTTACAAAAAATACTTTATTCATGAATGACATGTTTATTGATCGTCTTGAATGATGGCTTTATGGCGGACCTGGTACCTATGCGGAAAATAAACATGGCGATGAGGAAAATGATTGATCCCACACTGGCAACAATGTATGCGCTTCCTGAAAAGAAACCCAGAACAGCGATCCCGAGCCCCACGAGGGCCATGGAAATACCGATGACACGGATGCCGAAACTGTTTTGATTCCTGGCTTCCGCTTCCGTTTCAGCGTCTATGATGATGATCTGATTAGATAAGTCAACTGAGGTTACCGGAGCTACCCGGTTATGTAATCGATAATAGAGTTCGAAACAAGCGAGGGTGATAAGCGGGATCATCTGGCCCACCACGGTTTCCATGGTTCTGGAGAGCTTAAGGTCCAGCAGCGAGGGAGCGAATATTTTCAGGAAGAGATTGATCGTTAAGGTCAGCAGTGTAGTGGTAACAACAGAAAATGCGGTCTGCCGTTTTGAGAACAGGCTCCATATGATCGGGGCGAACAAGGCACCACCGGCGATAGAGGCCGTACTCAGCACAAAATCCACAATGCCGCCCACGTATGGGACCAGTAAGGCAATGCCCACGGTACCCGCTCCAAACAACAGCGTAAAGATCCTGGCCACCAGGATCTGCTCTTTCTCTGACGCGGTTTTCCGAACGAGGTTCTTGTAGAGGTCAGTTGCGAAAACAGTCGCGGCCAGGTTGATGGTGGTATTGGCCTTGCTGGATGTGGCAGAGATCATGCCGGCCAACACCAGGCCGATCAGGCCGGCGGGAAGAATCTGTTGGCAAAGCATCATGTACGCACCTTCTGAGCCCAGGCCGGCAAGATCGGGGTTCATCACGCGATACACCATCGGTGGGATCATCCATATGAAGGGACTAACAAAGTAAAGGAAGGTGAACAGGTAAGCTACTTTTTGCGATGACTTTTCATCTTTCACGCTGGTATACCTCTGCACATAACTCCAGTTGCCGCCTATATAAATGGTTTGATACACGATGAAGGCCAACATGAAGGGTAAGGTGTATTCAGCATTGAAGGGCTCGAAGAATCCGGGGGGCGCTTTGGTGACCAGGTTCTGTGCCCCGCCTATCTCTTTAAACGCGAGTGGGATAACGATCAGTACGGAAGCCGTCAGGATAACGAACTGGATGACGTCTGTCACTAACACTGCCCATAAACCCCCTGCAGCGGTATATAAAACGATGATGAGACCGATGATGATGATACATGTATTCAGAGAGTATGGCGTTGCCACATGCACCATTTTCCCCACAGGGTAGAGCACCGACGCCGTGGTGAACAGACTCAAAAGCAGCACCATGTAGGTATAGAACTGCTGGGTCCTGGTATTGAATCGTTTTCCTATATACTCGGCAGCCGTTTTCACACCGGTCCTTTTCCATTTCCTGGCAATGAAGATCGCCACAATGAAACCGCTGATGGCCATGGTCAGTTGGATGGTGTTGGCTACAATGCCTGAACTGTATGCGATGGATCCCCAAACCACAAAAGTGCCTGCGGAAAAATAACTGATGAACAGCGAAAGACCATTGATCCACCATGGCGTTGCGCCTCCGGCTTCAAAAAATGCCTGCCCGCTTTTACTGCCAACACGGGTAAAGGCAACACCTATCCCGAAGATCATGAAAGCAAAAACCACCAGCACTATGAAGTCCACCTGACCCATCTTAATCTTTTAATGTTGATAGCAACGAATGGCGAATACGGCAGCAGGTATATTCGGCCCGGGATGTGAAAAATGGAAAGACAGCCTGCCTGTAGTACATGGCTTATCCAGGGTGATCCGCTGTAGCGAATGGTGATTATCAGTAACCTGCCAGATCACCTCGCCCTGTTCATCCTGCACATAAAAATCCCGCACGCAGAAAGGCATTACATGTTCAGGATGTCCCATAAGTACCGATTCCATGGGATGGTCGAAGTCTGTGTCGAGCATGATCTCAATGGTCCTGATCTCCTTCTTCTCGCTCCAGTGCAAGTTTATAACGGGTGAGGGATCGTGGAGGTCAGCCACCCATGCGTTTGGATGGTGGGTGGGACGGTCGATCCCGTTCAGGATATTCTTTACATCAAACACCTTCTGATCCAGTACCAACTGTACGGCCAGATTCTTGCCCTGGGGCCTCCGCTTCGGGCACCAGAATTCAAAGGCATCCACGCCTATATCCTCCGTTGGCGCCTGCTTTCCGTAATTCGACACCGCAGGATTGATGTGGTTGAACAATGAAAGCACACCGCTCACTCGCTGTTGAGAGTAACCGAGGCTGACCACAGGATTGGCCATGAAGGTCAGGTAAGCGTAGGCTTCGTCGGTCATGAGGCAGCCGAAATTCAGCTTCAGTTCATTAGAACCTGGCTTCAATTCCACACTGAGCTTCTCCAGTATTCTCTCAGGTGTATGATTCGTTCTTTGCACGCTGGTTCGCAGTTCAATATGCAGTGTAGTCTCCTCGGATGCCCGGCAACAAAGTTTGATGGAAGGAACAGATCCCGGAACCAGGGGCAGCATCTGCGCTACGGAACTGGTCAGGGAAATAAAGTCATCGGACTCTTCAAACCCTGTAAAATGCAACGTACTTGATGCTTTCAGGTCGGCTGTTGCACATAGATCATTGCTGTTCTTTATGGCAAGCCCAGGAATAAAAACACCCCTCTTCAATAACAACTGCTGAAGGTCACCGATCAGTCCCTTCTCCAACAGGCCCCTTGGGTGCGTATTGTTGGCCAAACAGAGTCCTGCAGCTGTTCCAACTGCCTGACCTACCAATCCACCGGTGGCCATCACACGGCTTGATCCAAAGGCTACATGGGATGCGCTGATGATCCTTCCGGCAAAAAACAGGTTGCTGATGTTTTTACTGTACATGCAGCGGTACGGGATCTGGTAAATGCCTTTGCTATGCCATTGGTTGCAGCCGGGCTTCTCGCTGAATACGCCATCGGCAGGATGGAGATCAATACTCCAGCCGCCATAGGCCACTGCATCATCATGCTGTCTTTGTTCAACCACGTCCTGCTGGATCAGGATATAGTCCCCCTCGAACCGCCTGCTCTCCCTTTTACCCGGTATCATGCCCACCCATTCCAGGGTCAGGTTCTCGGCCTCCGGGAACTCGCCCGAATTCTTGATATGGTCCCATACGCCATAGATCACTTTCCATAATTCCCACTTGATTGTTTCCGTCTCCAATACGGTATCCAGCCGCCCGCCGTATTCGATCCACCAGAGTTTACACCCAAAATCTTTGGCATTGAAGGTTTTGTAACGGGGGATGGTTGAAATGTCTTTTAGCGCGAAAGAAGGGGCCTTATATCTAACCGGACGACCGGTATCCTTGGAATAAAAATAAATGGAGTGCCCGAGCAACTCGCCATACTCTTTCGAAGGGGCGAATTTCTCGTTGAATTCAGAAGCGGGCTCAGCTCCCATCCGGAAAGCAGCGCCGGCAAGAAAACCCAGCACGCCGTCGCCCGATGCATCTACAAAAAGGGGTGCCGGTATAAGATACATAGTCTGGTTCTGGCTGCAAAATGCGCTGACGGATCCAATGGTCACATCGTCGCGTTTATCCACTTCAAAAACAGCGGTGTTGAGGAGCAGGGTGATATTGGGTTCAAGGCAGATCTTTTCGAGCAGTATGGTATCGAATATCACCGGATTGCCTTCCGGGTTGCGAAAAATATTCTCCACCAGGATCTCTTCCATAATACCTCCTTCCCTGGCCCAGCGGTTGTTGTTACCCATATGGGAAGTGGCCCCGAGGATCCACAGGCGTACCTCGCTGGAAGCATTCCCGCCCAATACTGGCCGGTCATGCACCAGCACCACACGCAGGCCCGACCTGGCAGCGGAAACTGCTGCACTTACCCCGGAAATACCGCCCCCGATCACTGCGAGGTCAGCTTTTTGCTCGACAGTCCTGAACTTCCTTCCCTGAACACCCTTCTCAATGATCATTTGACATTAGTTGAATTCAGTGAAGAGCAGTCAAAGGCAAAAACATGCCCCGCTCTTCACTGCTGAAAATATCGAACAATTAGAGATTTAGGTACATTTTCGCTATCATCGCACCTATAATTTCTATCGCAATCCATTGCACAAACGTTTGTGATATATAGACAAATTATCTGAGCCATGCCGAGAAGCAGATGCCCTAAATGCAACAAAACGGAACGGATCCTGAAATCCGGGATCATACGCGGCAAACAGCGCTTTTACTGCAAAGACTGCAACTATCACTTCACCCTGGTACACAATACCCGAAAATCAAAGCTGGAAAACAACAGTAACAACAGACCAACATCCCTGAAAGATATTGCCAAGGCCGCAGGCGTATCCATTACAACTGTATCAAGGGCGCTCAACAATCACCCGGACATCAGCAAAGAAACACGTCATGAGATCCGGCAGTTGGCAGATGGCATGAATTATCAACCAAACATCATTGCGCAGAGCCTGGTCAATAGGTCTACCAGCACACTTGGTGTCATCATCCCCAACCTGGAAACCACTTTCTTCTCATCCATGCTCAGCGGCATCCAGCATATTGCGTCACAGTCGGGCTACCGGGTAGTGATCTGCCAGAGTGACGAGTCCCACCTTTCGGAAATTTCCAACCTGCAGGCGCTTATGAACAACATGATAGATGGGCTGCTTATTTGCCATACACTGGAGACGTCCACCTTCGATCATATCAGGATGCAGATGAACAGGAATATTCCCATCGTTCAGTTTTATCGCGTAGCGGAAGACCTTGAGATCTCTAAAATTCTGGCCGACGATGAGAACGGCGCATCTCAGGTGACGGAAAACCTGTTGAAAAGCGGCTGCAAGCGCATCGCCATTTTACTTGGCCCCAAATATCTTCCGATTACGGCAAAAAGGGAGGCGGGCTACCTGAAGATGCTCAAGAAATGGAAAATCAAACCGGACCCCAAACTGGTTAAATATGTAAACTTCAGCAACGACTCAGTAACGGAAGCCGTGGATGGCTGGCTGGCCATGAAACCCGCAGTGGATGCCATCTTCTCCATATCAGACAAAACGGCCGTGCAGATCATCAGGCACCTGAAAAGCAAGGGCATCAAAATTCCGCAAGCCATCAATGTGGCCGGATTCGGGAACGAATACACGGGGGAAATCGTTGAACCCAAACTCACCACATTTAACGTAAAGACAAAAGAGATCGGTGAAGCCGCTGCCAGGGTATTGCTGGAGCAGATCATTTCAAAGGAAAAACAACCGAAGACCATCCTGATAAAAGGCGAGTTTATACAGCGGGAATCAACTCGAAAGCCGAAGAAAATGTGATCATATTTTCTTCTTCGACTCCAGGTATCCCAGCAGGTCCGCCATATCCTGGGCCGACATGCCGCTGTGTAAACCAGCGGGCATCATAGACACCTTCATCTGTTCCATGGATTTTACGGCGGATGTCTTTACCTTCTGGACCATGCCGCCGGGCATCCTGACTTCGATGTCCGACTCGGTCTTGCTCGCGATGATACCAGCCAACTCAGACCCATCTTTCAATTTGATGATCCAGCCTTCGTAGCCGAAGCTAATGCCGTCTGAGGGACTTACGATCGCTTTAAGAAGGCCATCCTTCCCATACTTTGAACCGATCTCTGATAACTTCGGCCCAAACTCATAGCCCTCCTTGTCCATCTTATGGCAAACGGCGCAGTATATCCCGCAAACGGCCTTGCCTTTTGCCAGGTCGGCTTTCAGGGCATTCAGCTGCTCCATGGTTGGAACACCTTTTGCCACCTCTGCAGCTACTTCCGCTTTGGGCAGATAAGATTTTGCCTCCGTGCGAACGGACTCACGCCATGCCCCACTCACACTGGCCACCACATCGGGGATCAGGGCCGGAGGGACCTTCCCTGCTTTGAGTATCTGCAAAACCCTTCGTTCACCTTCCCCGCTCTTTCCGATCCTGTTCGCCGCATATCTGCGGGTCTCATCAGAATAGCCTTCACCCAACGCAGTATTTTGTAAGATATCTACCGATGCTGTATTCCCTACGCGTGACAGTGCCTGCAGAACTGCTTGTGAGCGCGTAGCATCGTTACCGCTGATCTCTTTCCACACCAGATCCGATCCACCCATCGAAAGCAGCAGCCTGCCGGACGTAGTGCCCAGGTTACTGTTGCTGTTGCTGATAGCCATTTCCAGCAATCTTGGGTTCTCCGCTTTCACTTCAAAACGACCCACCAGATCCAGGTACTGCTGCGTACCATAGACATCGTCCAACACCAGCTTTAAGGCTTTTTGAGCCGATGGGGATTGATTGACCGCCTGGCTTTTCAGGGAATACAACGCGAGTTTGTGCAAGGCCAAGTCGTTCAGTTTATTTCCCTCGATGATCTTCAGCAAAGCCGCATTGGCAGCGGCACCCGCATTGAAATCGAAAGCACGGAAATACCTGAGCCGGTCATTGAGGGGATCGGCACTTTGGGTTGCGAGTGACGATAAATAAGGGATCGCCGCATCCGTCCTTGCCCGCCAAACGATATCCCTGCCACCTGCATTCTTCAACGGATCTTTAACCAACGCCAGGTAAGCAGCGAAATAGCTTTCCCATTGGGCATCGGCCCCGATGCCGAGCGCTTCGAGATACCACCTGTCCTGCCCATCATGTTTCGCTGCCAACTCCGCCCAAAGTTTTGGCGCCTCTGGCGACTTATGATGATGCAAGGCAAGAATACATTCCCGCCTCACCATGGGATCAGGATCGTTCTTCATGGCCTGCACGAGGGGGATCAGGTTGCCACTGATCCGCTTCATACCCCGTATCGCCAACACGCGGAGGTTGGGATCGCTCTCCTTCTGTGCCTGTTTGATGTATTTATCTGCCTTTGCATCTTTTATAGTCACCAGTGCCCAGAAAGCGCGGGCACGCATCGCAGGATCCGATCCTGACCTCCACAATTTTTCCAAAGGAGCCACGGAGTTTTTACCGAATCCCTGCAGGGCATTATATGCATGAAAACGAACGGCGAGGTTAGGATTCTGCAGCGCCTGTACCGCCCTATCAGGTGTTGAAAGATCCATGACAGGAACCTTGTAAGCGGCAGCATCTGCGGGCGCCACGCGATAGATCCTGCCGCGCGACTGATCACCGGCCTGGTGTCCGCCCACACCGGGATCGTACCAGTCAGCTACAACGAGCGAGCCATCCGGTGCAATGCAAACGTCAGCCGGGCGGAACCATTTGTCCTGCTCGCCTTTCAGTATGTTAATGATGCTGGCTGAATAGCCAGCGCCCTGATTTTTTACGGCATATGCACGCACTACATTGGGACCTGCATCGGCATGGATCAATTGATGTTGAAATGCCTCAGGCAATAACTTTCCTTCATACACCAGGATCCCCGTTGGCGAACCCGCGCCCGTCTGGAGCATATTGGGAATCGAACCCGGATCGTTCAGGTGCCAATGCCTGAAAGGAATGGAATCTTCCATATTGGTACGGTTGGAAGACCAACCAGCGCCGGTCATCTCGTCTGTATAACCATAATTGCCGTAGGGCATTACATAGTTGATCCGCGTTCCTTTGTTACCATCGTCATCATTATCACTCTGCCATAATGTACCGTAGCTGTCCACCGCCACTTCAAACGGGTTCCTGAAATTATCACCCAGGCATTCTACATTCGCTCCATCGGGATCGCAGCGAAACACCATGCCCTGCTTATACTTGGCAGGACCGATCTCATCACCGTCCTGGTCCAACACGGTTTTACCGTTTTTGTCTTTCAGGGTCTTTCCCTCATTACCTAAATTGAAATACAGTTTACCATCTGGTCCGAAAGTAAATGCGTGCGCGCCATGATCATGTTGTTCGCCGGAAATGCCCTGGAACATGATCTCCTTACGGTCTGCCTTATCGTCGCCGTTATCATCATAGAAAGCCCATATGTACGGACTCTGCGCCACTATCACTTTCCTTCCCAATACAGCAATACCAAGCGGGGCATTCAATTCAGGGCCCTGGTAAAATATTTTCGCGTTATCCAGTTTTGCATCTCCGTCCCTATCCTCCAGGATCATGATCCTGTCGCCTTCCGGGTTTGTTGGATTACCATTGATACCGGGACGATAATTATAGGCCTCTATTACCCAGACCCTCCCTTTCTCATCTACATCGATATTCGTGGGATTCTTCAACATGGGCTCGGTTGCCATCAGTTGTACTTTCAAACCATAGGCTACGTCCAGCCCCTTCAAAGCATTCTCCGGAAGGCGGGGATCTGCGATCAGCGTATCTGTGCTGAACTGCCTTGCATTAAATCCGTATTCCGGTTTGGTATATGAAACTACAGTCAGCACAAAGGCTGCCACAACAAGGAAAGAGAATGATCTCATCATCTGGAAAATCTGGTTATGGGTCAATGAATGGTTATGAAATTATGCCTAAAAATCTATTCAGTCATAAACCGGAAGTTATAATCGGTGTACGACCAGGACTGCTTTCCCGCGGGGACTTCAGCCTTTCCCGATCTATCGGAATTAACCTTAAGGGCTATACGGACGAAATCACCTTTCTCGTAATTGAAGGTTTTCCCATCGTCGTCATAAAGACTGAATGAAGAAGCCTTCTTTCCATAATGCCTGATCTCAAGCGGATATTTTTCCCCGTCGAGCTGTACCGCCTCTTTATACATGGGAATGATCCCGCCATCTTTCACAAAAACAGGTATTCGGCTAATGCCTGGCGTTACTTGTATGATCTCGCCTTCGCCGGCCAGTCTACCGGTATAGAAATCATACCACTTCCCTTTAGGCAACACAACAGAGCGTGAGGTTTGTCCTGCAAACAATGGCGCCACCAACAGATGTTCCCCTACCATGAACTGGTCCTTCACTTCTTTGCGAAGTGCAACGGCATATGGATTTTCTGTAGCATCAAGTTTGCCTTTCTCTTCTGTAGCGTCCATCCTGTAACCGTCTTCCAGATTCATGGCACGAATGGGCGGTGTTCCGTAAAAAGCATAGTCAGCATAAGAAGAATAGAGGTAAGGAATGAGTTGCATGCGAAGATCCGCAATCGCTTTTACATCATCTGCCACATCCGGGAAAGACCATGGCTTGGTGCCATCGGCCCAGGCGTTGATCATCGCGAGCGGTGAAAAACACACGGTCTGCATACGGCGGAGCCATTCCTCGGAAGTTTTGGATGCACGCACCTCGGGTGTCCAAAGCACGCCGATGAATGAACTGTTCACCAACGCGGTGATGAAGTCGCGGTGCTCATAATAATCGTTATACAATACGTAAGGGAAAGAAACGGTTCCTGCATTAGATGCCCTGACAAGTCCATAGGTCCGCAGGTTCTGCTTCCTGTACATATCCAGTGTGAATCTTTGCTGGAACGCGCCATAGGTTTGGCGGAGCTGCTCCGCGGAACGACCTGATGGGAACCTCGCCACATCGGGCCAGAGCCAATTATCATACCCGTCATTCTCATCCATTTTAAACCCGCTGACCCCTGCATCGAGCACGTTCTTTTTCAAATGCGCGGACATGATCTTAACCGCCTCGGGCATGGAATAATCCGGAACGATACCGCACCACTCGGTATGCGATCCCGTATAGGGCTCGATCTGTTTATAGACGGATGAAGATGGCGCCACTCCGGGATTGATCCATACATTGGTTTGAATATGCTGGCCCTGAAGTTTGCTTACAAATCCTGCGGGATCTGGGAAACGGGACCTGTCCCACTCATAGGTGCAGGGGTAACTGGCCGTCATCCAGCCCGGTTCGAGGCCGATCACCGACAGTGGGAAATTCCGTTTTTTGAATTCAGCCACTTCTGTGTTCACATCTGCTTCGGTGGATTTGGTTGGCACACGTTGCCAAAAGCCCAGGCCCCATTTTGGGGGCAGGGTACCACCGCCATTATAGAGATTAAATTTCCTGACAGCATCCAGCATGGAAGGACCGGAAAACAAAACGATCTCTATGCCATTTGCGGGTACCAAAATTTCCAGGTTGTCAGAGTAAGGCTCTGCCGTCCACTCCTTATCAGTATTTCGGTCATACACCTTCGGAGGGTTCTTACTGTCTTTACGCACACCAGTGCCCACATAGACATCGATATACCTGGCTGAATTGATGAAGGCCCCATATCCCTTTGATGACACGAAGAAAGGCACCGGCGCATGGTTTCTCCCATTATCCACGCCGTCATAATGATCCATATGCAATCTCAGTATACGCCCCCGCTGTTCTACGGTTTTAAAGTTCAGGCCCAGCCCGAAGATCTTTTCACCCTTCTCGAGCGGAAAGCGGATATAGGTTTTGCCGTCGTTCATATCAATGGTCAGCTCTTCCTTTTTGAAAGGAAGCTGGGCATCTGCCATGGCATTGATGGTTTGTAGTTTTGGCGTTAACTGCAGGTGACTGGTCAGGTTAAAGCGCTCCGGTACTCCTGCGCTGACCTGCCAAACTCCATTGGCTTTTTTGGTCCATAGCGGCTTTGGCGCTGACGATTTCACCTGGGCACTGGCCACTGGCAGAATCAAAATGAAAAACAAAAAGAACACGAAGATCCTGCCACCAATATGATTAGCTTCTGTCATATGGTGAATTTAATCAGGATCAAGGTCTTTCACCAATTTTTGATGGCCAGAGCGCAAAAAAAAGGCCACCAAGTTGTTATCTTGGCGGCCTGTACAATCACTAATTAACCTGTTTATTTTGCCCTCACGCTGACAGAAACTCTTCTGTCTTTAACCCTGTCTTCCTCGGGGGCACTGGCCGGAAACTTAGCAAACTCGGAGCCATAGCCTTCGGATCCTTCGATCTGATCGCCAACACCCAGATCTTTGAGTGCAGCTGCCACCGCGGCCGCCCTTTCGCCCGACAATTTCTTATTCGCAGCCTCATCTCCAACTTTGTCAGTATAACCGCCTATTTTGATCTTCGCCTTAGGGAATGCTTTCAGGATCTCAGCAATATTGTCCACTTCCTTGCGGCTTGCAGGCTCAATTTCGGCAGTGCCGAACTTGAAGTTAAGGTCGGTGAAATCGAACCAGTTATCATTACCAGGCTTTGCGTTGGCATCCCAAAGGAAAGCCACCAGCAGGTCTTCAATACCGCCCTTGTTAGCATTAAGTTCTACACCATTTGGAAGTTTAACTTTCAATGGTTCTTTAGCCACCACAATTACGTTTGTTTTCTCAACCACAGTAGTATCGTGAACAACCGCAGGGGCTGTTATATCTTTCTTGGTATCCAGGCAACCCCTGAAGAGAAACATCAGTAATGCTACGAGACCAAGGCCGGCCAAAACATACCAAAGCATATTGCTCTTCTTCTCGGCAACAGGAGCAGTATGAATATGATGTTCTACTTTCTTAGGTGTTTCGAAAAACTTCGAAAGATTAAGTCCTTCTGGTACTGCAGAAAGTATCGAAGACTTTTGGCTTGTCAGTAATGAAGCAAGGGCACCGGGCGCTGCATTGTTATCCTTCGCATACTTACCCAGCAGCGCCAAAGCAGCCGGAACTACAGTGCCAAACAAGGATGATGTAGTAGACCCTTTCAATCCTGCGAATGACGACACTGCATTAGCGATACCGCCAAACTTATCACCCAGCAGACCAGTGATCAGGCTTGGGCCAATGGAAGGAATTCCGCCACCGCCTGAGCTGAATGAACCGGCAAGATTGTTCAGGATACCACTGTCATAGGCTGTTTTTGCCAGGCTAACCAGTGAGCCAGCATCCCCATCTTCCACTTTTTTCACGATGCCGGAAAGAGCGGCCGGGATTACTGCATCGAGCCCTTTAGCCACGCTTGACTCGGATTCTCCGAGAAAGGAAGAAGCCTGGCTAACGAGTTCAGAACTGAATTGTCCTTTTACGAGGTCTAATAAATTGAAAGACATAAGAAAATTTTAATGTATTTAAAAAAGATGATGTATTTCGTAGAGGTAGGAGTTTCCGGGTTGAAGATAACATTGCGTGTTTGTTCAACTTGATATATTGATAAGTTGATACAAATGGTTAGTGTGTCACATAATAAAAAATCACATATGATTTGCCTGGAGCGAGCGGCAAAGCATCCCCATGATGAACGGGACGCCCTGTAAAGAGCGATGATGGCTCATTATTGGTGTTCATTTTCCCAACGTGAGGTTCTTAATGAACTCCACTTCAGCCTTACTAAACGGTGTTTTATCCTGTCGGTAAATGTCATGGAACCAGAGGCCGGGTTCTCTACCATCGTCTATCGGCGTATCCCATGCGAAAATGGTATTGGTTTTACCGCTTACGAAGCCCCAGTTGATGGCGCCCACATTTTCCTTTTTGAGCATGGGCATGATCACCTGGAAAACACTCCCGTTCCGGCGGGCCATATACTCAGTACAAATCAAGGGCCGTCCATACTTCCGCAATGTGTCAATGGCATTCTTATGATCGTCTATATAAGAATAATTATGATAGCTGATCACGTCGGAATTTTCAATCATGAATCGGTTCATCTCCTGGAATCGCAGGCCATTGTTCCACAACCCAACGGAAACCGGCTGGGAAGGATTCACCTGTCGCGCCCAGTGAAAAACCGATCTGAGCAAACCAAAACTCCTTTCATACTGGTCGCTGTTCCCGGGTTCGTTGTACAGATCCCACATCAGCACGCGGTCGTCGTTCTTGAACCTGCCCATTACGTCTTTCATGTAGACTTCCAATGTTCTCAAAGTGTCCGGATAACGATGCACCATGGTCCCAGGATCCCTCACCCAGCCGGAATTATGTATCCCTTTTCTGGGTGCTGGCTGCTTGCCTACCCAGGCCGTATCGTTCCAGCAATCATCGAAGAACACGAAAAGGGTTTTGATCTTATGACGATGGGATATGGCAAGGTAAGTATCCAGTCTTTTCTTAAACCCATCACGATCGGCCGTCCACAACAGATGATGTAAATAAACACGCATCACATTGAGCCCCAGTTCCTCGGCCCATCCCAGTTCCCGATTGATGGTAGCCGTATCAAAAGTCTCTGCCTGGAACATTTCCAGCTGGTTGATGGCCGATGAAGGTTGAAAATTGCAACCCCTCAGCCAGCCCTGTTTTGCATACCAGGCATTGGCCTTGAGGGCCGACCAGCGCGCAGATTGGGCGAATGCATGACCCGCCGAGAGC
The DNA here is from genome assembly GCA_040404045.1 of Chitinophagaceae bacterium. GTDB lineage: Bacteria > Bacteroidota > Bacteroidia > Chitinophagales > Chitinophagaceae > Pollutibacter. Next base: position 19,802 of record JBBAJN010000013.1, read on the forward strand.
AGGCATATGCTCAATGAAAAGCAAAGGACCTTACTACGTAAACTCATGACAGTTTCTTTTTTATTGTTCAGAGCCCTAAAGATCTACTCCAACGTTTCTTCAGCACTCAATGATGTAGCTTCATTTTGTAACAAATCAAAAACGACGATCTCGTTCCTGCCCTTTTTCAGAAAGGTTGCAGGACAGTATAACCGCTGCTGTGGTCCGATATACCAGTACCTTCCAAGGTTTTGGCCATTGACCCATACCATGCCTTTCTTGTAGTTAGTCATATCAATGAAACAATCGCCCAGAGCCTGCAGATCAAAACTGCCTTTGAAAAAAGTCCCTTTTCGATTTGGATCTATAGAAGATGGCTTGATCTGTTTCACGTCATTATCGCCAAATGGCAACGGATACACCTCCCAGTTCGTCAACGTCATACCGTTCAGCGTTACCCTGTCCGTGATGCCCTTCCTGTCGATCATGAACTGGGCAAAATTGATCCTGCCCATCCCCTCAACCAAAATCTCCAACACCGGGTCCTTGACATCGGACTTGGGAAGATCAACTGTCCATCTACCGCCATCACGAAAAACAGTATCAATAAATTTACCGTTCAGAAATACCAGCGCATAATCATGAGGTTCCCAAATAGCCAGCGTGCCGCTTTTATGGCCGATCAGTTTTGTTTTGTAGACCATCATGCCATAATCCTGCCCGTAATATTCAAAGGGCTTTGGCGTTACCGAGGCGATCGGTTTGGGAAGATTATTCCAGACGGAAGAAAAGGGTTCCATCCTGATCTCCGGAATGCGGATGGTGGGTATGGGATCGGGCAGCGCAGGAATATCCTTCTTATATTGTCCGATCAGTTTGCGCAACGCATGGTATTTCGCCGTTGGCCTTCCCTGCTCATTGATGGGGGCATCATAATCGTAACTGGTCAGATCAGGCTGGTATTGCGTAGGACTAAAGGCGTTGGCACCCGCGGTAAATCCGAAGTTGGTGCCGCCATGGATCACATACAGGTTAAAAGACAAGCTGCTGTCCATCAAAAATTTCACTTCCCTGAGCAAGGAACCTGTATCGGGTCTGGCCCATTTCTCTCCCCAATGCGTTAACCATCCCGGATAAGTTTCGCTGCTGAACACTGGTACACCTGGATTCTTCTTCCGGGCAAGGGAAAAATCAGCAGGACTGGCACCAGCATCGAGTCCAACGGCCGCACCAGGCAGCGACCCGGCTTCGATCATAAAATTGGTTGGTCCATCGGCCGTATAGAAGGGCACATTGATCCCGTTCTTCACCCAATAATTTTGCAGCGTTTGCATGTAGACCCGGTCGTTTGAAAAACTGCCATACTCATTCTCCACTTGCACCATGATAATATTTCCTCCATTGGTGACGAGGTGCGGTTTGATCAGGTCAGACATTCGGTCAACATATCGTTTAACCGCAGCCATATAGCGAGGATCCATATTACGAATGGAGATATCCGGAATACGCAACAAATAAGGTGGTAATCCACCCCACTCCCATTCAGCACAAACATAGGGACCCGGACGAAGCAGCACCCACATATTCTCTTCCTTACAAAGCCTGATAAACTCCCCCAGATTTTTATTCCCGGTTGTAAAGTCAAACTGCCCTTCTTTGGATTCATGATAGTTCCAGAACACATACATGGCAATGGTATTGCAACCCATAGCTTTAGCCATCTGGATTCTATGCTTCCAGTACTCCCTGGGGATACGGGCAGGATGAAGTTCGCCGCCGATAATTTGGAAGGGTTTATCATCAAGCAGGAAAGCCGAAGGCGATAATGCAAAACTGTGTTTTTGCGCAAAAGCCGGCAGGGCAAGGAACATAAAAATCGCCAGAAGAAATCTACTCATCACGGTAAGTTGAGAAAAATAAAGGAGGCTAAAATACGACAAAACAAATCTAAGGAGAGCAGATATCCGATACGCAGGCTTTCCCGGTCATCCTTCAGATTCTTTCCAGTAAGCGTCATGTGAAGTCGTGGTGCTTAGGCCGAAGAAAACTCAACTGGATCAGCAATGCCGCCACAACAATGACGGCCAGCATAGCGAAATCCTTCCCGAGATCGCCCTTGTCTGTAGATCTCCCGAGGAACTCGGTGATCATGGCACCGGCAAACACGCCGATCATATTCATGAAACCGTAAGCAGTAGCCCGGTATTTAGACGCCACAAACTGGCAAAGTATGGGCATATTGTTCGCGTCGAACATGCCAAATCCAAACCCGAAACAGAAAGCTGCGGCAACCAGGTGAAATAACGTTGACCCATAACCGATCAAGAGAATGGCCGGGATGGTCAAAGCAAGACCGATAGCGCTGGTAAACACCCGTCCCCGAATATTCCTTCTTGCCCAACGGTCCGATAATACACCGCCGAATAGTACACCCAACAGCGAGGATGCCGATATGGTGATCGTGGACAGCGGCCCTGCGAGGCTCATTTCAATACCCAGTTTCTGGGAGAGCAGAGTAGGCAGCCAGTTCTTCACACCCCAGCCCGGAATGCCGGGTACGGCAAAATAGAACAGGATGATCCAGAAAGAAATATTGGAGAACAACACCCCCAGGACCCGGAGAAGCGATCCCTTTCCGGTTCCCCCGGATGAAACCGCAGGGGTATCAACATAATTGTGGTGATCATCGCGCAGAAAAAATACCAGCATCAAGGAATAAATGATCCCCACCCAACCGAAGAAATGAAACGCGGTATGCCAGGTGAACGCGCCGGCGATGGTGGCGCCAAAACCACCCAGGCCCTGCCCAACATAGATCCCCGTGACGTGTACGCCAATTGCGAGGGACCTTGTTTTTGGAGGATGAAAATCTGCGATCAGGGCCATAGATGCCGGGATATATACCGCTTCACTTACGCCCATCATCGCCCTCAACCAATACAACTGGTTGAAAGTTTCGGCATAGCCCATGGCCAGCGTCACAGCTGACCAGATAAACAAACTGGCCACGATCAGCCATTTCTTGCTGAGCTTATCGGCGATCATCCCTGCGAACGGACTCATCATACCATAGACCCAAAGGAATACGGCCATAAGACGACCGAAATTGGCTGCCAGTTGAAGCTCTGCGATATCGCCCTGCATAGATGGCTTCATGGTAGCCAGCATTTGTCGGTCGAGGTAATTCAGCAACGCCACCACCCAGAGCAGGGCAACCAACACCCATGGATAGAAACTTCTTACACGGCTTTCCTGCGAACCAGCTACAGTGGATGTCTGCATACCCGTAACGGGGATTAATAAACGATTTACAATGGCGTGAACATAAAACAGTTTATTGGAACTCGCCGAAAGAAATTTCCCTGAAGACTATGCCTTCGTAAGGTTTTGCCTTACCAGCTTCATACAGGCATGCCAGGTTTCCGTTAGGCAGGGTGACCAGGTTTGAGTAGGCCGACGGCCCTTCATGCAGCACGAGTTTTTTGGCCCATGTTTTTCCCTGGTCGTACGATAACCGCACTGTCATATTGATTCGGGTCTTCTGACTCGCCGGGTTGGAGAACGCCAAAAACGGTTTTCTGCCCTTATGATTATACCAGATCAAACTGCCCTGGCATACCGGCTCGATAAGGGTGGCATCGCCTTTCAGTTCGGACCAGGTTTCCCCACCGTCTGTACTGGTAGATGTCTGCCTTACGCGGATATCGGTATAGTTGCGCATATTCAGCAGCAGCTTGCCCTTAGGCAGTTCGGCTACGGTGCATTCATTCACTTTGTCTGAGGGCGTGGTACCCCCTAGCTTCCAGGTCAACCCGTGATCGTCTGAATAGATAGCGTGTGAAAAATATTTTTGGGTACCCGCTTCAATATGATCGCAGGGGATCACCAGCCTGTCCTTGTTCTTGCCGGAGCGCATCTGGATGCCGTTGCATGGACCCGTGGCATACCAGGTCCAGTCAGGCTTTTTCACGGCCGATGTGATCTCGCGGGCCGTTGACCAGGTGTTTCCATCGTCCAACGAAGAAAGCACAAAAACCCTGCGGGTATCCTTACTCGTGCCATTGATGATGGCAGGCTCGTGATCAGTACCCAGGTTCCAGGTGGACAGCAAAATAATATTGCCTGTTTTACGATCCACAACAGGAGCAGGATTACCACAGGTATTCTCACCATCGTTCCAAACCATAGAGATACCAGACCAGGTTTTACCGCCATCTGAGGAACGCTTCACCACCAGATCTATATCACCTGCATCGCCGCATCCTGTTTTACGGGCTTCTGCAAATGCGAGCAGCGTGCCTTTATTCGTAGTCACGATGGCTGGAATCCGGTAGCACATATATCCATCTTCTCCGCTTTTGAACAGGTGACTGATATCCTGGGAAAAGCATGCTAGCCCGGTACTGAGCCCCACGAAAATGAACAACAATTTCTTAACCATAAAAACTCCTTTATGCGTTATTGTTTGAATCTTTGCGACCCCTGTAAAATGCCTGCCCGGGGCATCAACAGCACCTGCTCACGGATCAGGAATGGCCGCCATAAAGACCTTATTGGTTCGCACCGCGGGCCTCACCTCGCCACCAGGGATCAACATTTTACCATCCCAAATAACGAGCGGGGTTGTCACCGGTGCATAAACACTTGCATGCGGATCGTTAGCCGCATCGCTCTTTATCTCAGCAGGAAATTTTCCAGCCAATACCCACCTGTCTGTTTCGGTATCATACGATAACATTTCAGACCTGAATCCAGGATGGTCGTCCTTCAACGCCATGGTCCTGGTAGCCAGATGGCCATCGTCCCCACCAACCAACACCAAGTTGGACCCAACATTAAAGGCCGGTGAAGGAGCGGCTGCCAATGTGTAGGGCAGATCTGCGATCTGCTTCCATGCCTTACCAGGTTCATACACCCAACAGTCTTTGAGGTAAGTTCGTTTTACGGAACTGTCTTCCGACCTGGACAAATGAACACCGCCAAACATATAGATCTTCCCATTGAATGAACCTGCTGTGGCAAGCATCCTTGTTTGCCCTGGCAAGGGTTCAAGGATATGCCATTTCCCGCCTGCTGTATGTAAGTCAAAACTAAAAAAACCGCTTTCGGTAATACCTGCCGGCGTTTGGATACCTCCCATAACATATAGCACATCGTTTGCTATGACTGCGGACGCATTAATGAGCGCCGCTGGCATGAAAGGCAAGGAATCGATGTGTATGCTGCCATTCGAATATGTTATGGAAAAAACATCTGCATAATGATGTTGTGCATCTCCGCCACCGGCACATATTACTGCATCCTTGTAACTGAGCGACACACCATAGCCCATCGGCCTGGGAAGTTTACCAGATTCTTTCCATTTCCCATCCGGCTTATCCAGCACGAATACCCTATCATACCAGGTTTTTATTCCCCCTGCCCAGGGTCTTTTACCACCAGGGAAATTAGCTCCACCGGCAACGATCAGGCCACCGCCCGAGACTCCGGAATAGGATCCTGCAAATCCGTCGGGATCCGGAATAGGCGCAAGCTGCCTCCAAATAAAATCAGTATTTGGCATGTCCTGGCATCGAACAAAGAATATGAACAGCATGAAAAACAGGGCAGACTGTTTTCTGTACATCGTTATACAAATAGGTTATCCACTTCCTTACCCTTAGATGCCACTTTATCGAAAAACGAGATCGCATTCAAATCATCATACAATTGTTGATATGATTTCTCTGACAAGTTAACCAGCGGCAGCCTTGAAGGGCCCATATCCCAGCCCAGCATTTTCATGATCGCTTTTTGCGCAGGGATCGGGGGGTGTTTGACCATCCTGCGTATTACCTCTACCATAAATGCATGGTTCTCCCGGGCCTCATCCATCTTGCCCTCATGAAATAATTTCATGGTTTGCAGATAGATCGGCGCAGCAAATGTGTAGGTGCTTCCAATAGCTGCCCGGGCACCAACAGACAAAGCCGGCAGCAAAAGTTCGTCGAATCCATAAAGGATCTGGAAGCGGCCCTCGTTATAATTCAAGCAAGACTGATACTCGTTCAATGTGGTGGCGGTGTACTTTATCCCGGCAAGATTCGGGATCCGTGTTTCCGATATGCGGAGGAATTCGATCATGTCCATACCCACGCCCGTGAGGAGCGGGATGTGGTAATAGTAAAAGGGGGTAGCAGGACAAGCCCCTGCGATCTCAGCCATACAATCTGCGAGATTCTCCACAGATATCGGCTTGAAGTAAAATGCAGCCACTGCGGAAACTGCATCTGCGCCGATCTCTGCTGCATGGGCGGCAAGGCGCCTGGCATCTGAGATGTTGCTATGACCAACGTGAACGATGATCTTAATCTTTTTATCTGCAGCAGACACAAAAGCCTGTGCCACTTTCATCCTTTCTTCGATCGACATATTCGGTCCTTCGCCATTGCTTCCGCAAACGAAAATACCCGTAAGGCCATCCGCGATCAGTTTCTGCACCACTTCCGGGATCATTTCATAATTCACGGAACAGTCTGGGAAAAACGGGGTGAAACTTGCAGATACCAGTCCTTCTATTTTCATCATAACACACAATTTAAGGTATATACATGATCAGATCCATATCGGGAAATCGGTCTAAAAAAAAGGGCGATCCGAAGATCGCCGCAACCAAGTTAGTATTACTCGATCACCAGGTGCTGTACCGTGGTTTTACCCATTTGCTGGCCATTCTTGAATACAGCCGCCTTGATGGTAGCGGTCCTTCTCACATCAAATGGCTTGGTATACAGAAGACTTGCCGTTCCGGGATCCCGACCGTCAATTGTGTAGTAGATCTGGGGTGCATGTGCATCGGTTGCAAAACTCACTGTGGCTTTGCTTAGCGTTTCGTCGATGATCACAGACTGCCTTACATTATATACGCTCCGCGCATAGTTCAGATCCTGCATATCATACCGCTGATACTGAGCGTCCATACGTTGCTGGAAATCGGCCCAGTTCTTCCGGGATATATCCGTCCAGGCTACTTCAGAAAGTGCCGCTAAACGGGGCATCAACATGTACTCCGCCTTCTCGGGCGATTCCACATACTCCGTCCATAAATTGGCTTGAACACCCTTAACGTGTTTAGCTTCTTCCGCAGTTAAGGCAGCAGGCAGGGGGTTGTAAGAATACACACGCTCCAGCGTCAGGTATCCCCCTATCGCCAGTGGCTCCAGCGAAGGTTTACCCTGGTAGTGGTCAATATACATATGGGAATTGGGCGTCATGATCACATCATGTCCCTGTTTGGCTGCCTCGATACCTCCCGCCTCACCTCTCCAACTCATCACCATCGCGTTGGGAGCAAGTCCGCCTTCCAGGATCTCATCCCAGCCAATCAGGATACGACCCTTACCATTGATATATTTCTCTATACGCTGGATGAAATAGCTCTGCAGTTCATGCTCATCTTTGAGATTATTGGCCTTCATCCGAGCCTGGCAACGGGGACATCTTTTCCAGTTTGCTTTGGGACATTCGTCACCGCCGATATGAAAATATTTCGATGGGAAAAGGGCAACCACTTCATCGATCACGTCCTGCAATACGGTAAACACACTGTCATTCCCCGCACAAAACACATCATTATGAACACCCCAGGTTTCCTGTACATATTTACCCTTTACCTGACTGCTCACCAGTGAGGGATGTTTACCTAAATCGGTAGGCTCATTGGGGAAACAACTTAATGAAGGCATAGCCGCGATCGCTGCCGAAGCATGCCCCGGCATTTCAATCTCCGGAACAACGGTGATATAGCGTTTTGCCGCATATTGTACGATATCTTTCACCTCGTTCTGGGTGTAGAAACCGCCATACCTGGTATTATCGTTCCCGGTTCCCGGATAGTGACCAATGATGGTTCCATTACGCCAGGCACCTTTTTGGGTAAGTTCGGGGTGCTTTTTGATCTCAATTCTCCAACCCTGGTCTTCTGTCAGGTGCCAGTGCAGGTAATTCATCTTATGTAAGGCGAGGAAGTCGATATACTTCTTCACAAAACTCACGGGGAAAAAATGCCTTCCTACGTCAAGCATCACGCCGCGGTACTGGAAGCGCGGCGCATCTTTCACGCTCACCACAGGCACAACGGGTGATCCCATCCTGACCGGCGGCAGTAACTGCAACAGGGTTTGCATACCATAGAACACACCGCTTTCATCCGCGCCAGTGATCCTTATGCCATCTGCTTTCACATCCAGGGTATATGATCCTGGGGTACCTCCGGCAACCACGGACAGGGAAATACTCTTGCCCTTAACCGGCTTCTTGCTGGATTTCAATGAAACGCCATAAAGCTCACGGATATAGCTACTCAAAAAATCTGCTGTAGGTTGCAGAAGATCGGTTCCCGTAACCACCACCGTTTGCGGAACGATCACAAAAGAGTCTTTCGAAGAAGAAAGGACCATTTCCTGTGGCTTGGGAATAATACTGACCTGCGAATAGGCATTCAGCGATAAGCCGATCAATAAGACCAGGGAGAACCTAAGCTTCAGAGCATACTTCATGACATGATTTTTGTTGGAGGACCGGAAGTTAAGCCAAAAACCATTTCATTCCCGTCTATTCGTTTGTTCGCGGCTACAAAAAAATAGGACTTTCTTTCGAAAGCCCGCTATGGCTATAATGATGTCCTATCTGCCTTACCTAAATCAGCCAATGAGTCAATCAGCTAAATGTTCTATGGCTTAGGCAACAACACCCTGTCGATCACATGTATGATCCCATTGGTGGCGATGATGTTTACTTCACCAGGCTTAGTACTGATATTAGATGGCCTTTTCACCATGCCGGTCACATTACCGTTGCCGGTGATCTGTGGACCATTGGTAAGTGTAATGGTTGTTTTACCACCCAGGAACATGGTTGGCATCATATTGTTCCTCAAGTCAATGGAGAACACAGGTGTAGCGATGACATGATAACCGAGGATCCCTGTCAGTGCATCAGGCGTAAATCCATCGAGAGATGTAACGCCCTCCGCTGCAAATCCATCGTTGGTTGGCGCAAAAACAGTGAATGCGCCTGGTCCGCTCAGCAGATCAACAACATCGGTGGATCCCGTGCTTGCCTTCATTGCGGCAGCTACCAGGGTGGAAAACCTCGGATCACTGGCTGCAATCTCAACCATATTCCTGGTAGGCGGCATCAACACCTGGTTGATCACATGCACAATACCGTTGGATGCTTTCACATCAGCAATGGTCACCTGGGCCAGGTTCACAAAAACACCGGCAGATGATCTGCGAACATAAATATTCTTACCGTTCAGCGTTGGCACTCCGGCAGCGGCGGGAACTGACGCAGCTGGTATCTTACCTGCCACTACATGGTACAACAGGATAGATGCAAGCGCATCTTTCGGAAGCTGCGTAACTGCAGCTACAGATAATCCCGCAGCCCTGAACGCTTCGTCCGTTGGCGCGAACAGCGTGTAATCTGCATCGAGTTTCATCAGGGTGCTCATGAGGCCGGTGCGGGCAAGGGCTACGGTAAGAATGGAGAACCGGGCCTTGCTCCTCGCAAAAGCAAGGGGGTTGGAAGGTCCACCATTTCTCATGTTAGCATTATTGCCTGCAGTATTTGATCTCTCCTGAATTGAGGTTTGCAAGAGCCTGCCGATGGATTCGGTTTGCTCCTGGGCAGCTGGGGGTTGAACTTCTTTTTGGCAGCCAACTAACAATAAGAGAAACATTGGCATAGCGATGAAGAAAGACGTTGAGACCCGTTTCATAATAGAAATTTTGGTGCAGTTATTAACAACATCGCCCCTGTATTTTTGTTTAATACTTAATGACTATTTATTAAACAATATGGGTTCAAAGAGATCCCCACCAATCAACGATAACGTTCGGGAACGTCGCAAATAGAAAGCCCCCGAAGCCCTGCAGGCATTGTAGACGGCAATCCCAGAAAATCAGAAAGGACTGAATTTTCTAACGGTTTCTTCGATACCAGCCTTCATGAAAGGCAGTTGGGGCAGGGACAACATGATCTTCCATTCCTCCGGAAGCGTTGTTTCATTGTCGAGGAATTTGAGAATCCTTTCAGTTGGGTTGTTCTTGAACAGGTCAGAAAAAATGGAGTCGCCGGCCAGCGTCCGGTGTGTAAGAATATTCAACAATACACTGTCGTACCAGTCAAACCTTGAATACCCGTAATCCCCGCCAAACGGACTGCCGGTTCTGGCCAGTGACTGCACGATATTAGCAGTGTCTTTTTGGATGAATCGGAATGTATAGCCCGACGAACCCTTGGTTCGGCCACCTGCCGTGCCGATATTCAGCACCAACCCATCCGTTCTCTTGAATCGATGGTTGGTCATAGGGATGATCCCAAACTCTTCTTCCTTAACCTCCCAATGCTTCAACCCCATCGTGTTGCTGATATGGTCGGCAAGGCCTTTCTTATAGTCCTCTTCCTTCAGTAGATCGGGGGTGAATAAGGTGTATTCGATCAATGCCTCATGCGGCGTATAGGGCATGACGTAAACGAAAGTAGTCCCACGGCTTTGATCAGGCCTGAAGTCCATTAAAGTGGCCTTGTCAACCTGGAAAGATGGAGATTCTGTATGGACGATCCAACCCTTGAAATGCTGCAATAAATAATATTCTCCCCTGGCCCTCGGTTCCGCGAAAAGGATGCTGTTGAACAGGTAACTGGAACAGTAGGTAGTACCTCCCGCTTTGCAAAAAGCTTTCCCCCCGGCATTACCAACTTCCTCCACCTCCTCGTACAATACCTCAAAAGCGGGATCTTCCCTGATCTTCTCAAGGCAGTAGCTAAAGAAATCAATACCCCGGATCATCTTGTAGGAATAAGGGGCCAGATCGAGTAATCCTGAAAATTTCCGGCTGTGGAACCATGCCTGTTCCCATTTCCGGAACACGATACTCTCGAAAGGACCAGGAGAGGTTTCCCAAAAACTCCAGGTGCGATCGTTACGGTTCTTTCGCTCCCGGTCTACCAGTAGAATTCTCTTCCCCCTGGTCAAGCCGGCCTCCGACAATTGAACGGCAAGGCTGAGCCCCGCGCATCCCATCCCGGCAATAATATAATCGTAAGAAGAAGCGGTCATGATTCCGGTGCGTATTCCACTTTTTTACCGGCCATTAGCTTTTTGTCGCGCCTGACCTTCTCCCAGTATTTCTGGTGAACATAGAGCATCCCGAAACTTTCACCCTCTTCTTTGTTCAGGTGTTTATGATGCATCTTGTGCGCCCAGCGGATGGCCCGCACGTAGGTACTCTTACTCCTGGAGAACCATTTGAAGCGCTGGTGGATGATCACATCATGTACCATAAAGTAGGCGAAACCGTATGCCATGATGCCAAAACCAATGGCCTGGAGCCACCAGATATGGTCCTTGGTGCCAAACGCGATACAGAGCATGCTGGGGATCGCGAAGATCACAAAGAAGGCATCATTTTTCTCAAAAAATCCGGGTTCAACCTGGTGGTGGTCACGGTGGAGATACCAGAGGAATCCATGCATCACCCACTTATGGGTAGCCCAGGTCACCGCTTCCATAATGAGGAATGTAGCGATCAATACCAGAATGAAATACAACCAGGTCATAGGAGAAAATTCAATGTGAACAAAGGTAATGGCTTTTTCAACAAGCATGCCCCTCTTGTTGAATCATGGCCCGTTTACCTGCACTAAACACATAAAAACCTAAATTAGTTGGATGCTGATTTCCCATCTTTTGCTTACGCTTGCCTGGTGCAGCTACGGTTTGCTTCATAGCCTGTTGGCCATGCCAACGGTAAAATCAACATTTCGCCGGCTTCTGGGGGGAAACTACAAATACTACCGCCTGGTGTATAGTCTCCTTGCCCTCGCCCTGCTCATACTGCTCATAGGCTGGCAACTCTCCATCCCCTCCCTGCAGCTGTGGAGATCAACTCCCTATTCCCGAATCCCTGCGGCGATACTTACCCTTGCAGGAGTCTCCGGTATGCTCATCTGCCTGAAAAACTACTTTATATCACGTGAGGGATTCTACGACCTGTTCTTCGAGGGCAAAAAACCCGAACTCCGGAAAAACGGATTGCACCGCCTCGTCCGGCACCCGCTTTACCTCAGCACCTTCATCTTCCTCATTGGACTCCTGCTGGCATTTCCCTCCCTCTCATTCGCCATCGCCACGGCGGTCATCATCGTTTACACCGTACTTGCCATTCCATTGGAAGAACAGAAGCTGATCGACCTGTATGGTCAGGAATACTTGCAGTACAAAAAAGAGGTTCCCGGCCTAATCCCCAGGCAATTGAGTAATTGGCTGATTGGCTGATTGGCTAATTCTTTTAGGGGAGATGACTAGAAGTTATCGAACTGACCTGACTATCAGAATGAGCTAATGAGTCAATTGAATATGATTTTCCTCATTCTTTTTAACAGGTATTTTTCATTGCTTTATACCACAAACATTTCAAATGGATATCAGGCAGTTTTATATAGCGATGGGTAAACTTCTCTATGCTGTTGCAGATGCCGACAGTGTGATCACCCGGCAGGAAAGGGACGAGCTTTATAACCTTATAACCTCCCGGCTCACGCACAGGGAATTTCATACAGACCAGTTTGGCACCAACGACGCGTGGTACACGGTTTTTGAATTTGAAGCCGCAGAAGAAGCGGGCCTCACTGCCAACGAGGCTTTTAACGAATTCGCAGAATACATTCAGGAACATTGGGCCATGATGGACGACGACTTAAGAAATATCTGCATGTTGCTGGCCGACCGGCTGGCAGAATCTTACCACCATACCAATGCCAGGGAAAAAGATATGATCCGGCGGCTGCGGGACCTGCTATACACCATACATCCTTTACACTCAGTAAAAATTTAGCGATGCTCAAAATCATTGTTGCTTTTGACGGCCTCCATTTTTCCGAAGGCGCCATGCGCATGGCTACCTGGCTCCAGGGACGCATGCCTTTAATGATCACTGGCGTGTTCATCAGCCCGGTGGACTACCGTGAACTTCTGGGCTATAGTGGCATGGGCATGGGAGCCCCCGTGTTCACCATGCCGGTAAATGACGACGACAAAATGGTGGAGTCCACCATGGCCAAATTCCGAAACTATTGCGAGGCGCACCAGATTGAATACGTTACCCATAAAGACACCAACCTGTTTGCCCTGGCAGAACTGATCCGCGAAACCCGCTTCGCAGATTGCCTGATCATCAGCTCAGAACTGTTCTACGAAAACATCGACAAAGAACAGCCCAATGAATACCTGAAACGCACACTCCATGAATCCGAGTGCCCCGTACTCCTCGTACCGGAAAACTTCCTGGAACCCAGGTCCGTGATCCTCAGCTACGATGGAAAAGCATCCTCCGTTTTTGCCATCAAACAATTCGCTTACCTGTTCCCCGAATGCTGTAACATGGGTGCTATGCTTTTCCATGCGGAAGGAGACGACCTTCCTGAAAAAGAACGGATCCGCGAACTGGCAGCCCGGCACTATGATCCCCTCAGTATCGAACATCTTAATCATGAAGATGCAAGGGAACTGAAAAACTGGCTCACGCAGAACCATCATGCCATTCTCGTCACAGGTGCCTTTGGCAGAAGCGAAGTCTCTTCCCTGTTCAAAAAAAGCTACGTGACCGATATCATCAGGGCCCATAAGATTCCGGTTTTCGTGGCACACCAATAGATTGGCTAATTAGCTAATTTTTATATGATCGGAAAACTGAACGA
>JBBAJN010000013.1:33626-41271 GCA_040404045.1 Chitinophagaceae bacterium
CCGCCCCATGCCTTCGCAGAACGGCCCAGGCCGCACCAACCCGGTTATGTTCAAGTTGTAATCTGGCGCATTGCCATTAACAAAAAATCCGGTAGGTTTGAACAGAACATTTGACGTATGATCTCAGAAAATGGCAGACTTAAGCAGGACCCTGTAAAAGAAATAGGCAAGATCAATCCCAAAGCAGAAATCAACTTCCTCGAAGGTCCCCGCTCACGCTGGGCGGAATTCAAGTTTACCGTGAAAGTAATGATCGAATTCATCAAAGGCTTTCGCGCCCTTCATTTTGTAGGTCCTTGTGTTACCGTATTCGGGTCGGCCCGGTTTAAGGAAGACCATCCCTATTACGAAATGGCCAGGCATCTCTCTGCGGAGATCGCGAAGCTTGGGTTCACCATCCTGACTGGCGGAGGACCTGGTATCATGGAAGCTGCCAACCGCGGAGCCAAAGATGTTGGCGGACGCTCCGTTGGCTGCAATATCAAACTGCCCATGGAGCAACACCATAATCCTTACCTCGATGAATATGTCAACTTCAACTATTTTTTCGTCAGGAAAACCCTCCTGGTAAAATACTCCTATGCATTTGTGATCATGCCGGGCGGTTTTGGCACACTGGATGAAATGTTTGAAGCCATGACGCTGATCCAGACTGGAAAGATCAAAGACTTCCCCGTCATTATTTTCTCGAAGGACTACCATAGCGAACTGATACAGCACATCAACCTGATGCTCGCCAACAAGACCATCTCAGAAGAGGATCTTGAGCTTTTCCTGGTCACTGATTCCGTAGATGAAGCCGTTGACCTCATTAAAAAATGCATCACCCGCTTCGGGCTGGCGCACAAAAAAGCCAACCCGCTGAGTCAATTAGCTAATTAGCTGATTAGCCAATTAGACAATTGAATCATCCCCGGAGATGATGAATATCATTGCCGCGGGCAGGAATTCCCTTCATCTTTGTATCTCGGGAAATTATCAATCTAATTTTATGGATTACCGGATACTGGAACTTTTCATCAAAGAGAATGACGCCTGGGACGATATGATCAGGCGACAGAAAGTGGAGCTCCCTATACTGGATGCATTGGTGACCAGTATAGTGGCAGACAAAAGGCTGAAGGAAGAAGTTAACCGGGTGTTTACGCACCTGAAGCATGAAATGCAGGAACAGCAAAGGTCCATGGAAGAACTGACCAGGGAGCTCGAAAAGCAGCAACTTTTCCTGTCGTCCGAGCGCAGAAGGAAAACCCAGGACCCGTACTCGATCGACACTTTCAACAGCCAGAACATCCTCAGGAATCGCATCAGGGACGTGGAGAAGAACTTCGTGGAACTCAAGTGTAACTACCTAAACTACGTAGCTACCATCTGATGCAGCATTCCTGTTACCACTGCGGAGAAACCTGCGACCAGTCGATCAGCATCGAAGAGAAATCCTTTTGCTGTGAGGGCTGCAAGCAGGTATTCCTGTTATTGAACGAAAACGGCCTGTGCAATTATTATGAGCTCGACAAAAAACCGGGCATAAAGGCAAAAGGCCGGTTTGCAGATAACCGGTTCGGATACCTCGACAATGAAGACGTGATCCTTAAACTGCTCCGATTCCGAGACAAAACCCAGGCCCACGTTCAGTTCTACCTGCCCACCATGCACTGCGCAAGTTGCATATGGCTGCTCGAAAACCTCGCCCGGATCAATCCCGCCATCATCTCATCAAAAACCAATTTTCAACGTAAAGAGATCTTCATTGCATATGATGAATCAAAGATCTCGCTACGCCAGGTTGTAGAACTGCTTGCATTTACAGGCTATGAGCCCTATATCACCCTGAACGACGGAGAAAAGAAAAAAGATAAGAAAGTCAATCGCGCCCATATCTTCAAGATCGGTATTGCCGGATTCTGTTTCTCCAATATCATGATGTTGAGTTTCCCGGAATACTTTTCATCGGGCAACCACCTCGGCATGGAACAACTCAGGCATGTGTTCACCTACCTGAGCCTGGCACTTTCATTACCCGTGCTTTTTTATTGCGCATCAGAATTCTTTATATCCGGATACAAAGGCCTTCGGCAGGGCTGGCTCAATATTGACGCCCCCATCGCCCTCGCCATCCTGATCACTTTTGGCCGTAGCGTTTACGAGATCCTCACAGACAGTGGACCCGGCTACCTGGATTCCATGAGCGGGATCGTATTCTTCATGCTCATAGGAAGATGGTTTCAAAACCGGACCTACGATGCTTTTTCGTTCGACAGGGACTATCGATCCTACTTTCCGCTGGGCGTAACCCTGCTGAGGGACAGCGAGGAAAAAAGCCTCCCGGGTTCGAACCGCAACTTCACGCTCATTGAAAAAAACATTCCTGTTTCCGACCTTAAGAAAGGCGATCTCATCCTGGTGAGGAATGAAGAAATGATACCGGCCGATGGTATCCTGAAAGAGGGCAATGCCAGCATCGACTATAGTTTTGTATCGGGCGAAAACACACCCGTTGACAAGCGAAAAGGCGAGCTGATCTACGCCGGAGGCAGACAAATGGGCACCTCTATCCGAATGGAAGTGGTCACCCCGGTTTCGCAGAGTTATATCACGCAACTCTGGAACAACGACGTTTTCCAAAACAAAAAGAATAAGGAACAGTCATTCATCCATCCCTGGAGCAGGTACTTCACCTATGCGCTATTCAGCATTGCGGTGATATCCGGCATATACTGGTGGATCAACGATCCCGCAAAGATCTGGCCTGCCGTCACCGCCATCCTGATCGTGGCCTGCCCCTGCAGCCTGCTGCTCTCTGCCACGTTCACCTTCGGGAACATGCTGAGCATTTTTGGCCGGAAGAAACTGTACCTCAAGAACTCCAGCGTTATCGAAGCGCTCGGGAAGATCAATACCATCGTGCTCGATAAAACAGGTACCATCACCCATCACCACGCCTCCCTCGTGTCTTTTGAAGGCAACATCCTCAATGAGCAGGAAAAAAGCTGGATCAAGTCTGTCACCAGCCATTCTGCCCACCCGTTGAGCAAGATCATATCAGCATCCCTCATCAACAACATCCTCGAAACTGAACAAGCTGCCCCCACCGGCACATCAACAAGAACCAACCGCTTCGCTCTCGCCGGATACAGGGAAGTGACCGGTAAGGGTGTTGAAGCCATGGTCAATGACCGCAGGGTCAGGATCGGCTCATACGAATATGTAAGCGATGGCCATCAGGGCAATCATCTTCCTACCCCCGCGAGATCGGGCGTTCACGTGAGTTTCGGGGACCAGATCCGCGGTCGGTTCCTGGTCAGCAATGACTACCGACAGGGTCTTGGCGAAATGGTTGAAGGCCTTAAAAAAGAGCACTACGAGGTACATATCCTCAGCGGCGATAACGACCAGGAACTGGACAACCTGAGAGATATCTTCGGGGATGACACCACCATCCTTTTCCGCCAGAACCCGCAGGATAAACTGGATTACATTAAAAAACTGCAGGAACAGGGCAAGAAAGTGCTGATGCTGGGAGATGGCCTCAACGATGCCGGGGCACTCAAGCAAGCCGATGCCGGCATTGCGGTAACCGACTCCACCAACCTGTTCTCCCCTGCCAGCGACGGTATCCTCGACGGGTCCATGGTCCACAAACTGGACGGACTGCTCAATCTGGCCCGAAAAAGCAAGACCATCGTCACCGCCAGCTTTATCCTCTCCATCCTGTACAATATCGTGGGTCTCAGCTTCGCGACCCAAGCGCTGCTTTCACCCATGATCGCCGCCATCCTGATGCCCGCCAGTTCAATCTCCATTGTTCTTTTTGTTTCCGTGTACTCGCGCATCGCCGCGAGAACAATTGGCTAATTAGCTAATGATGACGATGGAGGCGATCAAGGGTCCACATGACTAACGTCATATGGACCCTTGATCGCCCTCATCGTCATCGAATTGTCATGCAACTACTTTTGACCCGCAAACTTTATCGATTGTGAGTGTTCTTATCGTACTGATATTCTTCAGCATCCTTGTTGCGGGCGGATTTCTTACCGCCTTCCTCTGGTCAGTGAAATCCGGCCAGTACGACGACGATTATACCCCATCGGTCAGAATGCTTTTTGACGATCCACCTTCTTCAGAAAATACATCTTCATCTATCAAACAAAACGGTAATAATGCAAGTTGAGAAGTTTTATTACGACAACAAGATCGTTCGGAATTTTGCTTATGCAACGATCATCTGGGGCGCTGTCGGTATGCTGATCGGCGTATGGGTCGCCCTCCTTATGGTGTTCCCATCATGGAATGTAAGCAACATCACAGTGGGCAGCGAAAGCCTCGGCCTCAGTTTTGGCCGATTACGCCCGCTCCATACCAATGCGGTCATCTTCGCTTTCGTGGGCAACGGTATCTTCATGGGAGTCTACTACTCCCTGCAAAGACTGCTGAAAACCAGGATGGCCAGTGACCTGCTCAGCAAGATCCACTTCTGGGGCTGGCAGCTCATCATTGTAGCCGCCGCGGTCACCCTCCCCCTGGGTATCACCACCAGCAAGGAATACGCGGAACTGGAATGGCCCATTGACCTGGCCATCACCCTGATCTGGGTGGTCTTTGGCTGGAACATGTTCTGGACCATTATGAAGCGTCGCGAGCGCCACCTCTATGTAGCCATCTGGTTCTACATTGCCACCTTTGTTACCGTTGCTGTTCTCCATATTGTGAACTCACTCGCTATTCCTGTGTCTGCTTTCAAAAGCTACTCCATCTATGCCGGTGTGCAGGATGCCCTGGTGCAATGGTGGTATGGTCACAATGCGGTAGCCTTCTTCCTGACCACTCCTTACCTCGGTTTGATGTATTATTTCATGCCCAAGGCGGCGAACAGGCCCGTTTATTCCTACAGGCTGTCCATCATCCACTTCTGGGCGCTGATCTTCCTCTATATCTGGGCCGGTCCTCACCACTTGTTATATACCGCACTTCCCAACTGGGCCCAAACTCTGGGTATCATTTTCAGCTTCACCCTGATCTTCCCAAGCTGGGGCGGTATGATCAACGGTCTGCTTACTCTCCGGGGAGCATGGGATAAAGTAAGGGAAGATGTGATCCTGAAATTCATGGTGGTTGCCGTTACCGCTTATGGTATGTCAACCTTCGAAGGCCCCATGCTTTCACTCAAGAATGTAAACGCCATCAGCCACTTCACAGACTGGACCATCGCCCACGTTCACGTTGGTGGTTTGGGCTGGAATGGTATGCTCACTTTTGGTATACTCTACTGGTTGATCCCACGCATATTCAGAACAGAACTCTATTCAAAAAAACTGGCCAACATCCATTTCTGGATCGGAACGCTGGGCATCATCTTCTACGCAGTTCCCATGTACTGGGCGGGTTTCAAACAGAGCCTGATGTGGAAAGAGTTTACAGAAGCGGGCCAGCTCAAATACCAGTTCCTGGAAACCGTGACCCAGCTCCAACCCTTCTTCGCACTTCGTGCAGTGGGCGGAACCCTGTTTTTCATTGGTTCGCTGATCATGGTATATAACCTGTTCGCCACTGCGAAAAAAGGGAACCTGCTGGCTGATGAAGCCGCTGAGGCTCCTGCACTGGAAGGCGCCTATCACCAACACGCCGGCGAACACTGGCACAGGCAGATCGAAAGAAAACCCGTACCATTCCTGGTACTTACCCTGATCGTGATCCTGATCGGCGGTATCGTTGAAATGGTACCCACCTTCATGATCAAGTCCAACATCCCCACCATCAGCAGCGTAAAACCATATACGCCTCTTGAATTACAGGGACGCGATATCTATCTCAGGGAAGGATGCTATACCTGCCACTCACAAATGGTGAGGCCGTTCAGATCGGAAACCGCACGTTACGGAGAATACTCCAAAGCGGGTGAGTTTGTGTACGACCATCCGTTCCAGTGGGGATCCAAACGTTCAGGACCGGATCTGGCTCGTGAAGGCACCGGCAACAACAAGAAATCAGACTCATGGCACTACAATCACTTTGATGATCCACAAGCTGTATCCACCGGAAGTATCATGCCTTCGTACTCGTTCATGCTGGACCGCGACCTCGATACGGCGTCAACAGCAGGCAAGATCCGGGCGATGCAGAAACTGGGCGTGCCTTATCCTGAAGGATATGACCTCCAGGCCAATGGCGAGCTGAGCGCGCAGGCCAGGGAGATCGCTGCCAACCTGAAAAAAGATGGTATTGAAACAGCGCCGCATAAAGAAGTGATCGCCGTGATCGCTTACATGCAAAGGCTGGGCAAGGACATCTCACAATCACAAACTGCTCAAAAATAATATATGCTGAAGTTTATCAGGAACCATGCAGACAAGATCGAAAACATCGACATCTTCCCCCTGATCGGGCTGGTGATCTTTGTTGTGTTCTTCATCTTGATGCTCATCCATGTAAAGAAAATGCCGCGCGAGGAATTGAGCGAACTGAGCCACCTGCCACTTGACCTTCAGGAACCCAACCAACCATTGAATCTTTAAAACTTAAGATATGTCATTATCCTGCATAACCGGATTAAAAAGAAAAGCAGCAGTACTTTCTGCGTTACTCACAATCACGTTTGCAACAACTGCGCAGGAAGCTGCTGCTTCCCCTTCGGGGGATTCGGTGAACTGGCTGGAGATCCTGCTGGTGATATCTGCCATAGTGTTGTTGTTTGTCATTTGGGGTATGGGCCAGGTGCTGCTGATCCTCGGCAGACAACTCAACAACAAACGAAAGAGCCAGGATCTTCCCAAGGTACTCATGATCATTGCAGGCCTGTTCTCGTTCGGGGGCGCTACCGCCCAGAATGCAGCGCCCGCAGCTTCCATCAGCAATTATGGCGGCATCAGTGAACTCGAGTTCTGGGCCCTGGCTACCGTCATCTTAATTGAACTGGTAGTGATCCTGTTCCTGGCATTCATGTCCAGGAGGATGTACCGCGAGCTGACGGGCGAAGCCGACGCCGCCATGGCGAAGTCTTCCCAGGCAACCGAAACCAGCTTCGCGGCATGGTGGAAGCGTATGGATGAAAAATGGATGACTAAAGCCGTACCGGTGGAGCAAGAAGCCGATGTATTACTTGATCACGATTATGATGGCATTAAAGAACTCGATAACGCCCTGCCACCATGGTGGAAATACGGATTCTATTTCACCATCGTAGTCGCCTTCATCTATGTCGGCAATTACCATGTGTTTGGAACCGGAAAAAATCCCGAGCAGGAATACGCTGCTGAAATGGAACAAGGCAGGAGAATCGAAGAAGCGTATAAAGCGAAGACAAAAAACCTGGTGGATGAAAACAATGTAGCCATGTCTGACGCTGCCGGCATTGCAGAAGGCGCAAAACTGTATAAGCAATCCTGTGTGGCCTGCCACGGGCAGAATGGCGAAGGTGGCATTGGTCCTAACCTGACCGATGAATACTGGATCCACGGCGGCTCTATGAATGATATCTATAAAACGATCAAAATAGGGTACCCCGATAAAGGCATGCAGTCATGGGAATCCATGATGAGCCCGATCCAGATGAAAGACCTCTCGAGCTATGTGAAGTCTATCAAAGGAACGAAACCAGCAAACGCCAAGGCGGCGCAAGGGGAGCTTTTTAAGGATTAGCCAATTG
>JBBAJN010000013.1:41371-43214 GCA_040404045.1 Chitinophagaceae bacterium
ATTAGCCAATTGAACATATGGACATAAAGAATGATTTTCGAGATTCGGTAGCCACGATAGATGAAAAGGGGCACAGGCGGTATATCCACCCTAAGAAACCAAAGGGCCGGCTGTATAATGCCCGCACGATCTCGAGTATCGTTTACCTCATCATCTTCTTCACGCTTCCGTTTATCAAGATAGACGGAGAACCGCTGTTCATGCTCAATGTCCTGGACAGGAAATTCGTATTCTTTGGACAAATCTTTGGTCCACAGGACTTTTTCATTTTTGCCCTTGGCATGATCACTTTCATGATGTTTGTGATCCTCTTCACTGTTGTTTTCGGCCGGGTATTCTGCGGCTGGGCTTGCCCGCAGACCATCTTCATGGAAATGGTATTCCGTAAAATTGAGTATTGGATCGATGGTGACATGGCCAAACAAAAACAACTGCGGGAGATGCCCTGGAACGCAGAAAAGATTCGCAAGCGCCTTACCAAGATCACCGTTTTCTATGCCCTTTCGTTTCTGATCGCTAACTTCTTCATGGCCTATCTCATTGGGATGGACCGGGTGAAACTGTATATACACGAAGGCATTGCAGCGCATTTTGGCACCTTCGTCACCCTGCTGGTTTTTTCAGCTATTTTCTTTTTTGTATACTACTGGTTCAGGGAGCAGGTCTGCATTGTGGTTTGTCCTTACGGAAGGCTACAGGGTGTATTGCTCGACAAGAACTCCATCGTAGTGGCTTATGACTACGTTCGTGGCGAACCAAGGACCAAGCCGAAGAAAATGGAAGTAGCCAAAGACAAGGCGGGCGACTGCATCGACTGCGCTGCTTGCGTAAGGGTCTGTCCAACCGGCATCGATATTCGAAACGGGACCCAGCTCGAGTGCGTGAACTGCACGGCCTGCATAGATGCCTGCGACGATATCATGACCAAAGTGAACAAACCCACCGGCCTGATCCGCTTCGCATCAGAAAACAATATTGTCAATAGCGAGAAGCCGAAGATCAACGCCCGGATCGTGGCCTATTCAACCGTTCTTTCGCTGCTGATCACCGCCCTGGCCTTCATGCTGGTCACCAGGGATCCCGTAGACGTTACCATCCTACGCGCTTCAGGAGCCATCTCACAAAAACTGCCCGACGGGAAATTGGGCAATGTGTACAATATCAAAATGGCCAACAAGACACGAAATGAAATGGTCGTCACACTCCGGCTGGAGAACCTCAATGGTGAGATCCAGGTGGTGGGCGACCCGCTGAAAGTAGCAGGCGAAGGCTACAAAACACAGCCTTTCATCATTAAGGTGGATCCAAAAGAATTGAAGCAACGAAAAACACCGGTGGAGATCGGCGTGTGGGAGGGAAATGTGAAACTAAAAACTGTTAAGACCACGTTTATCAAATCAATGTGATGAATGTGGGGAATGTGATTAATGTGATAAATTAAAATAGAACAGATGAAATTCAACTGGGGTTATAAAATAGCAGCTGTATACATCACATTTGTGGTGGGCATGATGTACCTGGTCATAAGGTCCAGCCAGCAGGAAGTAGATCTGGTAACGCCGGATTACTACGCGCAGGAACTGAAGTACCAGGACCGGATCGATGAGCTGAACCGGGCTGCGGCACTCTCAGCCGACCTTCAATGCACTATTGAGCACGATGTGATCACGGTGGTTTTCCCACCCGAATTCACCGGCAAAAAGATCAGTGGCCAGGTACTGGTTTACTGCGCGGCCGATAAACGGAACGACATCAACAGCAGCCTTTCTGTCTTGGAAGGCCAGGCAAAGATCTCAGTACCCGAAAAGAACAGCGGTATGCATGAAGTACAGGTGTCGTGGGA
>JBBAJN010000014.1:0-9361 GCA_040404045.1 Chitinophagaceae bacterium
ATCGGCTGACTTCGGGCACTTTGGTTTTCCAGAGGTTGTTGTTGACCTTTTCCCAGTTTTTGATGGGGATGCCGCCAATGAAAACCGGTTTGGCACCAGGTTCAGCCATGAAGGTAACCGGGAAGTTTTCGGAGCCGGAGTCCATTTCTGTGAGCAGGAGGGGTTCGTTCATCAAATACACGCCATGGGCAACGATCACCCGAACTTCTTCGTTCAGCTGTTCTGCGCTCCGGAGTTTACGGATCAGGTCACGCGCCCCTTTCAGGCTGGCCAGCGGCGCGTTCTTCGTGCCCGGGTTGCTGTCATTGCCCGTGGCAGCAACGTAGATGTCGCGTGCTGCAAGGGTTAGGCTGAATAGGATGGCCAGCGTAAGTAAGAAGATTCGCGGGTTATTCATGTCCAGAAGTTTACCTGTTATTGGAGGTAAAGTAAAGCCTTAGGCGTTCATGGCAAAATGGGACGCTGTTGACCGGTGTTCTCGAAAGTCTGTTTCAGAAACTATGGGTACACGCCTCATGCGAAAAATGCAGCAGAGACCAGGTACCTGAACAAAACATAAGGTCTATTGGCATCTCATATGGCGGATCAGCTACATAAAAAGAAAACGCCCCATTGGGGCGTTTAAAATTGAGGGTGGTGGTCTCGTCAGGAATCGAACCTGAATCCAGGGCTTCGGAGACCCTTATACTATCCATTGTACTACGAGACCATTGCTCATTCCCACAGTCCTCTCACATTAGTTGTAAATATCTTTACGGCAATGGCCAGCAAAATTACGCCAAAAAACTTTCGCACCGCTAAAAGGCCGCCAGTTCCTAATAAACGGGCGATCCGGTTCAGGGATCGTAACACCAGGTAAACGAAGACCAGGTTGGCAAAAATCGCCACCAGCACCAGCCATTCGTTGTACACAGCCCTGAGTGAGATCACTGTGGTCAGCGTGCCGGAACCCGCAATCAGCGGGAACGCGATGGGAACAACGGTGCCCGATGAAGGATTCAATTCTGACTTGAAAAACTCCACGCCCAACACCATTTCCAGGCCCAATATGAAGATTACAATCGAGCCACCCACCGCAAATGACTTCACATCCACGCCCATGATACTCAGGAAACGCTCACCCACCAGCAGGAACAGGATCATAAATGCCCCGGAGATCAGCGTTGCCCTCATTTCCCGGATTCCACCCATTTTCTCTTTCAAAGAGATCAACAGGGGGATGGATCCGATGATGTCGATCACGGCAAACAGGGTGAACGTAACGGTCAGGAATTCGTCAAATGAAAAACGCATAACTGGATTGCGAAAGTAAGAAATGTGGCGAATGTGGTTAAATGTGGTGAAAGTAGCATTTTAAATGTCTGGAGTTTGGCGAATCAGCGGTCCCTGAGAATCCGCTAATTCGCCAATCCGTCAATCTGCTAATCTGCTAATCTGACCGTCGCCCCAACCATGAAATTGATCGGCCTCGTGGTGAAACCGCTGATGTCGATATACTCCTTGTCAAAGATGTTCTTCAGGTCCAGAAAGACCCGCAGGCGTTGATTGAACCTGTATTCTCCATATACATCAAAGACCGTGTAGGCATCCACCTCAATGGGGCTGGCCATAAACCGGGGCTCAAATCGCTTTCCCGCAAAACGGCCATGCAGGCTCGCGAAAAACTTCGGTGTGAACTGGTAACCCGCAAACAGGTTCACGCTGTGCCGTGGACGGCGAAACTGATAATTGTAGGTGGTGTCGCCATCCGGGAGATAGCTGAACGTTGGCGCGTCATACTTGTATTTTACCGTGTTCACTTCACCCGTTAAATAGGTGTAGTTGAACGTAATGTTCCATTTGTCTTTCCGGTACATGCTTTCCAGTTCCAAACCCAGATCCGTTGCCTTGTTGTTGTTGAAATACGCGTAGTCCACAAAACTGTAATCAATGCCATCACGCAGTTGCCTGGCAAAAACCACCGCGCGGGATTGCCATGCGTTTTCCATCGCACTGTACTGCAGCCCGCCTTCCAGGGATAATGACCGCTCCGGTTTCAGGTCTGGGTAGCCACTCACGGCATCGTATAGCTGAAAAAGGGTGGGTGTTTTAAACGCCGATGCAAGGTTGGCAAAAACCTTCCAGTTTTTAAAAACATAGGAAGGATTCAGCGTAAATGTAGCATTGGTCCCATACATGGAATGATGATTCAACCGGCCGCCGGCTTCCATGAAGAATCCTTTCCCGGAACTGAAGAACGCCGAGGCATAGCCGCTGTAGATGCTGATCCGGGCGGAGTCGGAAGACAAACTGGTCTTATACGGCCCAAAACTGCTGATCGAAAGATAGTCCTGGTTGGTATTTTGCCAACGTCCATCTGCTCCCACAATGAACGACCAGTTTTCATTGGCCTTGACATTGGCATAGAGTTCGGCGAAATGGCTCAGGCCCTTGTACGTTGACGTGCTGAATTTTGAAAAACCACTTCTGGAAGCGGAATCATCGCGGTAGTCCCTTTCCGTTTCATTCAGGTTGTAATTGGCATTGATCGTTGCCTTACCTAATTTGTAATTCAAGCCTCCACCCAACAAAAAATGCCTGTTCCTGACCGTATGATCTTTGTCGTCCACAAAGGCATTTCCATCCAGGTCTGTTTTATACAGGTTCATCTGGCTATATAACTTCCAACCCAGTTGCTTGCCCAGTTTCCCGTTTAATGTTGCATTGATATTGTGCTGGTTGAACCCGTCTTTATCAAAGTTCCTGTTCCCCACCGTGTCTATCGCCGAGGAAAGACCGGCCGACTGGACATTCTGGTACTGGAGGTTGTACGAAACGTCTTTCTTACTGCCATTAATGCCTGCACCCAGTTTATAGGTGCCAAAAGAACCGCCAGCAGCTGTTCCATTAAATTGCAAGGGCTTGCCCGAAGCCTTCCTGGGAATGATGTTGATCACCCCGGCCACTGCGTCTGAGCCATAGACCGTGGACTGGCCGCCTTTCAGGATCTCAATGCGTTCCACCATATCAGGCGTAAAGAAGTTCAGGTCAAAAGCGGATGATATGGACGAAACATCATAAACGGGAACCCCGTCAACTAAGATCAGCGTATTGCCCAGGCCAGAACCCCGTGTGTATACATCGGTATTGGTGCCTGGGTTATTGTTGGCGCCGATGATGGTCATACCCGCATACTGGTTCAGCACTTCGCCGAGGTTTCTCCCGATACTCTTATCCAGGACGGCCCGGGGGATCACCGTTAACACTTTGCCGGTCTGTTGCTGTTTCTGGGGGAATCGATTGGCGGTGACCACTACTTCATCCAAGGAACTGGCAGTACTGTCGGACTGCCCGAAGGACAGGAAACTGCAGCATATAGCGGCAGTAAAAAACATCATTTTTTTCATTAAACATCATTGCGGGACAGGGAGCAGAGAAAGAATACATTCCTCTTCCGGCCGGAAAGAAAAAGGCATGCCAACTCTGGCTTTTCACCCGAAAGCCCAGTTAAAAAATACACGAAGGCAGGTCTTCTGGCTTGTTTCTATGCACCTTCCCGGCCCAATCGGGGGCCAGTGGTTTTTTTGCTTCGCAACAATTAGCTCATTGGCTAATTAACTCATTTCAATCAGCCAATGAGTCAATCGTCTTGCGGAAACTTACAGCTACGGGGATAGCGCCGGACTCTCACCGGCTTCCCTTTTCATCCCGAGGTCATCGGGAAACCATTCGCACAACAAAAGTGGCGGGAATGCGACGAATAACAAAAAAGATTTTTGGCCAACTGTATATTTTGTTGATTTCGCAGATTTCTCATCTGCATACAAGGTATGGGCAAGGCACTAAAAAATCTTTATCTTGACCATGCGTATGAATGAACAACGTTCCTCTAAATCCCTGCTCAGCCTGTTCGACCTCACCATGATCGTGATCGGACTGGTGATCGGTCTCGGTATTTTCCGCACAGCGGCAGACTCTGCAAAGGCGGCGATCACGCCCAATGTTTTTTTTCTTGCCTGGCTGTTCGGGGGTGTTGTTGCGCTTTGCGGCGCGCTTACCTATGCCGAGATCGGCTCGCGCTATCCTGTTACAGGCGGCTACTATAAGATTTTTGCAACGGCATATCATCCTTCCATTGCCTTTGGTATCAACTGCATCATTCTGATCTCTAATGCCGCATCCCTTGCGGCTGTAGCGTTGATTGGAAGTGAGTATCTGGCTGAGATCGTTTTCGATGTTCCACCCTCTGACCTGGTTAAATCTTTCATGGCCATGGGTGCCATCCTTCTTTTTTACCTGATCAACCTGATGGGATTGAAGGTCAGCGCCAAAACACAGAATCTCCTTATGATGATCAAGATCGGCATGCTGCTGCTGCTGATCTCGGCATTGTTCTTCCCTGCCAGTCATACGGAGGTCAAAGTGGTTGTGGATACCACGCAGTTTTCCACCATGGATTATATTCGCTCATTTGGTCTCGCGCTCATCGCGGTTTGTTTCACATACGGCGGGTACCAGCAAACGATAAATTTTGGCGATGAGGTCAGGAATTCCCGCAAGAACCTGCCCCGCGGTATTTTTATCGGTATACTCGTGATCATTGGCTTGTATCTCCTGGTAAGCTATTCCTATTATAAAGTGATCGGCTTCGAAGACCTGAAAACATCGAAAGGCATTGCCGCGATCATTGCGGAAAGAATATTTGGCGCACCAGGAAAATACGTCTTCTCCATCCTGCTCTTTATAGCGGTGTTGGCTTACGTCAACGTCATTCTCCTCAGTAATCCGAGGGTGATGTACGCGATGAGTGAAGACGGCATCCTGCCCGCCGCCTTCAAGAAGAAGGATGGAAAGAAGGGGGTACTGACCGTCAGCCTCACCGTATATGCACTCATTAGCATAGGAACATTATTTTTCCTGGATACGTTCGACAAGATCCTGGGTTTTACCATATTCCTCGACTGCATCGGTATGGCATTTTCAGCCGCTACCCTGTTCATCCTGCGGAAAAGAATGAAGGGGCAGGACGATAGCCATATCTATAAATTGAAACTCTATCCGTTCATGCCTTTGCTCTTTATCGCTACCTATGTTTTTGTGGCCCTGAGCATCGCATACGACCAGCCCTATACTGCACTTACGGGCGTGCTGGTTCTGGGAGGATTCATCGCAATATATTTCCTGACCGCCAGGTTTCGCAAACTGAAAACCACGCCTTAAATGGACATTTCATATATTCTCAACCAGCTGGGAGAAGACCGTGAAGATTATTTCAACGCCATTGCTCCGCCCATCATTCAAACCAGCAATTTCGCGTTCAATACCGTTGATGATCTCCGCAAAGCATTTGAGGATGAGATGGGATCGTATATATACAGCAGGGGCATCAACCCAACCGTGGATATCCTTCGAAAGAAACTGGCTGCGCTCGATGGTGCTGAAGATGCACTCGTATTCAACAATGGAGCTGCCGCCACCTATGCCGGCGTGATGGCGAATGTGAAATCCGGCGATCATATCGTTTGCGTTGAACATCCCTACAGCTGGACCAAGCACCTGTTTGATAAGATCCTCCCCAGGTTCGGTGTCACCACTACATTTATAGACGGTCGTGATATTGCCAACTTCGAACGGGCCATACTCCCCAATACCAGTCTGATTTACCTGGAATCGCCCACCAGCTGGTATTTTGAGTTGCAGGACCTTGCCGCAGTTGCTGAACTGGCTAAAGCTGAAGGCATTGTGACCCTGATCGATAACTCCTACTGTTCACCGTTGTACCAAAGGCCCTATGAGCTCGGTATTGACCTATGTATGCAAACCGCAACCAAGTATATTGGTGGCCATAGCGACACCCTTGGGGGCGTTCTGAGTGGCAGCGCTGACATGATGCGAAAGATCTTTTTGAGTGAGTATATGTGTATCGGCAGCGGTATTCAGCCATTTAATGCCTGGCTGCTATTGCGAGGACTCAGAACCCTTCCTGCCCGGCTCGACAGGATCAACAGAAGTACCCGCACCGTTTGGGAATTTCTGAAGGATCATCCCCAAGTGGAATCCACCATCTATCCCTTTGACCCGGAATTTGGCCAGTATGCGCTGGCCAGGCAGCAAATGCAGGAGGCTCCCGGCCTGGTCTCTATTTTCGTGAAGTTGTACAGTTGGGAAGCCATCGAACAATTCTGCAATGGACTTAAGCATTTTAAAATGGCGGTCAGTTGGGGTGGCCATGAATCCCTCATCATTCCCAAAATCTCTACTTTCCCCCGTGAGGCTTTTGATCCGAATAAGAAAGACCACCGTATGATCAGGATCTATGTGGGGCTCGAAGAGCCGGAGTATCTAATAAAAGATTTGATACAATCATTTATTAAGCCCATTTGACACATTTATCGCATTCTGCCACATTCACCACATTCCATAGGCGGCGACATTCGATTATCAACGATTTTGCCATTCCCCGTTTTGGTTGAATATTTGTATGCCCAAAAATGGCTGACAACCGGATTTGGTGAAATTTAAGCATGATGCGGAAAATTCTTTCAGTTTTAGTTGTTTCAATCCTGTTTTCGACCCTGTCGGCCCAAACCACTGCGAAATGGGACTTGAAGAGATGTGTGGACTATGCCATGGCCAACAATGTTTCAGTAAAACAGGCAGATATCCAAGCGCGTACCTCAGCCCTGATCCTGAAACAGAGCCAGCTCTCGCAGATTCCGAGCCTGAATTATAACCTTAACCACGGTTTCTCTTTCGGCCGGTCGCTGAACAGGAATACCAACGTGTTCCAGGATGCCAACATCATGTTCCAGAATCAAAGCCTCCAGGCAAACGCCACCATTTTTAACTGGAACAGCCTTAGAAATACCATTGCTTCCAATAAATACAGTTACCAGGCCGATCTGGCCGACGTGGACAAGGCCAAGAACGATATTGGTCTGAATGTCGCCCGCCAATACCTCCTCGCGCTGTTGAGCCTGGAGCAGTCGAAGGTAAACGAGGTCCAGCTCGCCCAATCCCAGGCCCAGTACCGGAATACCCGGAAACTGGTAGACGCAGGCAGCCTTCCCGAACTCAATGCTGCAGAATTGGAAGCCCAGGTGGCACGCGATTCTGCCACCATGATCCAGTCGATTGCGCAGTATGAGATCGACAAGCTGACTCTCAAAGGATTGCTCAACCTCCCGGCCGATGCGCCTTTTGATTTGGATACACCGCCGGTGGAGCGCATTCCGGTGGATAATATCCTGGAAGAATCTCCTGCCAGCGTCTACTCAATGGCATTGACCTCACAGCCCCAGATCAAGAGCAACAACCTCAGGCTGCTGGCTTCTGAGAAAACATATTCCGCCAATAAGGGTCGCCTCTATCCAACCATTAGCGCATTCGGGAGCCTCCAGACGGCATTTAACCAGAACTTTACTGAAACCTTCGTGACCGGCCAGGCTGAGCAGGTCACAAATTTTTATGTCAAAACCCCGGTTACCCAGCCCGTTTATGGCATGACACCTACGTTTGACACGCGAAACAGGAATTTCGGGAATATTTGGAACGGCTATGGACAGCAGCTGCGCGACCAGTTGGGAAGAGTTGTGGGCGTAGGTCTTAATGTTCCCATCTTTAACGGATGGCAGGCGCGTTCAACAGTTGAACGTTCAAAGCTGGATATCGAAAGAAGCCAGCTTGCTATTACCCGCGATACCCTCCAGCTGAAACAGGATATTTATAATGCTTACCAGCAAGCGTTGGGCTCATTCCAGACCTTCCTGGCCCGGGACAAGCAGGTGAAAACGGCAGAACGGTCATTTGAGCTGGCTTCCAAGCGATATGAAGTGGGTGTGATGCAAACCATTGAGTGGCTGACCAACCAGAACAACCTCACCCGCGCAAGGGTGGATAAGTTGATTGCGCAGTACGATTATGTATTCAAAATGAAAGTGCTCGAATTCTATAAAGGGAAGGGCATCAGATTATAATTGCAACCATAAGAATAAGGAAAATGAAAAAAAAATGGATATGGATAGGGGCAGGCTTGCTCTTATTGATAATAGCTCTATTAGGACTGAAGCAGGCCGGTGTGATCGGTAAGGAAGAATCAACAAAAGTATCGGTTGAGAAAGTGGTCAAAAGGTCGATCACTGAGGTGGTCACGGCTAGCGGAAAAGTATATCCCGAGATCGAGGTGAAGATCAGCCCCGACGTTTCCGGTGAGATCGTGGAACTCACGGTCCAGGAAGGGGACAGTGTGAAGAAAGGGCAGCTCCTTGCCCGCGTGTATGCTGATATCCTCGCTACCCAAAGGGACCAGGCTGCGGCAGGCGTTAACCAGCAACAGGCCCAGGTCCAGAACTCCACGGCTTCACTCGAGTCATTCAAGGCGAGGATGGAGCAGGCAGAAAAGCAGTATAGAAGGCAAAAACAATTGTTCGATGAGAAAGTGATCTCGAGACTGGAATTTGAACAGGCCGAAGGTACTTATCTCACCGCAAAAGCTGATTATGCAGCGGCTACACAGAATATTCGGAGCGGTCAGGCTGGCGTGCAAAGTGCGCAGGCCAGTTTGCAACGTGCCAATAAGGATCTGGGCAGAACCAGTGTAGTGGCACCCATGAATGGCGTAGTATCTCTTTTGAACGTTAAGAAAGGCGAGCGCGTGGTGGGTAACTCCATGATGGCGGGTACTGAAATGATGAGGGTTGCCGATATGCGCGTGATCGAAGTGCGTGTGGATGTTGGAGAAAATGATATTCCTAAAGTGAAGATCGGGGACACGGCCATCGTAGAGGTGGATGCTTATAACAAACGAAAGTTCAAGGGTGTGGTCACCCAGATCGCAAGTACCAACCGCGGTGCTGGTGGTACCACCCAGGTTTCTACTACCGACGTTACCAATTATGAAGTCCGCATCAGGCTGGATCCGGCTTCTTACCAGGACCTGATGGACAATGCAAAGGCCAAGAGTTTTCCTTTCAGGCCGGGTATGAGTGCCAGTGCCGACATCCAGACAAAAACACATGCCGATGTGATCTCTGTTCCTATCAATTCAGTCACTACACGTGACAAGAACGATACGGGCAAAGTCGCCATGAACGAGAAGAAAGCGAAGAAAGTGGAAGCTCCTGCAAATAACGGCCAGGAGGAAATGAGCGGGGATATCGAAGACCTTGAAGAGGTTGTGTTCGTTTTACAGACCGATGGCGCCGTGAAGCGGGTGAAAGTCCGCACTGATATCCAGGACATGACCCATATTGAAGTGCTGAGCGGTGTGAAAGAAGGTGACCAGGTGATCACAGGTCCTTATACCATCGTGAGCAAGATGCTGCGCGACGGTATGAAAGTGAAAGTGGTTCCCAAGGAAGAATTGTTCGAGGTCAAGAAGTAA